>JAZBPS010000416.1:0-2794 GCA_036353375.1 Halieaceae bacterium | reverse complement strand
CTCTACCCGGGATGGGAGATGGAGCGGGTGGACGCTGAAGACATCCGCGAGGTACTGCAGGACGCGCTGGAAACCACCCGGGACGAAAACAGCGCCGCAACATTGAAACGCATCCTTGACCACCTCGGCTCCGCCCCACTGGCCTCGCTGGGGCGCGGTTAATCAGGCCAATCCGGGCCAGATTCCAAAACGCACACATCACCTGCATGCCATCGTAAACCGGCAGCAGGATCCACAACCTGCACCGCGGACTTTTCCAACTCCGGCGACTAGTATGGTGTCATCCGAAACTGACCAGCAGAGGAATGACGCCCATGCCCGCACTTCGCTTCAACCACATGGAACTCACCATGCCGCCGGGGTCGCTTGCGCGCGACAAGGACAACATCGTGGAGTTTTACAGCGCGGTGTTCGGGTTTGACGCGATTGAAGTCCCCCTGTTCGACAGCACCGGGCTGCTGCTTCGCACCGACGAGGACACCAGCCAGTTCCTGCTGCTGATGGAGCAGGAGGAGCACCTGCAATCCCCGGGCTATGACCACCTGGGCTTTTTGTTCGATTCACGGGAAGAAGTGGATGAGAAGCTGGCGCTGTGCAAACAGTGGCAGGAGAAGGATGACCGCGTTCGGCTCAAGGAGTACGACGATCTGGTGATCGCGCCCACCACCACCCATGCATTCTATTTCCAGTACCTGTTGCCCATATGGTTCGATGTTCAGGTCATCGAGTATGAGCAGGGTACGGCGCCGGCAAAGCAGTGGCGCTACGGCTGACCGCGCCCGTGCGCGCGTTCACGCCGTTCAGCGCCTGAGCACCGCCAGCCAGCGCCCCAGGTTTAGCAGGCTGGCAAGGGATGCGGCCACGTAGGTGAGTGCTGCTGCCCGCAGGATCCGGCGGGCATGGGGCAGGTCGCCCTCGTGCAGGTAGCGCCCTTCCTCAAGCATCGGCAGGGCCTTGCCGAAACTGGCATCCAGCTCAACCGGCAGCGTGACAAGATGCACCAGGGTGCCAACCAGCATGGACCCGATGGCCACCGCCAGAAATCCGAAACCCAGGCCAGGCGCGCGGGTAGCCAACATCACCACGGGCGCAGCGATCAGCACCATACCGCCCGCGCGCTGTGCATAGGCCGCCAGCCTGGCGAGTCGCTGCCGGCTTTGAAACAGTCGCTCGTTGCGCCAATGCTGGATGGCGTGACCCACCTCATGCGCGGCCACCGTGACGGCAGTCAGTGAATAGCCATCGTAGCGGTCGTCCATCAGGCGCACGGCCCTGGCGTCAGGGTCGTAGTGGTCGCCAGCCGGTGTGCGTTCCACCGCCACCTCCTGCAGCCCCAGCTGGTCCAGCAGGTGCCTTGCGAGCTCCGCACCGCTGCCTTGCGCCCGGTAACGGTCAGCCGGTTCGCTGTAGCGGGCTAGGACGCGACGCACCCACAGGCCTGGCAGCGCAATCGCGCCCAGCAACAACAGGACCAAAAGGAGCGTTATCATATACGTAGATACGAACCGCGCGCCGCTGTCGATTGCTGGCTGCGCGTCCTGCAGTACTGCGCGGGTTACCGCCGAGATTTTTGCCACTGACAGCGGACGACCAGGAGAGAGATCGCCCCATGACAGAAGACCAGCTCACCGCCCTGAAGATTGCCTACACCTACATGCCCCAGGCGATAGAAGTGACCAAGTACGAGTACGGGGATCGCTACCAGATCGTGCTGGAGCATATCGAAACCGTGCGCGCGGCGCTGTATGACTGCGGTGTCGATCCGGACGAGGTGGCCGGGGAAATCAATCCCGACCTGTCGCCAAACTCTTACTATTAACGCGCCGCCTGCGCGGGCTTATCCCGCCGGCATCTTCTCGTGGTGCGTTGTCGCCGGATTTGGCGGATCCCAGGAAAGGGCCCGCGAGGTGTAAAGGCTCACCCGGGGTTGGAATGTTTCCGGGTTATCCAGCGTGGCCGCGACGAGGAAAGCGACATCCGGCATCAGCTCGCCGGACTTGTAGATCTGTGAGCCGCACTCGGCGCAGAAATGGTTGGTCACCGTTGCGCCGGAGTCCACCACCGCGCCGTAGGCTTTCAGGGGGCCAGTGAATACCATATCCGCCGCGGGCACGGCCATCAGCGCCAGGTGTCCGGCACCGCTCAGGCGTCGGCAGTCAAGACAATGGCACTCACAGGAATAAACCGGTTCGCTGCGACCCGTGTAACGCACGGCGCCACAGTGGCACCGCCCTTCGAGATTACACTGCATGCACACACTCTCCCGCACCTTTTGGTCCTGGCATCATACACGCAGCTGGTATCGCCTGGATGCTGTCGGTAATGTAGTGCGCCTATGAACAAACGCAGCAATCCTCTGGACCGTTTTGCCCGGGACCTGCCCCCGGGCAGCCTGACCTGGATCGGGCTGCGCACGCAGCGTCGCGGCCACATCGACACGCCTGCGGCGGTCACCGCGATTGCGGGCCGCGGCCTTGAGGGGGATCACCGGGTGGACAAGACACCGGGGTCGGGTCGGCAGGTTACGGTAATTTCCAGCGAGTTCATCCAGCAGACGGCGCACTTTCTCGGCCGCGACAGCATCGACCCGGCGCTGCTGCGGCGTAACCTCGTGGTCAGTGGCATCAACCTGCACGCCCTGCGCTACCAGCGCTTTCGCATCGGTGAGGCTGTGTTTGAGGCAAACGCCCTGTGCCATCCGTGCTCACGCATGGAGTCAGCCCTGGGCAAAGGCGGTGTGGCGGCCATGTTGGGGCACGGCGGCCTGTGCTGCCGGGTCCTGCACGGCGGCAGG
>JAZBPS010000415.1:0-11749 GCA_036353375.1 Halieaceae bacterium | reverse complement strand
GCACCGGGTTGTCGATATGCTGCATGTTGATTTCATACTGCGACGGCGCGGACTCCTTGACGATGCCATCGAAGGGCAGTCCCTGGGCCGCACATGCCGCCCGAATGTCCTGCAGGACATCGAGCTGTTCGTGCAATACATCCAGTCCATAGAGATTGCCGCCCAGTGGTGTACCGCCATCGACCCGGGTGCAACTGTGGTGAACGCCGTCGCTGTCGTAGCGCAACAGGCTGAACTCCAGCTCGGCGGCGACCACCGGCCGCCACCCCGCGTTGTGAAAACGCTGCAGAACCTGTTTCAGAACGTTTCTGGGGTCGCCGCTATAGGGGCTGCCGTCCGCGTTGTACATGGACAGCATGACCTGGCCAAAGCTGGCATCGTTGGTCCAGGGCGTCGGCAGCAGAGTGCCTTCAATGGGGCGGCAAACGCCGTCGGCATCACCGGACTCAAACACCAGCTCTTCCACGTCACGGCCCCACACATCCAGGCTGAGTGTGGTCACCGGAAGTTTGAACTCCCCCTCATACACCTTGTGGAGCTGGTGCTGGGGAAGCCACTTCCCGCGCATTACGCCGCTGAGATCGGGCAGCAGCGCCTCAATTGTTGTGATATCCGGGTACGCCAGTAGGAACCCGTCTGCTTCTACAGACATTGCTTGCGCCATTCTGTGACAAGCGTAGCAGGGTCGCCCCGGAGACTGGCGCGGACAATACCCTAGTTGGGTCAGACCAGAGGCTCGCCCTGTGGGGGTGCCAGATAGATGCTGAGAGGATCATTTACGCCCGCCTGTCCCAGGTAGGGGAGCGTTGCGATGAACAGGGAAAACAGGTCCGTCTGGGAGTTTACGTCCAGCTTGCGATAGATACTCTTGCGGTGTCGGCGCAACGTTTCCAGGGCGATGCCCAGCTTTTCTGCAGAGGCGTGGCTTGAGTAGCCGCGCAGCATGAGCTCCAGAACACCCTTCTCCCGCGGCGATAGCAGGGACGAGCCGAATGCCCTGAACGCCAGATCGATGACGCCCGTAATGTCCCGGCCCAGCAGGTAGCGTCGGCTGAAATCGGCCAGCTCGCTGTGGCGCTTGATCAGCTCTGCAACGGGGGCAGACAGCGCCTGCAGAAAGCGGAACTCATCGCGGCTGAACCTGCCACGGCCATTCCGTCGCATCAGGCTGATGTTGATGACATTGCCGTCCCTGAGCCGCGCAAGGTAGATCACCTCGTCCTCGGAGGCAGTGTCGCGATAGTATTCCTCGTAGTAGGAGGAGGCCTGTATATCGCCTTCGATAAGGTCTGAGAGCCTGTAGAAGCGACCTCGCGGTTGTTGCATGGAGACCTTGTAGAAAGGGTCTTCCTGGTAGGGTCCATCCAGGTACAGGTCGATCTGGGCGTGCACGGCGTTTTCCGGCACCTCGTGATAGATGCACTGCGGGGGCAGGTCAGTGTGGTAGAGCCAGACCTGCGGGAAATCAACGCTTACGCTGTTGCAGATCGCCCTGATCAGTGTGGGAAAGAACCTGTCGCTGCCAAGATGGGTTATCGCCCTGGCAACATCACGATTCCAGCGTGCTAGCGGTTCTATAGCGGGCATGGCGGGCGAGGTGCAAACTCCTTCTGTGGAAAACAGGACGCGGTTTGCCTGCGTCTGGCGGTTCAGGGACCGTTGCTCGCTGTAGAGTACCTGCTCCACAGGGTCATTGCAGGAGCGTTGCTCTATCCGGCTCTTGCCAGGCCCTCATTCGGCTGTCATTCGGCCCTTATGCGGCCCTTATGCGAGTATGCGAGTCTCACCCGGCTTGCTGCCGACCTTCATCCAGTCCTCAGGCTGCCCGGTACGCTGTCAGCTTTTCCACGCGGTCGTGCTGTGCGGCTGGCTCGCTGAACGCTGCGCCGGCTTTTGCGCAGCCTCTGCATAACCCGATTATAAGCAGTTGCTCGCCGCGTGTACGGCCCTGTGGCACAATCATGGGTGAGCCGGAGACGGCTTGTCAATTTTTGCGAGGCACCCCATGAACAGCATTACACCGAAGCGCGCCATGAGTGATTGGCAGGCGCTGGACAGCAGTCACTACCTGCATCCGTTCACGGATTTCAAAGCACTGGCAGAGCAGGGCAGCCGTATTATTGAGCGTGCGGACGGCCCGTTTATTTACGACAGTGAGGGAAATGAGATCCTCGACGGCATGTCGGGGCTGTGGTGCTGCAGTCTGGGCTACGGGCAGAAGAGCATCGCCGACGCTGTTCACCGCCAGCTGAACGAGCTGCCTTACTACAACAGTTTCTTCCAGTGCGCTCACCCGCCGGTCATAGAACTGGCGCAGCGTCTGGCCGGTATTACCCAGCCCCATTTGAATAACTTCTTCTTTACCGCCAGCGGCTCGGAAGCCAATGACACACAACTGCGCATTGTGCGCCGCTTCTGGGATTTGCAGGACAAGCCCGCGAAGCGCCATGTGATCAGCCGCCGCAATGGTTATCACGGCTCAACCATTGCGGGCGCCAGCCTCGGTGGCATGGAGTTCATGCACAAGCAGTTCGAAACGCTGGCCTACATCACACATGTCGACCAACCCTACTGGTTTGGCGAGGGCGGCGATGAGGCGCCTGACGCCTTTGGTCTCCGGGCCGCCCGCTCGCTGGAGGCCCGCATTGAAGAATTGGGGGCCGACAACGTCGCTGCGTTTATCGCTGAACCGGTGCAGGGGGCAGGGGGCGTTATTGTGCCGCCGGACAGCTACTGGCCTGAAATCAAGCGCATCTGCGCAGAGCACGATATTTTGCTGATCGCGGATGAGGTTATCTGTGGTTTTGGTCGCCTCGGCAGCTGGTTTGGCTCAGATCACTACGACGTGCAGCCCGATCTCGTTACCTTCGCCAAGGCAGTTACCAACGGCTATCAACCCCTGGGCGGCGTCATGGTAGGAGACCGCGTTGCCGACGTGCTGAAAGCCGATGGTGGCGAGTTTGCCCACGGCTACACCTATTCCGGCCATCCCGCCGCCTGCGCAGCGGCCCTCGCTACACTGGACATACTTGAGGGGCAGGACATTGTGCGCAAGGTGCGCGAGGACAAAGCCCCGTATCTGCAGAGCCGCTGGGCGCAGCTGGCAGATCACCCCCTGGTGGGTGAGGCGCGTGGCGTGGGCTTTGTGGCAGCGCTGGAACTGGTCGCGGACAAGGCGACCCGGGCGCGCTTTGACAAGGACGGCAGCGCTGGTGCCCTGTGTCGGAAGCTGTCGGTCGAGTCCGGTCTGGTCATGCGCGCTGTCGGCGATACCATGATCATTGCACCGCCTCTCACCCTCAACCCTGAGCAAATAGATATGCTGCTGGAGCGCGCCGTGATGGCGCTGGACAAAACACAGGCGGCACTGGGGCGCTAGGATGAGCGAAGCGCCGCGTCTCCGGCAGATCAACGTAACCTATGTCAGTGCCGAGGACAGGCTGATGCTCAAGGTGTCGACCTCGGATGAGAAGGAGTACCGCGCCTGGTGCACCCGGCGGCTCACCAGCATTCTGCTGGAGCGGCTTGAAATCAGCTTCGAGAAAGAAGTGGACGAAAAGCAGGTGGTACCCCAGGCGGCGAGACGCGAGGCAGCCCGCATCAAGCACGGTGGCGCGGTGGAGGAAAAAGCATTCCAGCAGCCCTACCAGGCCGAACCGGCGGAATACCCGCTGGGCGAAGACGGGATGCTGGTGACCGCGTTTACAGAGAAAGTGCTGGAAAGTGGCAGCATGGCACTGACGCTCAAGGGGTCGGAGGGGAAGGGGCTCACGCTGAACCTCGACAACCGCATGCGCCACCAGCTTTACGAGCTTTTGAACAGGGCGGTGACCCGCGCCGGCTGGTTTGACAAGACAGCCCAGTCAGAAAAGCCTGTCGTACACTGACGTTTTTGCACGGCGTTAAGACCAGACAATCCCGCCTTGAGGCTGTAGTCTGGGCTTCGTATAGTGCTGTTCCGCACACGATAAAAAGAGCGCCTGCGCTGCGTTGCAGGGCGTCAGTTTTACCCCGGGGAGCCCTCCATGATTACCAGCTTCGACGACTACAATATCCACCAGACCGCAGCGCCAGTGGCGCAACCTTCGCAGAGCGATCGCAACTTTTACGACCGTTACTGGATGAACGGACTGGACCCTGAGGGTGCCTACCTGTTCGAGGCGGGCCTGGGCCTGTACCCGAATCGCCACGTGATGGATGCACACTTCAGCGTTGCGATCGGCACGCGGCAATACGCGTTCCACAGTTCCCGGCGGGCACCCAAAGAGCGCGCGGACACCTCCGTGGGGCCGCTGTCAGTGGCCGTGGTCAAGCCCATGCGCGAGTTTCGCCTGCAGTTGGCGCCCAACGAACACAACATCAGCTGCGACCTGACATTCATTGCGGCCAGCATTCCGCACGAAGAGCCCCAGAACATCATGTTCGACGACGGGCACCTGATCATGCACAACTCGCGCTTTACGCAGATGGGGTACTGGCAGGGCTGGATTGAGGTTGACGGTCAGCGCATTGACGTCAACCGCGCTATCGGTGCCCGGGATAAGTCCTGGGGGGTGCGTCCCGTGGGTGAACCCCAGGGCGGCGCGCCGGGGCTGCTCAACAAGGAGCCCGGTGTCTACTGGTGCTGGAACCCGATTAACTTCGGCGACGTCTGCACCCAGATGGGCACCTTCGAGGATCGCGACGGGCATCCCACCCAGGTCAGCGCCGACCTGCTGCCCCTGTACGACAACCCGGACGATATTCCCGAAGGCGAGGATCCGGGGCAGATCCCCATGGTGGAGATTGAACACACGATTCGCTGGCAGCCCGGCACCCGTCGGCCCGCCCACATGGTGTTGAACATGGCGGACAAACAGGGAAATCGATACGACATCGAAATGGAACCGGTACTGCGCTTCCAGCTTATCGGCCTCGGATACAGTCACCCCCAGTGGGGTCACGGGGTCTGGCAGGGCGAGCTGGAAACCGCCAGGGAAGAATGGGATCTGGATGCGATCGACCCCCTGGGCTACGAGTTCATTCATGTGCACCAGATGGTTCGCGCGCGCATGGGCGACCGGCAGGGAATCGGCACGCTGGAGAATATCGTAATCGGCCGCCACGAGCGCTCCGGCTTTCGCGATTTTTTTGATGGCGCAGTCTAGAGTGACTATCTTCAGCTAACATCCATCCGGGCGCTGCAACAGCAAGCCCGCTCACCGGAGTCAGTGGCATGAGCAAAGACGAGATTCTCAAGGACCTCTCCAGCTTGCTGGATGAGGTGGACCGGCTGCCGCTGGAGGCACAGGAGCGCGAGCGCCTGCACGGCCTGATAAGCGACGTCGAGCAACATCTCGATGACGACATAGAGACGCCGGACGAGCTGGATATCGTGGATACGGTCGAGGAACTGGCGACCCGTCTGGAAGCGGACCACCCCCGGCTGGTCGGTGTTTTGCGCCGCGTGATGAACACGCTGGCAAGCATGGGGGTTTAGCCGGGGCATGACCCCGGCAGTCACTACACGCTGACTTTTCCCTGAATCTCGCCAAAGATTGCGTTATTGATCCCCGGCACCTGGCGCAGCGCCTCTACGGTCTGGTAGGGGCGTCCGTCGATAATGTGTTGGGCAGTAACAGCGCCGATGCGTGGCAGCGTTTGCAGACGCGCCTTGCTGGCCGTATTGATGTTCACGGTCGCCACTTCCTCGGCGGCGGACGTGCCCAGAACGTCTCGCGGGCGTTGCCCTGACTCCAGCTTTGCGAGCAGCTGGTTCACCGTCGTTTTCAGGCTGCGCGCCCGGTCATTGCTCTCGGTCAGGTCCTGGTGAATGGTCCAGAGCAGCCAGGCGATAAGGATGAGTAGCAGGCTGTCGAAATCCATAGTTGCCTCTTCTATTAACGTTCTCTGTTTGACGCTCTGTCTGTGTGGTCGCAGCCCTGTGCCGGTCAGCTGCCGCAGGCCTGGTGTCTCCCGGGACTGTCCCTCGACAGGACGGCACGGGCAGCGTCGCTGCGTTGCGCGTCTCTTGCCAGGCTGACACTGGCACCTCTGCCAGATGCATCATAGCAGGCTGGCGCAGGATGCCGGCAATCTCCAGCTAACGCCAGTTCAGGGGCTCCAGCCGCCAGTGCCGCCGCCAGGCGGCGTGGACCTTGTCGGGGTAGCGCTGACTGCCGGCGCTGCCATTGTAGCGCGCCAACGCGGTGCTGAGCTGGCCCTGTTCCTGCTCCAGGTAAAACTGCAGGATGCGGCAACCGTAGGACAGGTTGGTATGGATATCCGTAAGGTTGTCGTCGGGCCGGCCGATTTCCTGGCGCCAGAAAGGCATCACCTGCATCAGGCCCTGGGCGCCGGATTTCGACAGGGCGAATCGCTGGAAGCGGCTTTCAACCTCGATGACCGCCAGCACCAGCTCCGGGGGCAGTGCCGCCTCACGCGCGTGGAAGTGCACCGCCTCAAGCAGCGCGAGACGCCTGGCAGGTTCTTCAACAAAGGGCTGCATGCGGGCGGACATATCCATCAACCAGACTTCCGCGTCATAGCGATCTGTAAAGCTGCTGGCCCGGGCGATGCTGCGTTCAAGAAACTGCCGCAGCTGCTCCCGCTCGCCCCCATCGGGCTGTGCCTGCGCCAGGATCTCTAGCGGCAGGCAGGCCAGCAGGCACAGCAGGACGAGTGTCTTCAGGCGCATGTCTCAACTGTCCAGCAATTCCATGAGCGCCTGCAGGGCAGAGTCTTTCGGCAGCATACGGGGTTCCGCGTCGCTGCGGCCCTTGTACTCCAGCTGCCCCTCCGCCAGCGCGCGATCACCGATGACCAGCCGGTGGGGTATGCCGATCAATTCCATGTCGGCAAACTTTACGCCGGGCCGCTCGTTGCGGTCGTCCAGCAGCACGTCCACGCCGCGATCTGTCAGTTCGCGGTACAGCGACTCCGCGCATTCGGCCACGGCCTCGCTCTTCTGCATGTTGATGGGTACGAGGGCGACCTGAAAGGGCGCCATACCGGCAGGCCAGAGTATGCCGCTGTCGTCGTGGTTCTGCTCGATTGCGGCCGCGACGATGCGTGTGACGCCAATGCCGTAACAACCCATTGCAACAGCCGTGGATTTCCCTGCCTCGTCCAGCACGGTGGCGCCCATGGCGTCACTGTATTTTGTGCCCAGCTGGAAGATATGGCCGACTTCTATGCCGCGCTTGATATCCAGTGTTCCCTGGCCATCGGGGCTGGGGTCACCGGCAACGACATTGCGCAGGTCTTCTACCCGCAGCAGCGGGCAGTCCCGTTCCCAGTTGACGCCGGTCAGGTGATAGCCTTCGCGATTGGCGCCGCAGCAAAAATCAGCCAGTACCGCGGCGGACCTGTCTACCAGTACGGGCAGGTCAAGGCCCACCGGCCCCAGCGATCCCGGTTTACAGTCGACGGCGGCTTCGATGGCTTCCGGGTCAGCAAAACGCAGCGGGTTGGCAATGCCCTCAAGCTTTTCGGCTTTGATCTCGTTGAGTTGATGATCGCCGCGCAGTACCAGCGCGACCAGAGGCGCCTCTTCGCTGTCACCTTCAACCACGAGGGTTTTAACAGTGTGCTCGGGGCTCAGCCCGAGTTGCGCGCAAACAGCCTCTATGGTCTTGCTGTCTGGCGTTGCGACTTCCTCCATGCTCGCCCCGGGCGCGGGGCGCGACTGTACAGCAGTGACCGCCTCTGCCAATTCCACGTTGGCAGCGTAGTCACTGGCGTCGCTGAAGGCGATCGCATCTTCGCCGGACTCCGCCAGCACATGGAACTCGTGGGAGTGGTTGCCGCCTATGGAGCCGGTGTCAGCAATCACGGCACGAAAATCCAGGCCGAGGCGCGTAAAGATCGCGCTGTAGGCCTCGTACATCCGGTCGTAAGTCTGTTGCAGGGATGCCGCGTCGACATGGAAGGAGTAGGCATCTTTCATGATGAATTCCCGCGAGCGCATGATGCCGAAGCGCGGGCGTATTTCATCGCGGAATTTGGTCTGTATCTGAAAGAAGTTGGCGGGCAATTGCTTATAGCTTTTGATCTCGTTGCGCACCAGCTCGGTTATCACTTCTTCGTGCGTGGGGCCCAGGCAGAAAGGACGCGCATGCCTGTCCTCAAAGCGCAGCAGTTCCGCGCCATAGGCCTGCCAGCGCCCGGACTCCTCCCACAATTCCGCCGGCTGAACGACTGGCATAAAGACTTCCTGCGCACCGGCTCGCTGCATTTCCTCGCGCACCACTGCCTCAACCTTGCGCAGTACGCGCAGGCCCGTGGGCAACCAGGTATACAGGCCGGAGGCGAGTTTTCTGATCAGGCCGGCCCGCAGCATCAGCTGATGGCTGATAACTTCCGCGTCGGAAGGTGTTTCCTTTTGTGTTGCCAGTAAATAGGAACTCGCGCGCATCGCTGAACTGTCCTTGAAAGGGGAGCGCTATTCTACGTCTCCCGTTGAAAAACTGTCGAGATATGCCTTGTTTTCAGGCATTTTTTACCAGAGTGGCAAATAAATCCCGTATTTTCAGGCGCAAGCCTTGTATTAGCGCAGACCATGTTTTATACAGTGTCAGGGTGCTGCAGTTGTGATGTCCGAACCCCTGTATTTATAGGGAAAAACACACAGTTGATGCTCCTCTTGACGATCTCTCCAGACATGCAAGCGAACAGGAAGGACCACAAAAACATGGCTACGAAAAAAGCAGCGGTGAAGAAGAAGGCTCCTGCCAAGAAAAAGGCTCCAGCCAAGAAGGCTCCCGCCAAGAAAGCGGCAGCAGCCAAAAAGGCGCCAGCCAAGAAAGCGGCAGCAGTGAAAAAGGCGGCACCCGCCGCAAAGGCCGCTCCGGCCCTCAAGACCAAACTGACCAAGAGCCAGATGGTGGGCTCCATCGCAGAGAGCACCGGCCTCAGCAAGAAGCAGGTGACGGATGTGATGGACGAGCTGGAAATGCTGATTGAGCGCAGCATCAAGAAGCGCAGCGTCGGCGAGTTCACGCTTCCCGGCCTGATGAAAATCACGACGGTCAAGAAGCCCGCACGCAAAGCGCGCAAGGGCATCAACCCCTTCACCGGTGAACCCACCACGTTCGCTGCGAAGCCTGCCAGCGTCGCCGTCAAGGTGCGTCCGCTGAAGAAAATGAAGGAGTTCGCGGACTCCTGATGCGCGAGTGCCGTCGTCCGCCACGGACGACGGCATTTTCAGCACACGCGTCCATCCGGCCGGGCTGTTCGTGCCTGGTCCTCTCTACCCTGGCCTCGCTCTGGTGGAGTCCTTCAGTCCCCACCGGAATTCGCCGGGGCAACAACTACCTGACCGCAATGAATTGGGTTAAAATCCGCGCCCGTTCAAGCTACCCGCTCTTTTCGCTATGCCAATCTACGAATACCAGTGCCAGTCCTGTCATCACCAGCTGGAGGCGCTGCAAAAGGTAAGTGACAGCCCGCTGACGGATTGCCCGGCCTGCGGCAAGCCCGATCTGCGCAAAATGGTGTCCGCCGCGGCGTTTCGACTGAAAGGCGGTGGCTGGTACGAGACCGACTTCAAGACAAGCAGCAAAAAGAACCTTGCGGGGGACCAGGCCACCAGCGGCGGTGACAGCACGTCCGGCGCCGGCGACAGCAAGCCCGCCGCGAAGCCGGAGTCCTCCAGCCCTGGCAGTGACAAGGGCGGTAACGCCAAAAATACGACCACCGGCTGAATACAGCCGCCATCGACACAACCCAACGGGAATACGCTATGCGCAGCCATTACTGTGGTGATTTAACCACGTCGGACATTGACCAGACGGTGACCTTGTGTGGTTGGGTCGACCGGCGTCGTGACCACGGCGGCGTTATCTTCCTCGACATGCGGGACCGTGAAGGCATCGTACAAGTGGTTTTCGACCCCGACACGGAAGAGCACTTTGAGCGTGCCGACCGGGTGCGCAGTGAATATGTGCTGCGCGTCACTGGCCGTGTGCGTGCCCGCAGTGAGGGTACCGTTAACCCGAATATGTCCACCGGTGAAATCGAAGTGCTGGGCAAGACGCTGGAGATACTCAGCACGGCTGAAACCCCACCCTTCCAACTCGACGAGTACACCGCAGTTGGCGAGGACGTGCGGCTTAAGTACCGCTACATGGACTTGCGCCGGCATGAGATGCAGACGCGCTTTATTGCGCGCTCCCGTATCACCCAGGCAGTGCGCCGCTTCCTTGATAACGAGGGTTTCCTCGACATGGAAACGCCGGTGCTGACGCGGGCGACGCCAGAGGGAGCCCGGGATTACCTGGTACCCAGTCGCACCCATCCCGGACAGTTTTTTGCGCTCCCGCAGTCACCGCAGCTTTTCAAGCAGCTTTTGATGATTGCCGGCTTCGATCGCTATTACCAGATCGCCCGGTGTTTTCGTGACGAGGACTTGCGCGCTGACCGCCAGCCGGAGTTCACGCAGATTGACATTGAGATGTCGTTTGTCGACGAGCAGCAGGTGATGGATGTGGCTGAGCGCATGGTGCGCCAGCTTTTTTCCGAGGTGCTGGGTGAGACCCTGCCGGAATTTCCGCACATGACCTGGCAGGAGGCCATGGAGCGTTTCGGCTCCGACAAGCCCGATCTTCGCATACCGCTGGAGCTGGTGAGTATTGATGACTTGATGGCCAGCGTCGAGTTCAAGGTGTTCAACGGCCCCGCTGTGGACCCTGCCGGTCGCGTGGCAGCGCTGCGGGTACCCGGCGGCGCCAGCATCAGCCGCAAGGAGATTGACGATTACACCAGCTACATCGCGCAGTTCGGCGCGCGTGGGCTGGCCTGGATCAAGGTGAACGACCTCGCCGCCGGGGTTGGCGGCCTGCAGTCGCCAATTCTCAAGTTTATGCCCGAGGACACGGTGCAGGCGTTAATGCAGCGGTTGCAGGCGGAAAATGGAGACATCATCTTTTTCGGCGCCGACAAAGCCGCTGTGGTGAATGATTCCCTGGGTGCGCTGCGCACGCGTGTCGCGCAGGACCTCGATATGGTCGGCGAGGGCTGGGCACCGCTTTGGGTTGTGGACTTTCCCATGTTCGAAGACGTGGACGGCGCGCTATCGCCCCTGCATCACCCGTTTACCTCCCCGTCGTGTGACCTGGAGACACTGCGCGCTGCACCCGAAACCGCGTTGTCCAGGGCTTACGACATGGTGCTCAACGGAACTGAGCTCGGCGGCGGCTCTATTCGTATTCACGACCGGGATACCCAGCAGGCGGTGCTGGAAATCCTCGGTATTGGTGCGCAGGAGGCCGAGGACAAGTTCGGCTTTCTGCTGGATGCGCTCAAGTATGGTGCGCCGCCCCACGGCGGTGTCGCTTTCGGCCTGGACAGGCTGGTTATGCTGATGACCGGCGCCAGCTCGATTCGGGACGTGATTGCCTTCCCGAAGACCCAGTCCGCAGCCTGCGTCATGACCGATGCACCTGGCACGGTCAATGCGCAGCAACTGCGGGAGCTGAACCTGCGATTGCGGGAGAACCCGCAGAGTTCAGAGCAGGGCGCGTCCTCTGGCAGCGCAGAAGAGGGTTGATATATGGCGGGTCACAGTAAATGGGCCAACATCAAGCACCGCAAGGCAGCCCAGGACGCCAAGCGCGGCAAAATGTTTACCAAGCTGATCCGGGAGCTGGTGGTTGCCGCCAAACAGGGCGGCCCCGAGCCCGCTGACAACCCGCGCCTGCGCGCCGCCGTGGACAAGGCGCTGGGCTCCAACATGACCCGCGATACCATCGACCGGGCGATCGCCCGGGGT
>JAZBPS010000414.1:0-4336 GCA_036353375.1 Halieaceae bacterium | reverse complement strand
TTGCCGCGCACGTCGATGGCAATGCCGCGGTAATTCGCCAGTTGCTGCTGGAAGGCGTCGCCCAGGTCGATAGCAATCTGCAGGAAGCCGCCGTTGTTCTCCAGGCTCACGTCGCCATGCATGCGCAGGCAGGGGCGGCCGTCGATGGTCTCGGCGGACAGTTCGCCGCGGGTCACGCCGCCCATCACCCGGTCGCTGAACAGGCGCCAGGCTTCGCCGTTCCTGGCCTGCGCGGCGTCGGGGCCGGTGCCCTCGGGTTCAAACAGCACCCGCTCAGCCATGGCTGGTTGTCCCGCCAGCAGCACGCCCATCAATAGCCAAATCGCTCTCCTCATGGTTGAACCCGCTCTTTCGCCGCGTACGGCAGCGATGTACACCGTCTACGTTACCGCCTGGGGAAGTTGGCGTCACGGGGTATGCGCACCGGCCGCGAAGTCCCTCCCCGTCCAGCGCCGTGCCCTATAACGGACCACCGGGCACCCCCGTGGCGCACCGTGGCCGGGTCAGGGGTCGCAGAACCCGCGGATTTCCCGGGTCCGCGGCTGGCACGGATATTGATGCATTTTCCCGATGAACAGCGGTGATAATGCGTGACCACCTCAACCCTGCTTTCCCTGTTTGCCCTGCCGCTGGCGCTGCTGCTGGCAGGCGCGGTGGCGGGCCTCACCTCGGGCCTGTTCGGGGTGGGCGGTGGCTTTGTGGTGGTGCCGGTGTTGCTGCTGGTGTCCTCGCTGTTTGGCGAGCCCGGCCCGCATGACCTGCGGGTCGCCATCGGCACCTCACTGGCCACCATAGTGGTGACCTCGTTGCGGTCGGTGCAGGCGCACCATCGCCGGGGCGCGGTGGATTTCGGCATCCTGCGGGGCTGGGCGCCCTGGTTGCTGCTGGGTGTGTTGGGCGGGCTGATGATTGCGGGGCGCGCCAACACCGACACGCTGTTGCTGCTGTTTGCGACCGGGGTGTTGCTGTACGCATTTTACTTTTTGCGGCCGGAATTTGTGGTGCGGCGGGAGAAACACTTTGCCCTGCCTGTGGGTTTAGGCCGGGCGGCGCTGGGGTCGGGCCTGGCGGGGTTTTCCGCCCTGTTGGGCATCGGCGGCGGCGCACCCTTTGTCGTCACCATGGTGGTGTGCGGTCGCCCGGTACACGAGGCGGTGGCCACCGCCGCCGGGGTGGGCTGCCTGATTGCACTGCCCGGCACGATTGGATTTATGCTGCTGGGGTTGGGAGAGTCCGGGCTGCCGCCGGGTTCACTGGGTTATGTCAATGTGCCGGCGTTTGCGGCTATTGCCGCGGCCTCGGCGGTAACAGCCCCGCTGGGGGCGCGCTGGGCACATGCCCTGTCGGCCCTGCACCTGCGTCGGGCCTTCGGGCTTTACCTGCTGGTGATTTCGGCGTTCATGTTCAATAAATACCTGGCAAGCTAGCTTGCCGACTCGGGAGGGTTAATCATGCTGTCACGACGCGCATTTATCGGTGCATCCACCGCCACACTGGGCGCCGCTGCCCTGTCGCCCCGGCTGGGGCTGGCCGCATCCGATCTGTACGGGCCGGCGCCGGGCATCGCCAAGCTGAATGCCAACGAGAACCCCTACGGCCCCAGCCCCAACGCGGTGGCGGCAATGAAGCAGGCGGTGACGCGTGGAGCGTATTACGCCGACAAGTCGGTCAAGCGCCTGCAGGATATGCTCAGCGAGCACTTTGCCCTGCCGGTGTCGCAGATCACCTTGTCCTCCGGCTCCTCCGGCGCGCTGGCCGACCTGGCCCGGGCCAAACTGCCCCAGGGCAAGATCCTGGGGCCGGACCTGTTCTGGGATACCACCACCCGGCTGGCCCTGCGCCAGGGCGGCGCACTGGTGCGCACCCCGAAAACTGCCGATCTGGGCATCGATCTGGACGCGCTCTATGCCGCCATCACCGACGATGTTGCCCTGGTGCAGATCTGCAATCCCAACAACCCCACCGGCATGCTGCTGGATGCCGAGGAACTGCGCGCCTTCTGCAAGAAGGCCAGCCAGAAGTGCACGGTGCTGATCGACGAGGCCTACAACGAAATCACCGACGACCCCCAGGGCAACTCCATGGTGGGGCTGATTCGGGAGGGCTACGACGTGGTGGTGGCGCGCACCTTCTCCAAGGTGTACGGGCTGGCCGGGCTGCGGGTGGGTTATGTGATGGCCACGCCGGAAACCACCGCCGCCCTCCGCAACTACGGCCTCGGCAACTACATGCTGAACCAGGCGGGCGTGGCCGCCGCCGTGGCAAGCTTTGATGACACGGGCTTTGTGGCCTTCTCCCGGGCGCGGATTCACGAGGCGCGGGAGATGATTGTGGACGCGGCCCAACGCAATGGGCTCAGCACGGCGCCGTCACAAACCAGCTTTGTCTACGTAAACCTGGGGGATCTCAATGCCGAGGCCTTCCGCCGGGAAATGGCAAAGCGCAACGTGTTGATTCGCGGTATCTACCAGGACTACACCGCCTGGTCGCGGGTCAGTGCCGGCAAGTTGAAGGATGTGGCGATGTACGTGGATGCCATGCCACAGGTACTGGACGCACTGCGCGCCTGATGCTGCGCAGGCACAAAAAAGGCGATGCCCGGTTTGGACATCGCCTCGTTAAGCACCCCCTGCAGGGGATGCGTCCGCCGTTGTTGGCGGACGCTATAGCGCTGGCTGGTTAGAAGTCGTACCGCACTTCCACGCCGTAGGTGCGCGGGTCGCCGAAGTAGCTGGCGGTCCAGCCCACACCGCTGCCGGCGCCGGGTACGACCTGCTGGTCAACACCGCCGAAGGGAATGGTGTTGATGCGGTATTCCTCGTCGAGGATGTTCTGGCCCCACAGGGCCACCGTCAGCATGCCGCCGCCCAGTTCCACATCCCGCAACGCCAGCCGCGCGTTCAGCAGCGAGCGTGACTCGATCTGCGAGGCTGCGACCTGGTCGGGGTCGATGAAGGGCGTGTAGTCATCCCGGTAGGCGTAGTCCGCGTGGAAGTCCCACTCGCCCCAGGAGGTGCGGGCGATGGTCCAGTCCAGACCCAGGCTCAGGCTGTTCTCCGGTGAATAGGGCACGCCGGCCTCATCCTTGCTGAACAAGGTGAAGTCGTTGGAAAACTCCTCGTACTCCGCGTCCAGGTAGCCGTAGCTCAGGTTCAGGCGCAGGTCTTCCGTTACCTGGGCGATGGCTTCCAGTTCGAAGCCCTGAGTGACAAACTCCGGCACGTTTTCCACCAGCGAGGCCGCAGCCGCGCCCTCAAACACCGACAGCTGGAAGTTCTCGATGTCGTTGTAGAACACCGCCGCGTTCACCTGCAGGCGTCCGTCCATCAGGCGTGACTTGATGCCCAGTTCGTAAGACGTTACTTCCTCGTCGTCATAGGCGTTCAGGAAGCGCGCTTCAGAGCTGGCCTCGCCGTTGAAGCCGCCGGATTTCCAGCCCAGGGCGACGCGGCCGTAAACGTTCACGTCGTCAGTGATGGCGTAGGCCAGTGCCAGCGCGGGCGAGGTGTTGTTGAAAGTATCGTCTGCCTGGGCGGCATAGTTGCCGGGCTGCTCGACGTACTGGTCTTTTTCTTCCTCGGTCCAGCGCAGGCCCAGGGTGACCGTCAGGCGGTCTTCGAAGGCCTCGGGGCGCCAGTCCACCTGGCCGAAGGCGGCGATGGATTCACCTTCAAGTCCGTAGCGGTTGTTGGACGTGGGCACGCCGAAGGCGCCGAAGAAGGTGATGGGGTTGAATACGTCTGCGTCTTCCCGGAAGTAGAACAGACCAAACAGGTAATCCAGCCGGTCGGTAGAGCCGCTGATCTGGAACTCCTGGGAGAACGAGTCGTATTCCACAAAGCGCCCGGAGCTGAACACATCAATGGGCGTGCCATCGATATCCAGCAGGTCTTCAAACTCCAGTTCGCGGTACGCGGTGATGGAGCGAAGCTGAATGTTCTCACCGGTCCAGGTCAGGTCCAGTGCGTGCCCCTGTGACTCGGCGCGCTCATAGAAAGCCTTGTCGTTGCTGGCCCGGTCGGCGCGGTCGTCCTCATTGGTGAGGTAGGCGTCCTGCAGGCCGCCACTCGAGAGAAACGAGTTAAGGCTGGTCTGGGTCAGCTGGCCCAGGCGCGGGTCGTTGTCCTGGTCGCTGTAGTCAAACGCGTAGTTGGCGGTCCAGTCCTCGCTGATGTCCCACTGCACAGCAACACGCGCCGCGTCAGACTGCTGGCTCTGGAACTCAGAACCCGAGGGCGGGCCCGCCAGCGGGATACCCACCGGGTCGGGCACGTTGTCGTAGAAACCGTCGCGCTCGCGGGTGGACAGGGTGGCCGATGCCTTGAAGCCGCCAACC
>JAZBPS010000413.1:0-9297 GCA_036353375.1 Halieaceae bacterium | reverse complement strand
CTGCATCATGTAGTCGAAGGCGGACGCCAGCGCCAGCGGGCGATCGTTGTGCCAGGCGTCGAGAATGCGCGCCGTGGATGCGCGCAGGTCGGCCAGCGCCGCTGCCAGTGCATCCCGCTGCGCCGGCAGGGAAGACGCCGCCGCCAGGGTCTGGTCCACCTCGGCGAGCAGCGCTTCCATCGCCGCACCGTTGTCGCGACCCAGTTTGCGACCGACGAGGTCCTGGGCCTGAATGCCATTGGTCCCTTCATAGATGGACGCAATACGCACGTCACGCAGGTACTGGGCGGCGCCGGTTTCCTCGACAAAGCCCATACCGCCGTGCACCTGCACGCCCAGCGAGGCGAGCTCTTCGCCCACCTCCGTCAGCCAGCCCTTGACCACGGGAATCATCAGGTCCAGCCGCGCCTGGGCTGCGGCGTCCCTGTTGTGGTGAGCCAGATCCATGGTCACTGCTTCGGTGTAGGCAAAGGCCCGCATCGCCTCGTTACAAGCGCGCATGGTCAACAGCATGCGCTTGACGTCGGGATGCTCGATGATCGGCACACCGCCCTGCACGCGATCCCGCGCGTAAGCCACCGCCTGCTGGTAGGCGCCCTCGCCAATGCTCAGACCCTGCAGGCCAATTTTCAGGCGCGCCTCGTTCATCATGGTGAACATACAGCGCAGCCCCTCGTTCTCCTTGCCGACCAGGTAACCGATGGCACCGTCGTTGTCGCCGAAGGCCATCACGCAGGTCGGGCTGCCGTGAATGCCCAGCTTGTGCTCGGTGGACACGGGGTACACGTCATTGCGCTCGCCCAGGCTGCCGTCGGAGTTGACGAGGAATTTGGGTACCACGAACAGGGAGATGCCTTTGCTGCCCTCGGGCGCATCCGGAAGCTTGGCCAGTACCAGGTGCACGATGTTGTCGGTGGCGTCGTGATCGCCCCAGGTGATGTAGATTTTCTGGCCAAAAATACGGTAGTGGTCTCCCTCGGGCACCGCGCGGGATTTCATCACGCCCAAGTCGGAGCCGGCACCGGATTCCGTCAGGTTCATGGTGCCGGTCCACTCGCCGGTGTAGAGCTTTTCCAGATAGGTGGCTTTCTGTTCCTCAGTGCCGTGGGTATTCAGGGCCAGCGCCGCCCCGATGGACAACACCGGGCACAGCGCCAGCGACATATCGGCACTGTTCCACATCTCGCAGGCAGCGGTGGTGTACACCTCCGGCAGGCCCTGGCCGCCGTACGCCTCCGGCGCAGAGATGCCCAGCCAGCCGCCGGCGCCCAGTTGTTGCAGGGCATCGGCGTAGCCGGGCGTGATGGTGATGGCGCCGTTCTCGCAGCGCGCCCCCTGGGTATCCCCCACCCGGCGCAGCGGCGACCAGACGTCGCCGCACAGGCGCGCGGATTCGTCCAGCAATGCGGTGGTGAGATCCGGTCCCACCCCTTTCTCGGCAAAATGGTTGGTGCCGGCGAGGGTATTCTCTATGTCCAGCAGCTCATCGATTACGAACTGCATGTCTTCGACGGGAGCGCGGTAGTGGGTCATTCTGGTGTCCTGCTTCGTTAAGGTGAGTCCGGCAGCACAACGGTCCAGTCTGGAGGGGACACGCCGTGAAGACGTCCATGTAGGCTCGAGCGCGGCATCCCTGCCGCGCACGGTCCCCTCCAGACTGGACCGCTGCACTGCCTCAGTCATGCGCCAACTCGTTGCTGAAAGTGTAGTAAGTCAGCGCAGCTGATGCCGCGCACTGCACCACAGTGCTAGAGATTATCCCGACCGCATGATAATTTTCCAAATTGATAGCTTTCATCTTTGGCATTCAACCGGTGAATATACAGCGCGTCGACCTCAACCTGCTGGTGTACCTGGATGTGCTGTTGCGGGAGCGCAACGTGACCCAGGCAGCCGCCCAGCTCAACCTCAGCCAACCGGCCATGAGCAACGGCCTGCGCCGGCTGCGGGAAGTGTTCAATGACCCGTTGCTGGTGCGCACCAGCGACGGCATGACCCCCACCGAGCGGGCGCTGGAGCTGGAACCCCTGGTCCGCGATATCCTCAGCAATGTGGACCTGGCACTGCAGCCCACCGAAGCGTTTCAGCCTGAGGAGACAACCCGCACGTTTCGCATCATGGCCAGCGACTATGCCGAGAGCACCCTGCTGCCGCTCTTGCTGGCCAAGCTGCGCAAGCAGGCGCCCGGCATCAGCCTGGACATCATGACCCCCAGCGACGTCAGCTTCCTGGACGTGGAGCGGGGCAAGGTGGATCTGGTGATCAACCGCTTCGATTCCATGCCCCAGTCCTTCCACCAGAATACGGTATGGACGGACAGCTTTTCCTGCCTGCTCAGCGTCGATAACCCGCTGCTGGACGCCTTCACGCTGGACAACTACCTGGAGGCGCAGCATGTCTGGGTCAGCAAGACCGGCATGGGGGTGGGCGTGGGTGTGAACCCTGAAGACGTGCAGCGGCTGGGCTGGGTGGACGCCGCGATCGCGAAACTGGGCAAGAAGCGTCGCATTACCGTGTTCACGCGCCACTACCAGGCGGCGATGATCCTGGCCGAGCAGAACGATCTGGTGGTCACCCTGCCCACCCTGGCGGCCAATCTACAGCGCAACAACCCGCGCGTGGTTATCAAGAAGCCGCCCCTGGACATTCCGCCCCTGGAACTGAAGCTGGCCTGGAGCCCGCTGCTACAGCACAACGCCGCGAATCGATGGTTGCGGCAACTGATCGTGGAAACTGGCCGGGAAATCAGCCCACCCGGGTAGTCCCGCGGGCCTTGTTGCCCAGGCAGCCATTCGTCAAATCAATGCTGATGATAAAAAGCATTGATTGGATAAATGTAGGTCGGGTTTTTACACTGCCGCTTTTCATCCTATTCGGAACTACGCTATGACTGATCGCATCCAGGAAGGCGGGCTGCAGGTCGCCGCCGAACTGCACGCGCTGCTCACCGAGGAAATCCTGCCCGGCACCGGCGTCGCCGCGGCTGACTTCTGGGCCGGCCTTGAGTCCATCCTCGCCGACCTCACCCCCCGCAATGCCGAACTGCTGGCCGAGCGCGAGCGCCTGCAGGCGGAGATCGATGCCTGGCATCAAGCCCACCCCGGCGCGGATTACGATGCGGGCGCCTATCGCGCCTTCCTCGAGCAACTGGGCTACCTGTTGCCGGAACCCGAGGACTTCACCATCAGCACCGAAAATGTGGATGAGGAAGTCGCCACCATGGCCGGTCCCCAGCTGGTGGTGCCGGTGATGAACGCCCGCTATGCGTTGAATGCGGCCAACGCCCGCTGGGGCAGCCTGTACGATGCCCTCTACGGCACCGACGTTATCCCTGAAAGCGATGGCGCCGAGCGCAGCGGCGGCTACAACCCGGTGCGCGGCGACAAGGTCATCGCCTGGGCGCGGGCCCTGCTGGACGACGCAGCACCCCTTGCCAACGGCTCCCACAAAGATGCAACCGCTTACCTGATACGCGAGGGCGCGCTCTGCGTGCGCCTTGCCGACGGCGCTGAAACCGGCCTTGCCGACATCAGCCAGCTGCGCGGATACAACGGTAGCCCGGAACTTCCCACGGCCATCCTGCTGCGCCACAACGGCCTGCATATCGAAATCCAGATCGATCACCAGCATCCCGTTGGCAGGACAGACGCGGCGGGCGTCAAGGACGTGGTGCTGGAATCGGCGGTCACCACCATTCAGGATTGCGAGGACTCCGTGGCCGCGGTGGACGCGGAAGACAAGACGCTGGTGTACCGCAACTGGCTGGGCCTGATGACGGGCGAGCTGTCCGAGACCTTCGAGAAAGGCGGCAAGACCCTTAAGCGGCGACTGAATCCCGACCGGGAATTCACAGCCCCCGACGGCAGCACGCTGACGCTACACGGCCGCAGCCTGTTGTTCGTTCGCAACGTCGGCCACCTGATGACCACCGATGCAATCCTCGATGCAGCCGGCAACGAGGTGCCGGAAGGTATTCTCGACGGCGTCTTTACCAGCACCATCGCCCTGCACGACCTGCAGGGCCGCGGGCCTGGCAACTCGCGCCGCGGCAGTGTCTATATCGTCAAGCCCAAAATGCATGGCCCCGACGAAGTGGCCTTTACCTGTGACCTGTTCAGCAGGATTGAAGACATGCTGGGGCTGGCGCGAAACACGCTCAAGGTCGGCATCATGGACGAGGAGCGGCGCACCACGGTCAACCTCAAGGCCTGCATCAAGGCAGCGCAGGAGCGCCTGGTATTTATTAACACGGGCTTCCTGGACCGCACCGGCGACGAGATACACACCAGCATGGAAGCCGGCCCCATGGTGGCAAAAGGCGACATGAAGGCGCAGCCCTGGATAAACGCCTACGAGAACTGGAACGTGGACGTGGGCCTGCAATGCGGCCTGCGCGGCCGCGCCCAGATCGGCAAGGGCATGTGGGCCATGCCGGACCTCATGAGCGCCATGATGGAGCAGAAGATTGCCCATCCGAAGGCGGGGGCAAACACAGCGTGGGTGCCCTCACCCACCGCAGCCACCCTGCACGCGACCCACTACCACCGGGTGTGTGTGGCCGATCAGCAGCAGCAAATCGCGCAGCGGCAGCGCGCAGCGCTTGAGGATATCCTCACCATACCCGTCGCACCCTGCGAGCTAGACGCGGAGGCTATCCAACGGGAACTCGACAACAACGCCCAGGGAATCCTCGGCTACGTGGTGCGGTGGATTGACCAGGGGGTTGGCTGCTCGAAGGTACCGGATATCAACAATGTGGGCCTGATGGAAGATCGCGCGACCCTGCGTATCTCCAGCCAGCATATCGCCAACTGGCTGCGCCACGGGGTGTGCAGCGAAGACCAGGTCATGGAGACACTGCAGCGCATGGCCCGCGTGGTCGATGAACAGAACGCTGCCGACCCGGCCTACCGCAACATGGCCCCGGACTACGCAAACAGCGTCGCCTTCCAGGCGGCATGCGACCTGGTGTTCAAGGGCTGCGAGCAGCCCAGTGGCTACACAGAGCCGGTGCTGCACGCACGCCGGCGCGAGGCCAAGGCGGCGCAAACGGCCAGGCACGCAGCTGCCTGACCGCTTGCGCCGGGCGCGTCCCGGGTGATTTCTGCTATGTTAGGCGCTGCACCCAGGATGCCTGCACCGCTTGAGCCCACGTGTTTTCATGTCAGCCACCTCCTACCCGCGCACAGCGGGTGATTGGCAGGGTGTGTTTATCCGCAACATCGCCGAGGCACTGGCCGAGGACTGCCAACTCTCCCTGTGGGCGCCGGACGGGCCGCGGCCGGCCGGCGTGCACTACGCCTGCACGGCGTCAGATCAGCAATGGCTGGCACAATTGGCGGCCCGGGGCGGCATTGCCCACCTGCTGGGTAAAAGCCCGATACGCGGCCTGTCACTCTCTGCAGCGCTGCTGCGGCGACTGTTTAACGCCTACCGGCGCGCAGCCGCAGAAACCGACCTGTTCCACGTTAACTGGCTGCAGAATGCCCTGCCGCTCAAGGGGCTTCGCCACCCCGCAGTTATCTCGGTGCTGGGAACCGATTTCAAGTTGCTTCGATTGCCCGGCATGCGCAGCGCGCTGCGGGCCATGCTGCGGGAGCGACGCGCTGTACTTGCGCCCAACGCGGAGTGGATGCGTGAACCGCTGGAACAGGCCTTTGGCGACGTGGCGAGGGTGGCGCCAGTGCCCTTTGGTATCGATGAGTGCTGGTACGCGTTGCAACGAAAAATCCAGCAACCCCACCGCTGGCTGGCGGTGGTGCGGGTTACCCGCGACAAGATAGGCCCCCTGTTCGAGTGGGGAGAGGCACTGTTTCAGGACAGCGGGCGGGAGCTGCACCTGATCGGCCCCAACCAGGAGGGGCTGGCGCTGCCCGACTGGGTACATTTCCATGGGCCCGCCAGCCCCGGGGAACTGGCACAGCACTGGTTCCCGACGGCCACAGGGCTGGTTACCCTCAGCGAGCACAGCGAGGGTCGACCGCAGGTGATACTGGAAGCGCTGGCCGCAGGACTGCCAGTGCTGGCCTCCGATCTGCCGGCGCACAGGGACGTGGTAGAAAGCGGGCGTACCGGCTTCCTGGTGCACTCCCGGGACGCTTTTGCGGAGGCACTGCAGGCCATGGAGGACAGCGCCGCGCAGCGCGATTTCACGGTACACTGCCGGGACTACGCGGCTGCGCATTACGGTACCTGGCGCGATTGCGCCAACCGCTATGGTCAGCTGTACGAGAGCCTTCTGTGAACAACCGCGTCAAGCAGCCTGCATGAAAACACTTATTCTGGGCGGAAGGGGATTTATTGGCCGAAGCCTGGCACAGCGACTGTGCGAATCAGGTGAAGACGTGGTCACCGTGAGCCGCGCCCCGCTCACGCCCGTGGCACCAAACCACCAGCATCGCGATGTGACCCTCGACGACCGGCGCGCGCTGGCTGAACTGCTGGCCGATGCGCGCTATGTTTTCCACGCAGCCAGCGATACCACACCCGGCAGCTCCCGCCTGCAGCCGGCGCTGGAAGTCAGCAATAACCTGCTGCCGCTGGCAGGCCTGCTGGAATGCCTGCAGGAGCACCCGGCGGTTACGTTGGTGTACATATCTTCCGGCGGCGCGATTTACGACACCGACGCCAAGGCGGCGGGCATCACGGAAACGGCGAGCACCGCCCCGCCCTCCTATTACGGCGCGGGGAAGCTGGCAGCCGAGGCCCTGATCCAGGCCTATCACCGGCAGACCGGGCACTCCGCCATGATCCTGCGACCCTCCAATGTCTACGGGCCCGGCCAGCGGCCGAAAACCCAGTTCGGCATCATTCCCACACTGTGTCGCTGTCTCACAGACGGTACGACGTTCACGATCTGGGGGGACGGCAGCGCGGTGCGCGATTTTGTCTACCTGCGTGACTTCCTGGACCTGTGCGAACGCATTGTCTGGCGCTCCTCCCCGCAGCCCGGGCTGGAGACACTCAATGTCGGCACCGGCCAGGGATACTCGGTCAACGCACTGTGTGAACTGCTGGAAACCGTGTCGGGCCGGACATTGCACATTGCGTACCAACCGCCGCGCGGTGTCGACACCGGACAAGTCATCCTGGACAGCAGCCGCGCCCGGGCGCTGCTGGGCTGGCAGCCGGTTACGCCGCTGGCGGAAGGCCTGGCAGCCACCTGGCAGTGGTTCCAGCAGCAGGCGTGACGACACCCGTTATCAGCGTATGCATCGCCAACTACCAGGGCAGCGAGGTCATAGAGCGCTGTCTGGACAGTGTGCTGGCACAGGAATGCAGGGTTCCTTTCGAAGTGATTGTTCACGATGATGCCTCGACTGACGGCTCCGGCGACCTGGTCGCCCGGGACTACCCCCAGGTCGAGGTATTGCGCAGCGACAGGAACCTGGGGTTCTGCGGCAGCAATAACCGGCTGGTCGACGCAGCCTGCGGCAGGTTTGTGTTGCTTTTAAATAACGACACCCGGCTGCACCCGGGCAGCCTGCAGACGCTGCTGGACGCCGCAGAGGGTGACCCTTGCACAGGCGTCTGGAGCCTGCCCCAGTATGCTATGGACAGCGGAGAGCTGCTGGATCGCGGTATGTTCATGGACTGGTTCGCGAACCCCGTGCCCGCGCTCCAGCCAGCCCCGGAGGTCGCAACCGTCATGGGCAGCTGCCTGTTTTTGCGCCGCGAGCTGTGGCGCGAAATCGGCGGCTTCCCCGACTGGTTCGGGTCACTGGCTGAAGACATGTACCTGTGTAACCGGGTACGGCTGATGGGACTCAAGGTCAGGGTCACCGATGGCGGGGGTTACGACCATGTTGTCGGTCACAGCTTTGGCGGTGGCAAGGTGACCGACAATCGACTGTCCAGCTCCTACAGGCGGCGACGGCTCAGCGAGTTGAACAAGAACCGGGTTATTGCCACCTGCTTTCCCGCGCCCTTACATCTGCTGGTGCTGTTGTTACAGGTTCCACTGCTGTTAACCGAGGCCATCGCGATGAGCCTGGCCAGCCGCTCCCTGCGACCCCTGCGCGAGATCTACCTGCCGAGTATCACCGGCATAATGACGGACCTGCCCCGACTGCAGCGAGATCGCCAGCGCTGCATGCGCGCCAGGGCCACGTCCCTGCGCGCCTTCCTGCGACCCATGCAGATACGGCATCACAAACTCACCCTGCTGTTCAGACACGGTATTCCGGGGCTGTCTTGAGTACGGCAAAACCACTGGTGACGGCGGTGATTGTCAGCTACCGGCCTGATCCCGCCAGCCTGGCCGCCCTGCTGACTGCCCTGGACGGACAGGTGGCGCATATCTTCCTGGTCGACAACAGCGACGCGTCCAACCTCGACGCGGAGAGCGCCGTTGCGGCCGCCACCCCGGCACACAGCGAGGTAAGCCTGTGCAGGCTCGGGCACAATCTTGGCCTGGGCGCGGCACTGAATCGCGGCATCGCCGACGCTATCGCCGCCGGGTCAAGCCACGTGTTGCTCAGCGACCAGGACAGCCTGCCTGCGCCGGACATGGTCTCCCAGCTGTTGGGCAGCCTCGAAGAGCTGGAAGCAGCGGGTGCCAGAGTGGGCGCAGTGGCGCCTGTGCCGATCGACTGCTTCACCGGTGAGGCCTGGCCATTCAAGGTACAGCGACCGGAGAAGGTTTTTTACAGTGATGCCCGCCCCAGCGCTGCGCAGCCATTCGTTGAAGCACTCACACTGATTACCTCGGGCAGTCTGATCCCGACGCCGGTGCTGGAGGCCGTGGGGCCTATGCGCGAGGACTTTTTCATTGACCACATCGATATCGAGTGGTGCCACCGTGCCCGCGCCAGCGGTTTCAGGCTGTTTGGCAGCGGCCGGGCCTGTATGCAGCAACGTATGGGCGAACGCAGCCTGCGCATCTGGTGTCTGGGATGGCACCGGGAGAGCGCCTACAGTCCGGAGCGCGTGTACTACCGGGTTCGCAACTACCTCGCGCTCTGCAGGCTGGACTATATTGACTGGCGCTGGAAATTGCGCAGCGCGCTGTTCACCCTCAAGACAGTGTATGCGAACCTGTTCTTTAACCCGGAGGTCCGCTTCAGCGCCTGCCTGAAACAGACCCTGCGCGGCATCTGGCACGGCCTGCGCGGACGCTTCGGCGCCGCCTGAGACACCGGACTACTCCTGTCGGTACATCAGATTACTGATCTGCTCCGAGATCAAACCGATCAGAAAGACGATCACTGACGACACAAACAGCAGCAGGCTCATGTTGGTGAAGCGGCCGAAACTCGCGAGCGTGTAGCCGTAGTACCCGAGACCGGCAAGAAAAAT
>JAZBPS010000431.1:0-3399 GCA_036353375.1 Halieaceae bacterium | reverse complement strand
CGAGCATGCCTGAAACCGCGGAGGCGTCAACGAAAGGCGCCGCCGCCCGCCGAGGCTGGCTGCTCGCCCACTGCGGTGTTCGTGAGCTAACGGATCTGGACTGGGTTGCCGATGCAGAGTGTCGATTTCGGCACTTGGAGGACATTTTCTACCGCTGGGTGCAGGGGCTCAATTGACAGCTTGCCATTGTCGGAGAAAAGAGTAGTATCCGCTCCCATGGGCCGGATGGCTTGTTGGTTATCCACTCGTAATGGGGAGGTCGCAGGTTCAAATCCTGCCGAGGCGTGGTGATCGCGTCGCGTAGCTCAGCGGTTAGAGCGCCAAAACGCCAACTCCAGTAACACGCCCAGATCGCACAACCACGCGTCACCGCAAGGAAGTAGGGCCGAGGTTCGAGGGTTACCAAGCCAAACTGAAGTATGCGGGTTCGAGTCCCGTCGCTGGCCGCAAGGCAGCGTGGCCGAACTGGTACAGGCGTCAGTCGTAGCACCCCCCACGGACACCACCACGCCCTTCCGCACGGGGACGCGCAGAGACAGAGCAGATTTCGGGCCGGACGTAGGGACGGTTATCGTAGGTTCGACTCCTACTCCGATCATCGCGTGAGCGATGGGTCGGAGCTGATGGAAGTAACCCGTTCCTCGCTTCACATGCCCGCTCTGTAGCGGAGTAGAGCAGTCTGGCAGCTCATTGGGCTCATAACCCGAAGGTCGGTGGTTCAAATCCACCCTCCGCTACCACACAACAAGTTTCGGGCCGGAGCGCTGAAGGTTATCGCCTTGATCGACCTTCCTTCAGCCACTCAACATGCCCGTCCAAGTCGCGAAGAGCGCCCGTTCACAACCTCGCGGGTGATCTGAGCTAGCCAGGGCCGAAGACACAGCGTTACCAGCCAATATTGATACCGCTGTCGAATTTACACGCCCTACCTAAGAAAGTTCTATGGCACAAGGAGGCAGCCATGGGCCGATACAATCTCGCCGCTACTCAGCGGACCCCCCAGACCGAGCGCACCCGCTCCGATCAGGTTGAGAACAACGCTGGCGGCTTCGTCTTCGAGACGGACCCGTGGGCGCAGCTCGACCGCTTCCTCATCCTGGGCGCGAAGGGGGGCACGTACTACGTGGGTGCTAGCCAGCACCTGACCGACAACCTCGACCGCCTGAAGGCTGTGATCGCCCTGGACGGGAAGCGGGCCGTGGAGCGCATCGCGCAGATCTCTGAGGAGAACCGTGCGGTGAACAACGAGGCCGCGCTCGTCGCCCTGGCCGTGGCCACCGCCGATCCCACCAAGGAGACTCGCAAGCTGGCGTGGGAGGCTCTGCCGCGCGTCGCTCGCATCGGCACGCATCTGTTTCACTTCGTGGACTACCGCAACAGCCTCGCCGGCTGGGGTCGTCTGGCCACGCGTGGTGTCAGTGCGTGGTACGAGAAGCGTTCGCCGGCCGAGCTCGCTCTCCAGATGCTGAAGTATCAGCAGCGTGACGGCTGGTCGCACCGCGACGTACTCCGCGTGGCGCACCCACGTGCGGTCACCGATCACCACGCCGCCATGTACGACGCCGCCTGTGGTCGCACGCCGGACAAGCCGCTGCCGCCGCTGTACGACGCCGTGCGGCTGGCTGCTGAGGGTGAGATAGAGGAGGCTATCGCTCGCGGTGCGACTCGCGAGATGCTGCCGACCGAGGCCATGGGCAAGGCCCGCACGTGGGAGCTCCTATTCCGCAAGGGGCTGCCGGCCACCGCGTTCCTGCGCAACTTGGCGAACCTTACGCGGCTGGGCGTGCTGAGCGACCACGAGCTGCTGACGGAGGCGTGCGATCGGCTCGAAGATCCGCAGTTCCCGGCCAAGGGTCGCATCCACCCGTATCAGGCGCTGGTGGCGCTCAAGGCCTACCAGTCTGGTGGTCGTGCTGCCCGCTCGCAGAAGACGTTCACGCCGCTGACGCCTGTGGTCGGTGCGCTGGAGCGGCTGCTCGCCAACTCGTGGAGTGCGGTGAAGCCGACCGGGAAGCGGTTCCTCATCGGTCTGGACGTGTCGGGCTCGATGTGGGGGACGGGAGGCAAGCTGGAGAACGGGCTCATCTTGCCGGGTGAGGCTGGTGCTGCTGTGCTGCTGGCCATCGCGAAGGCCGAGCGGTTCTGCCAAGTGATGGCGTTCTCGCGCACGTTCCAGAAGCTGGACATCACGCGGGAGAGCTCTTTCTCGGACGCCCTGGCGCGCACTCGCGGGCTGAAGTTCAGCACGACCGATTGCGCTCTGCCCGTGCTGTACGCGACCCGCAACAAGCTGGTGGTGGACGTGTTCTTGACGATCACGGATAACGAGACCTACGCTGGCAGCGTGCATCCGTATCAGGCGCTCCAGGACTACCGGAAGGAGTTCAATCCGAATGCCCGTATGATCGTCCTGGGTATGACGGCGACGAGGTTCACGATCGCGGACCCTAAGGACCCGCTGTCGCTGGACATCGCGGGCATGGACGCCAGCGTGCCGAAGATCATCACAGAGTTCGCGTCGTCGTAAGCCTCTGTGAACAGGCTCCCCTTCCGCTCATGCTTGCGGGAGTGGGAGCCACTTTGTGGAGGGTGTGTCTCAATGACGGGGACTCTGGATGTGACCCGGGAAGATGCGGGCTCGAGTTCCGTCGCTCACCCCACCCCCGCCCAGCACGAGCGCAACGTACGCGATCTTCGCTGTGTCATCTGCGACCATCCGCAAGTCACCATCCATCACTGTCACGGTGGTTCGATGCTCGACATCGAGTGGTTGGCAAACCCTGGAATGGGTCAGCGAGCGAACCCCTATCTGGTGATCCCTCTGCATGCCAAGTACCATGTCGGCAACCAAGGTATTGACGCCGGCATGGGGGTGCGCGCATGGGAGGCTCGGCACGGGTCGCAGCTTTCATTCCTGCACGAAGTCGAGAGGCAGCTCGGCTACGAGCTCTGGCAGATGGCCAGAGCGTGGGAAGAGACGCACAGGCGAAAATCCAAGAGCAGGTGAGTCTGCTTCAGATCTCTCCGGCGCCAGTCTCAGACGCTGACTACAGTGTCATTCTCGGCTGGCCCCCTTCCGTGAACACGCTGTACCACCACAGCGTCATGCTTCCCCGCACGTCGGACATCGAAGCCAAGCAGCACATGCGGACCAGAGAGTTTCGCCGATGGCTCCAGAAGGCGTCCCGCGTGATCAAGGCCCGCGACAAGAAGCACGATGCTTGGTGGCAGGCGTCAGTTGAGCTAGCCGGGCAAGCCATCGCGAATCAGGAGGCGCCGCTGTTCACAGATGGCGACCGGCTGCGCGTGCGTTTGCAATACTGGCCCCCGGACAATAGGCGCAGAGACCCGGACAACTACCGGAAAGCAATCTTCGATGTGCTTGCAGAAGCGGGCGTG
>JAZBPS010000412.1:0-2356 GCA_036353375.1 Halieaceae bacterium | reverse complement strand
TACGGTGAAGCGCACCAGCTGCTGGACGGCGACAACGTTACAGTCTTCGGCCGGGTCGACGACGACCTTTTTGAAGTCGCGTCGATCGAGGCAGATTCTGTATACGTGAAGAGCCTGAACACCTTCTTCCATGCCAACGACGCCGACGAGGAAGTGACTGCACTGCCCTACCACTATGTAGCGCTGGTGAGCACGCCAGTGGCGCCCAGTGGGACAACTCTCACCGGCACGGTGAAGAGCGTCGACGCAGATGAAGACAGCTTCACCATGGACATGGCGGGCATCGAGATTACCGTCGAAACCTATGATCTGGCCTACAACCCCCTGGACGATATGGGATTCCAGCAGATTGACAAGGGCGATCGCGTCTCGGTCACCGGGTCTCTGGACTACGAGTTCATCGACGGCCAGGTACTGCACGCCAACGTCATTACGACGATCCAGGACGCCGCGTCCTGACACAACCGGGCAGCCATACTGCCCGCACAGCAAGTTACGACACACACCTTGGTGCCGGCCGATACGGTCGGCGCTTACCTATCAGGGAGATTGACCATGTCAAACGACGAAGACAGCTATAGCCTTTTTATGAACGCGCTGGATGTGACCAACGAGGCTATCGATAAACACCGCGACACCCCCGTCATCAAGCAGCTCTTCAGTGGTGCTGAGAAGGTCCTCGCGGGCCGTTCACTGGGCGTTGCTGTTTACAAGACGAAACCGGATGCGCCCTACGACTATTTCACCGTGCGCTACAACAACGGCAAGTTCGAGCTCGAAGAGCGCGGCAAGGGCGATACAGACATCGCGTGGCGTGTTTCCCAGGAATACCTTCAGGATATCAACGACAATCCGGCACGCTATGTGGACAACCCCCTGCTACTGGATACTGACTGGATAAAAACGAGGCTTGCCGCATGAATGCCGAACACAAGCCCACGGATACTGACCTGACATCCATCGAAACATCCTCGTCGAGGCAGGATCGCCTCTGGGGTGCACTGCTGGTGCTGCTGGGCATTGCCGCCATGCTGATGCCCCTGGCCTCCGGTCTGGCCGTCGCCGTTACACTGGGCGTCATATTGATTATTGCGGGCAGCGCGCAACTGGCCTTTGCCTTACAGGCCAGGCGTTTCCGCAAGAGCCTGACGCGCATATTGTTTGGCGGCATTACGCTGGCCGCTGGCGTGTTCTGTGTGACCCAGTCCGGCGCTGCCGCCGCTGCACTGGGCCTCCTTGTAGCGGCCTACTTTGTGGCGGACGGCATCTTCCTGCTGGCGAGCGCATGGCGGTCGGAAGCCCACACCGGCTGGCTCGCCACCTACGGCGTACTGTCGATCGTGCTGGGCCTGCTGCTGTGGCTGGGCTGGCCGCTGACCGGCATACTGGCGATCGGCGTGCTGCTCGGGATACGCCTGATTTTCGCCGGCGTCATGCTGGTGATGATCGGAGCGAGCCCCGCCCGGGTACACAGCCTGGCATAGACGCTGCCTGCATCAGGACTCCCGCTCGTAAATCACATAGATCTTGCGAGTGGGCTCCACAACCTCCCACTCCCCGATGAAACCTGCAGGCACACACAGTTTGTCGCCCGGCAACAGCACGCGCTCGGCGCCATGGGCATCGCGAATAATCGACTTGCCTTCGAGAATATGGAAGTACTCGTGTTCCGTGTAGTGAATGCGCCAGCAACCGGGCTCTGCCGACCATTCCCCGACGAAAAAGCAATCCTCAGCTTCATAAACACTGCGCGTCTGTTGCTGCGGGGTTCCGGCAAGCAAGCGGTCTGCAGGGATGGGCGAGCACTCCACCGTTCCCGGCTCCTTGTCGACATCAATCAGATCCGACAGCGCTTTTGTCATTGGATTTACCTCCTCGAAACAGGCCTTCCCAGGCGCAGAGTCACAAGCAAACGCCTCTCTTTTGACATAGAACATGAACCAAAACCAGACATTCCACAGTAGTGGCGCAAAAAAATCGGGACCTTGCGCAACTATCGCCTGCGGCCCTTTGAAAATATTTTCATAAAATTCAATTAGTTATGAGCATGCTGCCAGATAAGCGCCGGCATGCGCCACGGCCACACCTCATGACATTACAGAGTGTCCAGTTTTATTGACACTCTTTCCTGTCAGTACCACTATTAGCGGAAAACCGAGGTGTTTTAAGGAACGTGGTATGAAGGTATACAACAATAACGTCAAAGCTCTGTTTGCGCCCTCAGCGCTCGCAATCGCCACCGGGTTGGCAGTACACGCAGTTCCCGCTGCCGCCGAGCCCGGCGCCAGCAACGCGGCGGGCGTGATATCCGCTGCGCGCATCGAAGAAGTACTGGTCTACGCCCGGCGGCGCCAGG
>JAZBPS010000411.1:0-4347 GCA_036353375.1 Halieaceae bacterium | reverse complement strand
CGGCGGTACAGCCTTACGATCGCTTCTCGCCTGCTCGCAAGAAATGGGTGGTACTGGGCGGTTTCACCGGCGCCATGCTGGCGACGTTTTTCATTATCGCGACGGTGGTTGTCGGCCGCCTGCGCCAACTGCTTGTAGAGGATAAATCATGAGCCGCTTTGCCACTCGCACGGTGCGAGGCTTTCCCGCTGCCAACGATGCGGTGTCCCGCGAGCGCTTCAACGCCCTGGGTATCCCTATCGATAACCTCGATATGGACAGCGCCGTGGAGCAGATCGTGGACCTGGTCTACCGCTTTCCGCGGGAGCGCAGGGCGCGCTACGTGTCCACGGTGAATGTTGACTTTCTGGTGAACGCACTGGGGATGGCGGGCGGTGTCGCCCGGCACCCGGAGCTGCTGGAAGTGCTGCGCTCCTCGGATATCGTCACCGCCGACGGGTTTCCCGTCGTGATGCTGAGCAGGCTGATGGGTGCCCCGCTGCAATCCCGCGTGACCGGTGCCGATCTGGTGCCGGCGCTGGCCGAGCGCGCGGCCCGGGACGGGCTGCGTCTTTACCTGCTTGGCGGGCGCGAGGAAATTGCCAGGAGGGCGGCGGACCTGCTGGAAGCGCGCTATCCCGGCCTGGAGATTGCCGGCGTGGAATCCCCCATGGTTCACACCCAGGGTGAAGGCCTGATGACCTTCGAGGAAGACGACGAGCGCATTATTGAGGACATCAACCGCTCCGGTGCGGACATCCTGCTGATCGGGCTGGGTAATCCCAAGCAGGAACAGTGGTTCTGGCGTCATCGCGACCGGCTCAAGGTGCCGGTATCCATAGGCATAGGCGGTACCTTTGAGTTCATCGCGGGAACGGTGAAGCGCGCGCCTCGCTGGGTGCAACGCGCCAACCTTGAATGGCTGTTCCGTATCACCCAGGACCCGAAGCGGCTCTGGAAGCGCTATGCGGAAGGCCTGTTCAAGCTTGGCCTGCTGGTTGCGCCGCTGCTGCGGCTGCGTGCCCGTGAACTTATGCTCACGCGTGTGTGGGGCAAGCAGCGGGCGCCTGCGCCGGTGAGCTGGACTTACCTGAGTGGGCCCAACCGCGCCCAGGCAGCAACCGTAGCGCTGCCCCGTGTAGTCACAGCGTCGACGCTGGAAACCGTGTTGCAGGACATGCAGCAGGTGCGCCGCAGGGATACCTTGTTTCTGCTGGACTTCTCCAGCACGCGACGTCTGGAACTGGCTGCCATGCAGCCCATGTTCGAGCTGGGCCGTCAGGCCGCCGCTGGAGCGTCGCACGCGGTATTTATCGGCATTGGCCGCGGTCTGCGTCGGCAGCTTTCTGCCTGGCGTATTCTCGATCTGTTTGAGGGTGACCAGCTGAGCGCGGAAAGCGTGCACGAGCCCCTGGCGTTGCATCAGCAGGCGGCGTACCTGCCGCTGCGCTTTTACGCCACCGACAACACGCTGGTGGTATACCTGCACGGCGATATCGACAGTCAACTGCTGCGGCGCAGCGGCCTTGACTCGGTACTCTCACTGGTGAAGGAACACCAGAACTGCATTGTTGACCTGCGCTTTGCCCGCCTGCTGGAGAGCAGTGCTGTGGTGACGCTGTATCGCCTGGCAAAGGGACTCGGTGAGGACCGGCTGCTGCTGGCCGGCGTGCAGGGGAGTGTGCGTCGCATGTTTGATGTGGCCGGCATGCCCCGGCCCCTGCAACTGATTAACGATAACCAGCAGCGCAAGCTGATGACGGCTGCCTGAGGGACGCGCCATGCAAGTACTAAGTGATATCAATTACGTTGTCGTACTGAACTGGAACGGTTGGCGCGACACGCTGGCCTGCATTGACACAGTATTGGCATCAAAGGGCGCACCGCTGCGTGTAGTGGTCTGCGACAACGGTTCTGGCGATGGCTCCCTGGAAAAGCTGGTGGAGTGGGCCGAGGGCCGGTGCAGCTGTGACGTGCCGCAGCATCCGCGCCTGGCCCGTCTGCTCAGCGGCCGGCAGGGCGTGCCCTACCAGCTGCTGACGCGAGAGTCAGTGATGGAAGGCTCGGCGCCCGCTGCCGAGGCGCCACTGATCTTTATCGACAACGCGGCCAACCTGGGGTTTGCAGGGGGCAATAACGTGGGCATTCGCTATGCGATGCAGCAGGCGGATATGGCGCGGGTGTGGCTTTTGAACAACGACACTCTGGTGGAACCGGATGCCCTGGCGAATATGGTCGCGCGGCTTGAAACGGAGGCTGCGCCCGCCGTTTGCGGTTCACGCCTGATGTTCGCGGATGACCCAGCCGTGGTGCAGGCCATGGGCGGCAACGGCTACAACGCCTGGACCGGTAATGCCTCCCGGTCGCTGGGTCGGTACCTGCCAGAATCCGAGAATCTGGATGCGGGGGAGTATGAGGCACAGCTGGATTACCTGTGCGGAGCCTCTATGCTGCTTCCGAGGGCCTTTCTGGAGCAGGTGGGGCTGATGTGCGAGGACTACTTTCTTTACTATGAAGAGGTGGACTGGATGACGCGCAATGCCGGGCGTTTCAGGCAGGTGATCGCGGCTGATGCGCTGGTCTACCACAAGGAGGGAAGCTCCATTGGTTCCGCGTCGCTGGATACGCGACCCAGTGCGTTGTCGGAGTACTACATGTTTACCAACAAGCTGCGTTTCACCTGGCGCTATTATCCCGCGCGCTTCCCCGTGGCATACCTGGCCACCTGGGCACAGGTGCTGAACCGGGCCCGGCGCGGTTACTTCGACAGTGCTGCCCGTATCGCCAGGATCCTGCTGGGGCTGGGTCGTTGTCCGAACTAGCAGGACAGCCCCTGCGACAACCCTTCCGCCTGCGCATCACATTGGCGCCGGTGATCTCTCTACTGTTGTTCATTGCGGTCTTTGCAGGCTTCCAGGGCGGGCGTTATTTCATGGCCAATCGCCTGCAGGAGCTGGGCATCCTGTGTGCGCTGCTGGTATTCGTGCTGGGCGCCTGGCTGGCGCTGTTCCGGTTGCCGCAGGCGGAGTGGAAGCGCTGGGTGTACACCCCGGTGTTCCTGGTGGGGGGCATCATGGTGGTGTGGAGTCTGGTGTTCGCCCTGCGCTTCGGGGAAAACGTGATCTACTGCCTGTTCGCCTCGCGGGAGTTCCTGCTGGCCTTCATTGGCCCCGCCATGTACCTCATCTGCTGCAGTGGCTATGAGCGCTGGCGGCTGGAGCGTGTGCTGTGGTTTGCATTCCTGGCGCTGATGCTCAACTACCTCTACTTCTACTTCACCCTGGACCTGAAGCAGGCATTTTTCTCAAGCGACCATACCATCAGTAACCTGGTGACTTACGATGAGTGGCGCGGGTTCCGGCTGAAACCGCCGTTGTTTGCCATCATGCTGGCGCTGCTGGCCGGGCTGGTCCTGCTGTTCGGTAAGGGTGGGTTATTACAGCGCCTGTTCGCGGTGATACTGGTTGCGCTGGCCTGCTACATCTGGTCTATCGTGATGTTCCGTTCCACCCTGGCAACCATGCTGCTGTCAGTGATGCTGTACCCGCTGTTCCTCGCAGCCCGCAACCGCGTCGCCTGGATGTTGCTGCTGGTGCCGCTGATCGCGGCGGCCATGCCGCATCTGGTGGGTATAGCCATGGACCATTTCCTCAATGCGGATGGCGGCGGTATTCGCCTGAAGGCGTTTCATATCGCCCTGGATTACATCCCCCGGTATTTCCTGCTGGGCGCCGGCGAGGACAACAGCTACGGGCGCACCTACCAGGATCTGTTCGCCTTCTATTTCTATCCCTCAGACCTGGGCTTCATTGGCATCACCTTCAAATATGGGGTGATCGGTGCCGCCCTGTACCTGTACATGCACGTAACCATCTGGTTGCGCTTGCTTAAGGGCAACTGGCACTACCGCTCGGCCAATGAAGGACGCATGCATCCGCTGCTGTGGGCGCTGCTGATTTTCTTCACGGCGCAGACCTTCAACCTGGTGCTCAATCCCGGCCTCGCCTATGCCCAGGGCATCACCACCGGCAGCATCGCCATTGCGCTATGCGGCATTCTGCAGCGAGAGAGCTACCGTGCCAGCGACGTCGGATAAGCTCCAGCCCATTGAGCCCCTGTGGCGTGTCGAGCGTCGGGTTATCGAGCAGGCCATTGCCCGCTGTGATGGCAACGTGCGCCTGGCGGCGCGCTACCTGCAGGTCGCTCCCTCCACCCTGTACCGCAAGATTCAGGCCTGGCAGGAGAGTTCCGGCGATTGAACGCTGGGAGTGGCCGGGCATTTGGCCACGTTTGAATGGGTTAAGCCGCACTGCGAGATCTCGCACTGGAAAACAGCAGTGAAAAAAACCCGGCATGCGCCGGGTAAGG
>JAZBPS010000432.1:0-2932 GCA_036353375.1 Halieaceae bacterium | reverse complement strand
CTGCTCGATCGTGCGGCGACGCAGGCACCACCATTGGCTGCCGATCTGGATTTGCAGGTCCTCGGGGATCGTGCGTTCCAGACCCAGCCGTTTTTGAAGCCGATAGGAGGCGTAGAAAAGTCGCTTGTTCTGCCGCTCGTTGAAGAAATGGCAATAGGTCAGGCGATCGCGCTTCATGCCCGTCTTGATCCAGTCGCTCTCGAAGAAATCGAAGCTTTCGATGTAATCCACATCGTCACGGTCGAGGAAATCATGGGCATACTTGGCCGATTTGATCGCCATGCAATCGCCCGAGAGCATGTAGAAATGCGTGGCGCGGGGAAACGCGTCCAGCGCCGCCTCGGCGGCATAAAGCGAGGCCTGCACCAGCGACCACTCGCCCCAGCCGCATTTGATGCGTTTCTTGGCAAAGGTCACGTTGGGATTGTCGTCGAGGGCGGCGCGGATCGTGGCGAAATCCCCGGGTCTCGCGCTCGCGTCGAAATGGATCGACATGTAATCGCCCACGGCGGTCAGCATGTTGGCCTGACGGATGATCGCCTCGGGGTCCTTGTGGCACAGCAGGATATAGGCAATTTTCGCCATTTCAGAAACAATCTACCCTTTTGCCCCGGAACTGTTTAACTTGATATCGGTGAATGACGGCTGAATAAACAGCCTTTCTTTGTATTTTTTAACGGGTTACAAAGCTTCAAGTCCGAAAAACGGGATACGGGGCGCGGCAGAGGCGAGAGATGAATTTTCCCGGCACATGGATGACTGAATCGGAAAGCGTGGTCTACCGCGTCGTGCCCAAATGCGCCTGTTCCACCATCGGGCAGATCATGTATTATTCCGATCACGGCGCGTTTTTCGATGGCGATATCCATGATGCGACCGATGGTCTGCACAAATGGGCGCGTGACGAGAGCCAGAAAGCCATCGCCGAGAACGTGAAGGGGCACAAATCCTACGCCTTCACCTGCGTGCGCAATCCCTATACCCGCATCCTGTCGAGCTTTTTCGACAAGATCTGCGGGATCCAGCGCAACGGCAAACGGTACCGCGGCAAGCTCGTGCCGCTCCTGATCCAGAAATACGGGATCGAGGTGGGCGGCGATGACGGCAAGCAGGAATTCGACCAGATCAAGAGCTTCCGGCGCTTCCTGCTTTTTGCGCGCGATACCATCCGCTGGAAGCGCCCGATGGAGCCGGACATCCACTGGTCCGCGATGTCCGGGCACGTTTCGACCTTCATCGTGAATGGCGGCCATTACGACAAGATTTTCTGGACCGAGAAATTCAATGACGGCATGGCTCAGGTGCTGAATGCGATCGACGCGCCGCACGCGGTCGATGTGGGCACGATCCCCCGTTTCAACGAAAGCGAGGGCCATGGTCCCAAACGCTTGCACCCGGTTGAGGATTATTTCGACGATCTCGCGATGCATCTGGTCTACGAGATCTACCACCGCGATTTCGAGCTCTTCAAATACGATTTCGAGAACCCGGGCAACAAGATGCCCATCGGTGAGATCGACCTCGACGAGGTGCACGCCAAGCTTTCCGACTGAGGCGGGCGGTGCCCGGGTTCTGTAACGGCTGGATGAAGCTTTCATGAAATCTGGCGTTTCTTGATCCAGATCGAATGGCTGTCACCTGATCTGGGCAAACTGCGGCTGTCCCGATCCAAAGGAACAGCCATATGACCACGCTCGACGCCGACCGCCCGCTCTCCTCCCCCGTTGCGCATCCAGCACAGCGCAACACCGCCCCGTTGATCGAGGTGAAACATCTCGACCTCTGGTATGGCGAGAAACAGGCGCTGATGGATGTGAGCTTCGATCTCTATCCCGGCGAAATCCTCGCCTTCATCGGGCCGTCGGGCTGCGGGAAATCCACCGCGCTCAAATGCCTCAACCGGATGCATGACGAAACCCGCGACGTTCACATGGACGGGGTGATCGAGATGGACGGGCTCGATATCCATCACGACTCCATCGATCCGCCACAGCATCGCCGCCGCTTCGGCTGGGTCGCGCAGAAACCCAATCCCTTCCCCATGTCGATCTGGCAGAACGTCGCCTATGGCGCGCGGCTGCACGGGTTGATGCGGAACGCGGGCGAGCTCAGCGATCACGTGGAGGATTGCCTGCGCCGCGCCCATCTGTGGGACGAAGTGAAGGACAACCTGCACAGCATGGAAGGCACAGAGCTTTCGGGCGGCCAGCAACAAAGGCTTTGCGTGGCGCGCGCGTTGTCGACGAAACCCGAGGTTCTCTTGATGGATGAACCCACCGGCTCCATCGACCCGATTGCCACCGCCAAGATCGAGGAGCTGATGCTCGATCTCAAGCCGGATCATGCCATCGTGGTGGTGACCCACTCGATGATGGAGGCGCGCAGGCTCGCCGACAGGGTGGCCTATTTCCATCTTGGACGGTTGTTGGAGATCGGGCCGACGCCCGTCTTGTTCGAGGGCGCGCATACGAGCGAGGCGCGCCGCTTCATCGCGGGCAAGTTCGGGTAAGGGGAGGGGCGCTGCCCCTCTTGGCCTGCGGCCAATTCACCCCGAGGTATTTCGATCAAGAAAATGGGCGCAAGGTTTTCTTAACCATGCCAGGCATATGCTGATATCGCGGTACAGGCTGAGGAGCCGATGACCGCTCAAGGAAATGTCGCACAAGCGCATTGCGCGCGCCGCCCTCGTGGATAACGAAAATGGGTGGCGCGCTGCCTTGCTGATATTTTCTTGATGAAAATACCTAATGGCGACACGGCGGATGTCAGAGCAGCCCTTCGGCCTTGAAGAGCGCTCTTACATCCGCTTCGGGGCGTGCGCCGTAATGTCCGATGACCTCGCGCGCAGCGATGCAGCCCATGCGTCCGGCCACCTCGAGCGACTGGCCCGTCGCCACACCGTAGAGGAAACCAGCGGCGAATTGATCGCCCG
>JAZBPS010000410.1:0-3383 GCA_036353375.1 Halieaceae bacterium | reverse complement strand
GCAACAATGGGGCCCAGCCCCGCGACAATGAGCAGCAGCGTAAGTCCGTGGATAATCCCCGACAGGCAGGTGCGCCCGCCCGCCTGTATATTGGTGAGTGTGCGTATGGTCGCGCCGGCGCCGGGTATCCCCCCCAGCAGGCCCGCCGCCAGGTTTCCGAAGCCCTGGCCGACGAGTTCCTTGTCGGAGTCGTGAAAGGTGGCCGTGGCGTTGTCCGCCACCAGGGAGGTGAGCAGCGAGTCCACCGACCCCAGAGCCGCCAGCACCAAAGCCGTGGTGAGCATGTCCTTGAGCTGCTCCATATCGACGCTGGGCAGCACCAGTGACGGCAGCGCGGAGGGAATTGATCCCAGTACCGGCACGTCCACCACAAACGCCGCCCCCAGACTGCCCACAATCAGCGCCAGTAATGGCGGTGGCAGGATGCGGCCTATGGACCGGGGTGTGTACAGGCACAGCAGCAGGGCCGTAATGCCGATCAGCACCGCGGCCCAACTCGGGCGCGACAGGTTCTCGGGCAGCACGGTGAGGGCGTTGAGGACACTGGCGGGGGCGTCGAAGCCCATCAGCGGGTCCAGCTGCATGATAATGAGAATCCCGCCTATACCCGTCATGAAACCGGAGATCACCGGATACGGCATCAGGTTGATATAGCGGCCAATTTTCAGGAGCCCGAACAGAATCTGGAAACCGCCGGTCATCATTACCACGGTGAAGGCGACCGCCGGCTGGCTGCCGAACTGCGTAAACAGGGCCGCTGAGACGATGGTCATAGGGCCCGTGGGACCGGATATCTGCGACGGCGTACCGCCGAACAGCGAGGCAAACAGGCCCACACAGATCGCCCCGTAGAGTCCGGCCACGGGTCCGGCCCCAGACGCGACACCGAACGCCAGCGCAAGGGGCAGCGCTACAACGGCTGCCGTGATGCCGCCGGCGAGGTCGCCGCGAAAATGCGCCAGGCTTAGTTTGTTGGGTTTGAAACGATACATGGTTCCCCGCGACAGCGCGGCGCACAGTCCGGCTGAGTGGATGCCTTCCCCCACCTGGTGGCCGGGCAACCGGCTGCCGAACTGGCCAGACTGTCCCGCCGGGAATGGCGTGGATGCAGCCAACGACACGCTGACTCGACAGCCGCGTGCTGGACAGTAGCGGCGCGCCTTTTACCTAGCCCTGAATTCAGGCGAGCCCTGTTTATAATTCTGTGGCCGATCATATCACTACCAGGCACCTGCAGGCGCGCGCTGCCTGCTTGATTGCGCGCACCCGGCGCAGTCCCCGGGCGGGATCGGCCAATGCCCGCCCTAGGCGCCGTAAAACCAGTAGCTGACGATAATCGCGGCGGTGATGCCTGCAGCGTCCGCTGCCAGCCCGCAGGCCAGCGCATGGCGCCCATGGCGAATGCCGGCGGCACCAAAGTACACCGCCAGCACGTAGAAGGTCGTCTCGGTTGAGCCCTGCAGGGTAGCCGCCAGGCGCCCCTGGAAGGAATCCACGCCGTAGGTATTCATGGTCTCCACCATCATGGCCCGGGCGCCACTGCCGGACAGTGGTTTCATCAGGGCTGTGGGCATGGCATCCACCCAGCGCATGTCGGCCCCCAGCGGTGCCAGCGCCAGCTTCAGGCCATCCAGCAGCAGGTCCAGGGCGCCGCTGGCCCGAAACAGGCCAATGGCGACCAGCATGGCCAGCAGAAAGGGAATAATCTCAATCGCGGTGGTAAAGCCGTCGCGCGCACCCGCCACGAAGGTCTCGTATACGTTTACGCGCCGGCGGTGCGCGGCCAGCAGGAACAGCATCACCAGCGACAGGATCAGCAGGTTTGCCAGCAAGCTGGACTGGCGCTGCAGTGCCTCGGCACTGAGACTTGCAAAATAGCCGACCAGGGCCAGCAGCACGGCGAACGCGCCACCCAGCCAGCACAGTACCACCAGGTCGTTAAGCCGCAGGCGCTGCACCCAGGCCGTCACCAGCAACCCGGCGAACGTGGCGCAGCTGGTTGCGATAAGAATGGGGATGAATACCGCCGCCGGGTCAGGGGCCCCGAGCTGGGCCCGGTACAGCAGCACGGTCACGGGAAACAGGGTCACCGAGGACGTATTCAGCACCAGGAACAGTATCTGCGCATTACTGGCCGTATCCGGCGCAGGGTTAAGCTGCTGCAGGTCCTTCATGGCGCGAATACCCAGCGGCGTGGCGGCGTTGTCCAGGCCCAGCACGTTGGCCGACAGGTTCAGGGTCATCGAAGAGATCGCCGGGTGGCCCGCCGGGACCTCGGGCATCAAGCGGGTAAACAAGGGCGACAGGCCCCGCGCCAGCCGGTCCACCAGTCCGCTCGCCTCCCCCAGCGCCATCACCCCCAGCCACAGCGCCATCAGGCCGACCAGGCCGATGGCGAGCTCTACCGTCAGCGATGCCATATCGAACATGGCCGCGACCATGCGCTGGAATACCTCGGCATCGCCGGCAAAGAACCATTGATAGCAACCGGCGATGAAGGCGGTGACAAAAAAGCCGAGCCAGACCCGGTGCAACATCAGGCGGACTCGTGCGCGCCAGAGGCCGACTGATCCTGCTGCTGCAGGAACGCCGTGATCGCCTCAGCCGTCGCCCGGGGGTGCTCCAGCGGCAGCAGATGGCCGCCCTCCAGGGTGCGCAGCAGGCTGTGGGGCTGGGCTTCCTGCCACAGTTTGAACACGGCCTCTGACAACACGTCCGAGCTGCTGCCCCGCAGCCCCAGCACCGGCAGCCGGATGGCGGCCAGCGCCTCCCAGACCTCGGGTGCCGATCGATAGGCCGCGGCCTCCCAGGCCGGCGGGTAAGCCAGCTTCCAGCCTTCCGGCCCGGCGGGCACGAGGCTGGCTTCCACATAGTCCTGCAACGCGCGGTCGGTGAAGTTCTGGAAGCTGCGTTTGGGCCGGTAGAAGGCAAAGGCCGAGGCATGGTCGCTGAACGTTTGCGGGCGGGTCAGGGTGCGGGCCACCAGCGGCACCTGGTTGAGGACCTCATCGGACAGTGCGCGGCGTGCGCGAATGTCCTCAGGCGCAAAGAACACCGGGTCGATCAGGACCAGGCCGCGAAACAACCCGGGCTGCGCCGCGCCGGCCAGAGTGGCCACCACCGCTCCCATGGAGTGTCCCATCAACCACACCGGCGCTGGCTGGGTGGCGGCAACCGTCTCCAACAGGTCGTCGCGCAGCTGTTGCCAGTCGAGACGCGCGGGGGCCGGCTCATCGCTCCACAGCGGCCGCTGTTGCATGCCCGTTACCGCGACCTGCGGGCGCAGCGTCTCCAGCAGCTGGCGGTAGCTGCCCACGGGGTAGCCATTCGCATGGGCGAAAAACAGGGGTGCGCCACAGCCGCCGATGTCTACCAGGCGGGAT
>JAZBPS010000409.1:0-2567 GCA_036353375.1 Halieaceae bacterium | reverse complement strand
TGGACCGCTCCCGGGGCGGGCTGCTGTGCGTGATCTCGGGGATTGCCGTCGCCTATGTGTTCATCGACGTGCTGCCCCACCTGGCGCGCAAGCAGTTTGGCCTGGAAGTCCTGTTACCCGGCATCTTCGCCAAGTACCTGACTCACCACCTGGTCTATCTCATGGCACTGTTGGGCTTTGGTGTTTACGTGGGCATTCGCGCCTTCAGCGCCGCCGAGTCCGGGCCGCGCGGCGCGCGCTACGGCTACGCGGCGATCGTGGTGTCGATGTGTTTTTACGCGGCCTTCATCGGCTACATGCTCGCCGAACAGCCCATTTATCGGCCGGAGCCGGCGCTGCTGTTCGCCATCGCCATGAGCGCGCACTTTCTCGGCCTGCACCATGAACTGCAGGACGGACACCTGGTGTTCTACAACCGGGTAGTGCGCTACCTGCTGATGGGCAGTACGGCGCTGGGCTGGCTGGGCAGCCTGGTGTACACCATATCGGCACCGGTATTTGCCTTGAGCTTTGCCTACATCGCCGGCGGCATTGTGGCGGTTGCCGCCATCAATGAGTTGCCGCGCGTCAGCTCGGTGAAAGGTTTCACGGCCTTTGCGCTGGGTGCGCTGGTGTACAGCGTCCTGCTGCTGATTATCGAGGGTTACAAGATCAAGCCGCTGTAACGGCGCGCGACTGATGAGCGGCATCGAGCCCGTGGGGTCGATGCCGGTCAGTTGGTATGGCCAGAAACTGGTGGCATCGCCCGTCTGCACCCAGGGAGCGGGGCCTTGTCGCGGATCTGTCCACCCCGCGAAGTAAGCGCCACCCAACCGCGCAGGCGCTTTGCACGGTGCCTGCAGCCAAGCAGTCGGGGTGTGTCCGTGTATAATCGCGGGTGATATGCCTGGTGATAAGCCCAGCGCACCCCAGAAAGACAAGAGATCTGTACGCGATGTTTCCGAATACTCCCTCCGCCGCAGGCCGGCTGTTGTTGTGCCTGTTTGCCCTGGTCCTTTCCGCCTGCAGCCAGGACAAGTCGGAGGCTCCTCGCGGCCTCGAGTCGCGCGAGGTCGGGGCATTGCTGACCGCCGAGGAGGCCAGCTACCGCCGTGGCGTTGTCGCTGAACCGGCCTACACCCTGGCGGTCGACCTCGATCGCGGGCCAGACAGCTTTGCCGGCCGGGTCGATATTGATTTCCAGTACGGCGCCGAGACACGACCACTGACTGTGGACTTTCGCAACGGCACGGTGCTGTCGGTGGAAGTAAACGGCGAACCGGTGGACTACCGCTATAACGGCCACTTCATCACCCTGCCTATGGGCTTGATGGACACTGGCTCCCATCGCATCAGCATCGAGTATTTGCACGATTACAGCCGCGACGGGGCCGGGCTGTATCGCTACGAAGACCCGGAAGACGGCCGCGTTTATCTGTATACCGATTTCCAGCCCTACAGCGCCAACCGCCTGTTCCCGCACTTCGACCAGCCCGACCTGAAGGGTACCTATACGCTTTCGGTGACCGCGCCGGCCGGCTGGCAGGTGGTGAGCACCGCCCGTGAGACCGACATCGACGTTGGCGAGGAGCAGTGGACCTGGCGCTTCCCCGCCACCTTGCCGCTCAGCTCCTACATCTTTGCCCTGCACGCCGGTGAGTACGCGGTGTACGAGGATGCGGAATTCCGCTACCCGCTGCGCCTGTTCGTGCGCCAGTCCATGGCCGAGTACGCCGACCCGGAGTTCTGGTTCGAGATTACCCGCCAGGGCTTTGACTATTTCGACGATTACTTCGGCCTGCCCTATCCCTTCGAGAAGTACGACCAGCTGGTGGTGCCCGACTTCATCGCCGGCGCCATGGAAAACGTAGGCGCGGTCACCTTCAGTGAGAACAAGCTGTTCCGCGGCGAGGCCACCCGCCGTGAGCGCATGTACATCGCCAACGTGATCATGCACGAGATGGCGCACATGTGGTTCGGTGATATCACCACCATGGCCTGGTGGAACGGCCTGTGGTTGAACGAATCCTTCGCCACCTATATGGCCGAGAACGCCCTCGCCAATGCCACCGAGTTCAAGGAAACCTGGCACCAGTTCTTCATTGCCGACAAGCAGTGGGCGTACACGGAAGACCAGCTGGTGACCACCCACCCGATCGAGCTGCCGGTGCGCGATACCGAAGAGGCCACCACCAACTTTGACGGCATCACCTACGGCAAGGGTGCGGCGGTGCTCAAGCAGCTCGGCTTCCTGCTGGGTGACGACACCTTCCGGCGCGCGGTGCGCGTTTACATCGCCACCAACGCCTGGGGCAACACCGAGCTCGAAGACTTCATGGGGGCCATGGCGACCGCGGCAGATCGCAAGCTGGACTACTGGACCCAGGAGTGGCTCTACACCGCCGGGCTGAACACTGTGGAAGCCCGCTACGAGTGCGTCGACGGCAAGATCGCGTCCATGGTGCTGGAGCAGAGCACGCCGCCGGACTACCCGACCCTGCGTGAGCAGCGCACGGTGCTGGCGCTGTTCAAGCTCGACGGTGAGCGGCTGGTGCTGCAGCGCCAACTGCCGCTGCTGTTTGGCGGCG
>JAZBPS010000408.1:0-6403 GCA_036353375.1 Halieaceae bacterium | reverse complement strand
TGTCGCTCACTTCATCGACGTGGCGGCTGGCCAGGCGCTTCCTGAGGGTCGGCAAGATGCCGTTGCGATTGACCATCTGCCAGGTTCCCGTGGCCCGCTTGCGCCGGCGCTGGCCGTAGGACAGGGCTTCCTCATAGGCATAAAAGGCTTTCAGCGCCAAGCGCTCTGCATCTGTGACGTCCGTATGGGAGGCCGCGCGCAGGTCCACGGCGCGGCGGTAGGCCTCTACCGCCAGGTCACGCCGGCCGCGCCGCAGGGCGTTATCGGCGAAAACATAGCAAAGATCCGGTTTCTCGATACGTTCGACCAGTTCGTTCATGGCAAACCTCCTGACGGCATAGCGGTTGATGGACACCACTGTAGGGAAACCACAGCCGTCAGGGCATTGCCGCGGCCGCCAGCCTGTTGGCCGGGCGCGCCAAGCCGATAAATGGGGAAAATGGGGTCAGAGTAACTTTTTCGACCCAGCACTAGAGCAACTCTTCAGTTCCAAAAGAAAAAGTTACTCTGACCCCATTTTTTCAAGCGAAGGCACAGCACCCTGGCAAACAAGCAAGAAGCCCCACACCTTACGCAGCGCCTCCGCCCTGTCTTAGTGGCTGCGCACCTGAGCGAATTTATAAAAAAAAGCCCGGCTCAAAAGAGCCGGGCTTGAATTTGCGCCCCGGGGGTGGGCGCGTTTTCGGGGTTGTATCAATGAGATACAGCCACATATACGCGGGACATTTTTTAGTTGGATCACAAGAAATCAGGGCAGCTGAATTTTTTGTCAATGCACCGACATCCAGCCCTTGAACCGCTGCCAATCACTACCCTGACCCCGCATGAAAAAAGCGCCCGGCAGGGGCGTTATGAGGGGGTCCTGCCGGGCGAAGGGCGCGGGGCCTGGGGAGTTTATTGGGTTGAGGCGATGCCTTCGGCTGCGGGTTTGGACAACTCAATACGCACCGCCCGTTCCAGGGCGTAGGCGTCATAGTCGCCCTCTGCTGCCACGGAACGGCTGTCGCCATGACTGAAGCGCTGGATGCGCGCGGCATCGATACCGTGGTCCGCCAGCCGCGCTGCGACATGGTCGACGCGCCCGCGAGACAGCGTCTGGTTGAAGTCCGCGTCGCCGCGCGGGTCGGCAAAGCCGTCCAGCCGCACCGCGATCATCGGGTTGGCCTTGAGAAACTTCGCCAGTGCCGCAAGCCGCATCTGCCCGGTGTTGGTCAGTTCGGTAGCGCCGGTCTTGAACAGCATTTCGAGCTGCAGCTGGTCCAGCACCAGCTGCGCGTACTGCTCGCTGGCCGCCTGTGCATCGGCCAGGGCACTCTCGGAGCGCGCCAGCTCTGCGCGGGCGACGCGAAGTTCCGCCTCGGTGGCTTCTGCAGCGGCCGCGGTATCCAGGGTATTGTTGATCCAGGCGGCCAGCAGGCCGCCGCCTACCAGGCCCAGCGGTCCACCCAGGGCGACACCGGCGGTGGTGGCGCTGAGCACCGTGACGGTCTTTTTCGCCTCGGTGTAGTCGCTGGCGTCTGCCAGTGTCGGGGCGGCAGCGCCCAAGGCCAGCATACCGCTTACGATCAGAACAGGTGCTTTCATTGGTCTCTCCTCAGGGGTCAAGGCATGTGTTTGCCGTTAAGCGCTATTCAAGCGCCGGATGCTGGCAAGCTCCGGTCCACATTGCGTGGCAATGCCGATAAATTCGGGCGAATTGTGGCGTGGGGAAACACAGGGAAGTTACTCCGGCCGCGTTTTTCCCTACACTGGCAGCTTTCGCCTGACGTATTGATCCCGACCGCTGGACTGCCATGACCAAAGCCTCTCCCCCCGTACAACCCTGGATGCGTGACGCACTGCACGAGGGGTTCGGCCACCTGAATGCCGGGCGCATCAACGAGGCTTCCGCCTGCTGCCAGAAAGTGCTGACGGCAAAACCCGACCTGGTGGAGGGCCACTTTCTGGTGGGCCTGATTGCGCTGGAGATCAAGCAAACCGGCAATGCGATTCGCGCCTTTGGCTCTGTCACCAAGCTGGACCCCACCCACGGGGCAGCCTGGGCCAACCTGGCCAACCTGTTTGTGCGCGCCGGCCAGGCCGGTCGCGCGGACGCTGCCCTCGCCAAAGCGGTGCAGCACGCGGATGAGAACCCCGTGGTACTGGACCTGATCGGCACGGTGCACGGGCAGCTGGGTGAGCAGGAAGAAGCCTCCCACTGGTACGCCCGGGCCCTGGCAAAAGACCCGGACAGCATTCCCCTGCAGATCAACAGTGCCAACAATCACATTTTCCTGGACCGACTGGAGGAGGCGGATGCGCTGCTGCAACGTGTACTTGAGCGGGTCCCCGGGCACCCGAACGCACATTGGTTGCTGGCAGGCATGCGCAAGGCGAAAGATCGCAGCCACATTGAGCAGCTTGAGGCGCTTGTCTCCACAGCAACCAACCCCCGCGCGCTGGCCTTTCTGTATTACGGCATGGGCAAGGAGCTGGAAGACCTCGAAGAGTGGGATGCTGCCTTCAGCGCCTTCGACAAGGGCGCCAGCGCGCGACGCCAGACACTGGAATTCGACGAGGCACTGGAAATCGCGATGTTCGACGCCTTTGCCAATACCTTCACGCGGGAATGGCTGGATGCCGGCCCCCAGGGCAGCGAGGATGCGTCCCCCATTTTTGTCGTGGGACAGCCACGCACCGGCACCACCTTGGTAGAGCGGATTATCGTCGCGCACTCACAGGTGCATTCCGCAGGCGAGCTGAGGCAGTTCGGCCACTGCCTGCGACGCCTGGGCAACTATCTGGAACCCACCTCACAGTCGCCCAAACTGGCGGAACTGGGCGCCAGCGTGGACCCGCGCAAACTGGGCGAGGCCTACCTGCAGACCACCGCCAAACTGCGCGGCGACACCCCGCGCTTCGTCGACAAGCTGCCACCGAACTATCTGTACATTCCGCTTATCCTGAAAGCCCTGCCCAATGCGAAGATTGTGCACCTGCGCCGCAGCCCCATGGACGCCTGCTTTGCCAGCTTCAAGCAACTTTTTGCCGACGCGTACCCGCATTCCTACCAGCAGGCGGAAATGGCCAGGCACCACGCGCGTTATTTTCGCCTGATGCAGACCTGGCGGGATCGCTTCGGTGATCGCTTTTTCGATATCTCTTATGAAGCCACCGCCGCGGACCTCGAGCCCAATGCCCGCGCGCTGATCGATTTTCTGGGGCTGCCCTGGGAAGACGCCTGCCTGAACTTCCACCAGCAGGCGGGTGCGGTCACCACCGCCAGCTCCGTGCAGGTGCGACAACCCGCCCACACGCGGTCGGTAGGCCGCTGGCGGCGCTATGAACAGCAACTCGCACCGATGCGGGAAACGTTAGCGCAGGAAGGCATCCCGCTGGAGCTTTAGCTGCGATCAGGCACGATCGTGGTGCAAAAATCCGCAAACTGGCAGCGAACTGCCTTGGCATGGTGCAGGCACTATGCCACAGTTTTTTTTATTGTTGCCCTGTAGGTTGAGCGTATAGGCTTGGACAAATACAGGGTTGTTGCCTGCTAGCATCCGTTCATTGCATCGAAGCGTACGTTACATGAAGAAGCAGTGAATCCAGGCTTCGGGCACAACAACAAAGGGCTGTAACAGTCATCCAGCAGGGGATCTCGCTATGACCAGGAAACCAACCCACCCGGCTAAACGCCATTTCGATCCGGTAAACCTTCGCCCCACCTCTCGTCGCTCACGCCTCGCACACGCTGTCTCCACGGCACTGCTGGCCGGTAGTGCCGCTGCGCCATTGAGCGCCCAGCAGCTTGAGGAAGTGGTAGTAACAGCTACCAAGCGCGCGGAGTCAGTTCTCGACGTGTCGGTCGCCATGACCGCCATGACCGGCAACGAAAGCCGCATGCTGAACCTGAACGATATCAAGGACCTGATTTCCTTCACGCCGGGTATTACGGGGAATTCCAAAGACTCCTTCCTGGACACTGTGGCGGTGCGGGGCATACGCACCAACCTGTTCGGCAACGGCGGTGACCCGTCTATCGGCATGTACGTCAACGGCTTGTACCAGGGACGTACCGGCTCTGCCGTGAGCGGCCTGTTCGACGTGGAGCGCTCGGAGATCCTGCGCGGTCCGCAGGGCTTCCTGTTCGCGCGTAACGCGGTGAGTGGCGCGTTTAACGTGATCACCGCCAAGGCCAGCACCGAGGGCACCGAAGGGTTTGCCGAGGTCGATGTGGGCGAGCGCGGTGTGTTCGTCTTCGAGGGTGCCGCCAACGTACCGCTTACTGATAATCTCGCCATGCGGGTCGCGTACTTCCATACGGAAGAGGATGGTTATGTCGACAACCTGTTCGATGGCGACGAGCTCATCGAGCACGATAACGATTCGCTGCGCGTCAGCTTCCGCTACGAGACAGAAAAGCTGACCGCGGACCTGATCCTGCAGTACGACGATCGCAACCAGTTCGGCAGTGTCTATCGCGTCACTGGCGAGGGTCCCAACTTTAGCAGCGGCCCCTCTTTGTTCCTGAATGGCGGTGTACCCTGGGAAGTGGGCAACGACGAGAACGTGAACAGCAACAACCGGGTGGACCCGCGTGACGACACAGAGGTGTACTCCGTCGGACTGTTGCTGGACTATGACCTGGGCTGGGCAACCCTGCACTCCATGACCGGGTACAAAGACCACGATTACGAGTACGCCGAAGACTTTGACGGGTTGCCGATCACGCTGTTCGAATACGATCAGCTGCAGTCTGGCGACTATTTCGAGCAGGAACTTCGACTGACCTCCAATGGTGATGGGCCGCTGAACTGGTATGCCGGTGTTTCCTACTATGAGGAAGACATCGACACCACGTTTACGAATATCCAGAGTGAAGATGTCTACTGCGACCTGTACCTCAACTACTACTATGCGCCGGCCTATCGCGGCTGCACAGGTTTCTACGAAGACTACCTCGGGTACTCGTTCACGCCCTCCACCAACGGCCTGATCAATGACCGCAACGAGACCCTGGGCTCTTATCGCGGCTATTCGGCCTATGTTGAGCTGGGCTATGACGTTACCGAAACCTTCGATGTGGCCGTGGGCCTGCGCTACTCCTGGGATGAAAAAGAGTACTCCAACGAACGCCTCGCCGACATCGGCGGCTCACAGTTCTCAGGCGGCGTGCAAGGGGTAGCACCCACACCGGATGGCGCGCTGTCCGACAAGCAGGACTGGGATGAGGTAACATACCGCATCGTGGCGAACTGGCGCCCCACCGATAACACCTTGCTGTTCGGCTCTATCGCCACCGGCTACAAGCCCGGCGGGTACGACACCTACGGGTTTGAAAACAGACAGACGGGGCTCGCGACAGACGGTCCTGCACGCCGGGGTATAGACAGACCGGCGGATTTTGAGCCGGAGACTGTGTTGTCCTACGAGGTGGGCTATAAAGGTCGCCTGCTGGACGGTCGCATGCAGTTGTCCGCCACGGCGTTCCTTTATGAGTATGAGGACCTGCAGTCCTTCTTTACTGAAGCCAACCCCAACGGACCCGGATTCCTTACTACCGCGGGCAACGTGGGTACGCTGGACGGATGGGGAACGGAGGTGGAAGTCTTCACGGCTATCACGGACAACCTGACCCTGCGCGTTGGCGGCTCATGGTTCGATTCCGAGGGTAACGATGTGCAAGCCTTCTGCGGCGCCGCACCGGACGTCGGTGGCACGCTGGATTCCTGCGAAGGCGAATCTATTCCCCTGACGCCTGAGTTCACCGCCTTCGCCGTGCTGAACGGTGCCTACCCAGTGGGCAACAATGGCGGCGAGCTCTTCGGTAACCTGGCATGGACCTGGGAAGACGATGCACGCGGCGACTGGATCCCCACCAACCTGTCGGAGCAGCGCATCAACTTCCTCAACCAGACCGATCTGGTGCTGGGCTACCGCCAGGATAACTGGGTGCTCAGCGGTTACGTCGAGAACCTGTTTGACGAAACCTGGGAGGACGGCACCTTCGGTGAAGGCTTCGACGGCGGCCCCTACCCGCAGTACGTGTTCGGTCCCGCCCGACCCCGAACCATGGGCGTGCGCGCGAGCTACAGCTTCTAACCACCGGCTGGATGCAGTAACGGATAAGGGGCGCGCTGCGCCCCTTTTTTTGTCTTAAAAATGCGGAAAATGGGGTCAGAGTAACTTTTCCAGATACTCCTTGAGCGACGGCGGAATTCACCGTGGAAAAGTTACTCTGACCCCATTTTTAGACAGGCGTCGCTATCACCACGTAACGCAGCGGCCCTCCGGCAGTCAGTGCATCAAAGGGAAAGCAGGTCACCAGCGCCAGGCCGTCGCCACTGAGTTGCAGGGGCTGGCGGCGGCTGTCCACCACCTGCATGTCTGTCACCCGGTAATGATGTGTCAGCCCGGTTTTGTC
>JAZBPS010000407.1:0-7629 GCA_036353375.1 Halieaceae bacterium | reverse complement strand
TCGGGGTCGTCCCGGCCGATCACATTCCACAGCTCCGCAAGCCGTTCCGGCGCGACCTTTTTCTCGCTGCGATCAGCGTTCTGGCTGGACAGGTAGAGCAGTGCCACCACATAACCCAGCTGGGTTCGCACCAGTTCTGCAAGCTTCAGGAAGGATTCTCTCCGCTGGTGCATCTCGGCGCGGGCGGTCGCCTCGGCCTGCACGGTGGCTTGTTCGGCAGAGCGCTGAATCTCAACGAATTGCATCTTCATCGCTTCGGTATTCTGGCGCAGTTCTTTTTTCTGCAGGAAATACCCGATCACCAGCCAGAGAAAGGCCAGCGGGGCGAAGGCCCCTTCCAGGAAGCTACCCATGCGCTCCACCTGCAGTTTTGTAAATGCGGGCCAGCCCACCTCAGCCTGTATGTAAAGCGCCATCAGAATCAGGTAGAGAAAGGTGATCGCAAGGCCGCTCAGGACCCGCCAGTCCTGGTCGTAAGGTGAGCGATAACCGTCCGGAACCATTTTCGGCACGCCTGCGCTATCGATCACAACATCGCGGGCGCTCTTCTTGTCGGTCACCTGGCTGTCCGGGTTTTCATCCATGCTGTCATGATAAGCCGAACGGCGACATTCTGACTAACCGCGCCGCCCGGTGTGACACGGCAGATGCGCCGCGCCGAATGCGGTACTCTTGTTCGACGCAAACCGGGATTCCGCGGAGTCCCTGCAGTGCATTGGTAAACAGGAGAATGTCATGTCGACAGTTCTGGTGACTGGCGTGAATCGCGGTCTGGGTCTGGAATTCCTCAAGCAATACGCCGAAGCCGGCTGGACAGTAATCGGCACCTGCCGTGATTTATCCCAGGCGGTGGAGGCGAGTCGGATCGCCGACGAATCCGGCTCGGTGGAGCTTTACCCGCTGGAGGTGGCGGATGTCGACAGCGTTGCGCACCTGGCGGACAGCCTGTCGCAACGGAGCATAGACGTGCTTATCCTCAATGCCGGGGTGATGGGCGCAGCCAGCCTGTCACTGGAGAGCCTTGACCCTGACGATTTCCTGCACAGCCTGCGCGTTAATACGGTGATGCCGGCGCTCATGATTCAGGCGTTCCGCGAGGCAGTGAAACGAAGCGAGCGGCGCCTGATCGTGGGTATGAGCAGCATTCTCGGCAGTATCGCTGAAAATACCGATGGCGGGCTCTACAGCTACCGCGCCTCCAAGGCAGGGTTCAACGCCGTGCTGCGCTCCGCCAGCCATGACCTCAGAAGCGATGGCATCACGGTGCTGGCCATGCACCCGGGCTGGGTGCAAACCGATATGGGTGGCGAGAATGCGCTGATTGGCACCGCGGAGTCCATTGCCGGTATGCGCGAGGTGATCGACAAGGCGACACCGCAAATGAGCGGGAGCTTTGTGAGCTACGAGGGCAAACAGCTGCCCTGGTAGGCTACTGCACGCCCGCCAGGGCGTGGCGTGCCACAACCCATTTGTGGATTTCCGTGGGGCCGTCGTAAATGCGCATCAGCCGCACTTCGTTGGCCATCTGCTGCAAAGGTAGCTCCTTGGTCATGCCCATGCCGCCATAGCCCTGCATGGCGTGGTCGACCACCCGCCAGGCCATTTCTGTGGCATGTGCCTTGAGCATGGATATCTCGCGGCGCACGCTTTGTCCCTGGTCAAGCTTCCAGGCCGTGTGCCAGGCCATCAGGCGCGCGGCGTGGATGTCTGTATCCGCTTCGGCGATCCAGTTTTGTATGGTTTGCCGCTCGGACAGGGGCGCGCCAAAGGTTTCGCGCTGGGTTGCGTACGCCAGCAGCATGTCCAGCGCGCGTTGGGCGATACCGATAGACCAGGTAGCCATTTCCAGGCGGCGCGTGGAGAGCCGCAATTGCATGGGGGCAAAGCCCTTGCCTTCCTCGCCCAGCAGCGCATCCGCAGGCAGCCGGCAGTCATCCAGGGCCAGCTCGTAGGTGACATTGCCGCCCAGCATGGGAATGGCCCTGGCAATACTGAGCCCGGGCGCATCCCTGTCCACCAGAAACGCGGAGATCCCGCCCCGGGCACCCAGGGCCTTATCGGTCACCGCCATGGTGATGAAGTGATCGGCCTTGTCCGCCTTGCTGATCCAGATTTTGCGCCCGTTCAGCACCCACTCCTCGCCTTCGCGCTGGGCGCGGGTCTTCATTGCGGCGGGATCGCTGCCGGCGCCGGGCTCGGAAATGGCGATCGCCGAGATGGTTTCGCCACGCACATAGGGCTCGAGATAGCGCTCGCGTTGCAGGTCGTTGACTGTGGCATCGAGCATGCGCAGGTTGGGCGAATCGGGCGGCAGCACGTAGGGCACAATGCTGCGTCCGATCGCCTCATTGACGCCAACCAGGGCGACGGCCGGCAGGTCCATGCCGCCCATGGACTCGGGTGCGTCCAGCCCCCACAGCCCCAGCTCCCGGGACGCATTATCCAGGGTTTCACGCTCCTCAGGCAGCAGGGTAAGCCCTTCGCCCCGCGTTTCCCGCGCCAGTACGGCCGGCTCCAGCGGCAGCAGGTGGTCATCGACAAACGCGCTCACCAGGTCCCGCAGCATGCGGTACTCTTCCGGCAGTTCAAAGTTCATGCGTGGTGTTGCCCCGTTGTGGGCCCAGCCGCAGGCTGAGCCAGTAAAAAGCGGCGCCGCTGGCGACGATGGCTATGCACAGTGCCCCCTCAATGGGGCGCTGCGCCAGAGTATAAAAGAGCGTCCACCCTGTTATCAGCAAAAACAGCAACGGGGGCAGGGGGTAAAGCGACACCCTATAAGGTCTGGCAAGGGTCGGTGCGCGCCAGCGCAACAGGAACAGCCCGGCCACGGCGAACAGTGTGTTCAGGGCCATGATGGCCCCGGAGAACACCAGTATTCTCTCAAAGGAGGCAGTCCAGAGCATGAACAGGCTGATGGCGCCCTGCAGCAATACGGCGCGCTGCGGTATACCGTGCTGGTTGAGGGTGCCCAGTGCACGGAACGCGGGAATGTCCTCGCCGATACGATGCAGCACCCGGGGACCGGCCAGTATCATGGCACTGACGGTGGAAACCAGAAGCAGTGCCATCAGGCAGCCCATGAGTGCAGCGCCGGACTCGCCGAAGACAAAGCCCGCGGCGACAAAACCGACTTCTACCTTCCCGCGCATGGCCTCCATTGGCGCTACCCACAGGAAAACCGCGTTCAGCAACAGGTACAGCAGGCCCACCAGCAGGGTGCTGCCCAGCAGCACCCAGGGCAGGGTACGCTGGGGCTGCTCAAGTTCTCCGCTGATATAGGTGGCAGCATTCCAGCCTGAGAAGGCGTAATTCACATAGATCAGCGAAATCGCGAAGGCACCGCCCAGCAGGAGGTCGCCATCGCCAGCACCCGGTGCAAAATCCACCGGCTGCGGGTTGTCGGCGCGCCACAGGGCAATGCTGCAAAAACCCACTATCAGCAGCAGCTTCAGCGCGGTGAGCATACTCTGGGCCAGCCCGGAGCGCTGGTGGCTGCCGCTGTGGGCAATGCACAGGCCGATGATCAGCAGGGTAGCCAGCAACGTGGCAGGCAGGCCGGGAAAGGCCGAACCCAGGTAGCTGCCAAACGTCAGGGCCGCCAGCGCTGTCGGCGCTGCAAAGCCGACCGTTGCCGAAATCCAGCCCGAGATAAATCCCGCCGCAGGATGGTAGATTTCGCTGAGAAAGTGGTACTCCCCGCCGGACCCTGGCAGTGCGGCACCGAGTTCTGCGTAACACATGGCGCCGCACAGGGCTGCCACGCCGCCGACGGCCCACAACATCAACAGGACAAACCCGGAATCAATTTCCAGAAGCTGGAAGCCCAGGCTGGTGAATACGCCGGTGCCGACCATGTTGGCAATGACAACGGCGGCGGCGGTCCTGGCATCGAAACGACTCAAATAAAATGCTCTATCATATTGAAATCAATTGAAAAGCATTCTTTTAAAGGCAGCTAATGTCGCATCGTCTGCGGCGCGGGAAACCACGTAGCTGACGTGGGCATCCGCTGCTGCCTGCGGCCTGAGTTCAATGCTCCACAGGCCCCGAACCCGGTTGGGCAGCAGGGAGTAACGTATATCAGTCACGCGTTGCGGGTTTGCCGGGTCCACCGCGAGATAGTCGTCGGAAAACCAGCGGAAGCGTTCGATATCCCGGGCCTGCTGGGTTTCCGGGGCGAGCCAGGGGAAATCCCGCGCCACGTCCAGCTTCGCTACCTTGTCCCCCGGAAATGCCGATAGCCCCAGGCCTGTGCGGACAGCGTCCACATAAAACATATCCTCCGTCTCATACACGACTTTCCACAGCAGGATGTTGCCGAAGCTGGGTTTGGCGGCCAGCCGCTCTGGCTGGTGGCCGCGACTCGCCGCCAGCTGGTAGCCAAAGGCCTCCGCGCGATCGCGCTGCAGCACGCCGGTGCCCAGGTAGGCGAGCGCCCAGACAAGGGCCATTCGCGCATACAGCGCCTTGCGTGAGGAAAGCGATAGAAGCAGCAAAAGGCCCAGCGGCAATGTGAACAGCGGGTCGATGACGGAGACGTTGTTCCAGGCAAAGCGTTGCTGGCTGAGCGGCCAGAACAGCTGCGTGCCATAGCTGGTGCATGCATCGAGCAGGGCGTGGGTTGCATAGCCCAGCGTGCAGTACAGCAGGGTGTAGCGAAAGCCCAGACCGGCCCGGGCGCTGAACAGCGGATGGAGCAGGGCGGCACAGGCCAGCCCGCCGACAGGAATAAACAGCAGCGAATGGGTGAACTGGCGGTGGTATTCCAGAAACAACAGCGGGTCGCTGTCGGAGCGTATCAGCACATCCAGGTCGGGCGCCATGCCCGCCAGCAATCCCAGCAACAATGCGAGTCCCGCATGTTTTTTCGGGGCCAGGGCGCGGGGCAGGGCGCCGCCCAGTACACCCTGGGTCAACGGGTCCACGACAGGCTCCTGGCAATGTGGTGCATGCATACGGGCATCGCGCTAGACATCCGGTTTGCGCCTGAGGGATTTGGTTTGCCCGCGCCGGGTTTTGCTGTCCATGCGCTGACGGCGCGCAGCCTGGCTGGGGCGTGTGGGCCGGCGCGGCTTCCTGGGGCGGATGGCGTCGCGGATAAAATCGGCAAGTCTGGCGAGGGCGTCTTCCCGATTGCGTTCCTGGCTGCGGAAGCGCTGCGCCTTGATCACCAGTACGCCATCGCGGCCCAGTCGGGAATCATTCTGTTTGAGAATGCGGGCCTTGGCCCAGTCAGGCAGGGAGGAGGCCGGCACATCGAAGCGCAGGTGAATTGCCGTGGCGACCTTGTTCACGTTCTGGCCACCGGCGCCCTGGGCGCGCATGGCGGTCATCTGCAGCTCGTCAGGCTTGAGCTCAATCTGCGCGTTGATCTTCAGTGGCGCGTCCATACCCTGTTCAGTTTAGTAATCTGCGAGGAAGCGGCTCTGTCATATCCCGGCAACAGACAAAACCCGCGAAGCTACGTATTATGCGCGATTCTTTAGAGCACAGGCAGGGCTCCACGTTTGTTAGTGTCCCGTTTCCGCAATGTAATCTCTCTCTCGCTGTTGGCGCTTGCCGCATGCCTGGCCGGTTGCCAGTCGACGCCGACCGCTGACGATGAAGTGTCGCGGCCACAGGCGGCCCCGGTGGCATTCCACCGGTGCAGTGGCTTCTTCGTCTATGAAATCTGCCTGGCGGATATAGAGGGCGACCGGGTCGTGGACTATGTGTATTTCGGCGATGATCTGCAGATCTTTATGTACCGCGAGGGTGTTTCCCTGCCCGAAAGTATGCCGCTGCACCGCTGTCGCCGGCCCATGACACCCGAAGTGGCTGATATCGGGTCCGAGTTGCTTTACCTTGAAAATGGCAGTCTGCTCACGGAGCTGGACCTCAAGCGGCGCCTGCTGGTGAGGTATCTGGGTGCCAAGGATGAAGTGGACGAATGCTATGGCGGTGACAGCAGCAAGGGAATACGCACGGATACGGTAGAAGAAGATTTCGCCGATGACGAATTTGACTGGGAATAGGGTCGTATGCTGATTGTGAGAGGAAGGGTCAAGCTGCAGGCAGAACAGCAGATGCAGGGTCTCAAGTTGAGCATGCAGCACGTGGCGCGCTCCCGTCAGGAGGCAGGCTGTATCAGCCACGCTGTCTATGTCGACGTGGAGGATCCAACCACGCTGATGTTTTTTGAGGAGTGGGCTGATCAGGCGGCTCTGGACGCCCACTTTGCGCTAGCCGCGTCCAGGGAGTTTATGCACGAGCTGATGGCGATGGCGGACGGCGAGCCCGAATTGCGCATCTTTGAGGCGTCTATCGTTGAACCGTCCTAGGGGTGTGTGTAGTCCGGCCCACGGCATTCTGGACGCACAACCATGAAACAGTCCCTGTCGCGCTGGCTTTTGCGCATACTCGGCTGGCGCATCGAAGGCACTAAGCCGGATTGTGCGCGATGCGTGCTGATTGCGGCGCCGCATACGTCGAACTGGGACTTTCCGCTGATGCTCTTGTTTGCCTGGTCGTTCGGCATGCGCATTTCGTGGATGGGTAAGCGCAGTCTTTTTGCGGGTCCGCTGGGGCCGATCATGCGCCGCCTGGGCGGCATTCCGATCGATCGCAGCAGCGCCGGTAATGTGGTCAGCAACATGACGGCGGCCTTCGCGGAAAAAGATGAATTGTTGCTGGCCGTGCCCACCGAGGGCACGCGGGCCCGCGTTGCATACTGGAAATCCGGTTTCTACTTCATCGCGCGGCAAGCGGGCGTGCCCATCGTACCGTCCTACCTGGATTTCTCATTGCGCCGTGCAGGCTTTGGTGAGCCTTTCAGTGTCAGTGGCGACGTACACCGCGACATGGCATATCTGCGTGCGTTTTACGAGCCAATGGTGGGCAAGTTCCCGGAGAACTTCGGTCCGGTGCGGATACGGGAAGAGGAGAAAGTGCCCGTCACGGTAAAGCGAGTCGTCGGGGAGTAGTGCCGGCTGTCCCTGTTAACCAACAATATGTGCGTCTATTGATAATTTAACATAATATATATTATGCGCAGTTAGAGATGGCCCTACGTGCATAACTCCCGTTCCGGGTGGCGTATACCCCGCGTTGAAGCGTGCTACGACGCGATCGGGATACACACTCCGGATGGCACGCCGAAGCCGGATATCATTCGCGAACCGTGACCATCGCGCCTGCGCAGCCACATAGATCGTTCTCGCCACAGGTGCTCAGCGTCTTCGGGTCGATACGAGGATATCTATCGCTGTTGTCCTTTCGCTGCTTTGCACGACTTTGTTTGGCGCCGAAATGTAACCGTAACCGCAGAATCGCGTTTTCGCAGCGCCACAGGCCTGCGTTCAAGTGCGTTGGCGCTTAAGGCCTGTGTAAGCCCGGCAGTAACGCTTTGTCCATGCACATAAGCCAGGTTGCGCCTGAAACGTCTTCCGGTGCATTACCTTGATGCCTAATAGCCGACATCTGCCGCGCCATCCTGGCGGCCACGTGCGGCTTTCCTTATTTGGCCGCGTGGCCCCGATGTCTGCGCCAGCTCGAATCAACTTTAAGTTGCAAAAGACGCTGTAAGATTTTGTTTACATTGATTTTTACTTTCTTGTTGCCAGTAAGCCTGTGCAGGCGCTGCAGCCGTTC
>JAZBPS010000406.1:0-2643 GCA_036353375.1 Halieaceae bacterium | reverse complement strand
GGGGAGCGGTAGTGATGGACCCCTTCGCTTCCGCCGTCGATATCGCCACCGCAGTCGCCAACGGCAGTACCAGCGCACGCGCCCGCACCGAGGCGACACTGGCACGCATTCACCGGCTGAACCCTCGCCTGAATTGCTACACCGCCATTCTGGAGGAGCGCGCGCTGGCACAGGCGGAGCGCGTCGATGCGCGCGTCGCCGCCGGTGACGCTCCCGGTGCACTGGCGGGCGTCCCTTTCGCCGTCAAGAACCTGTTCGACATCAAGGGCGTCACTACCCTTGCTGGCAGCAAAATCAATGCGGGCAATCCACCCGCGGGCAATGACGCCTTGCTGATCCGGCGACTGGAGGCAGCGGGAGCGGTCCTGCTGGGCGGCCTGGCCATGGGAGAGTACGCTTACGACTTCACCGGGGAGAACCAGCACTACGGTGCCTGCCGCAACCCCTGGGATACCGGGCGCATGAGCGGCGGCTCTTCCTCCGGCAGCGGCAGCGCCACGGCTGCGGGCCTGGCCCCTTTCTCCCTCGGTTCCGATACCAACGGCTCGATACGCGTGCCGGCATCCCTGTGCGGCCTGTTTGGCCTGAAGCCAACCTATGGGCGTCTGCCCAGAACCGGCAGCTATCCCTTTTGTGACAGCCTCGACCACCTGGGCCCGCTGGCGCGCAGCGCCGCAGACCTGGCCCAGGTATACGATGTGCTGCAGGGGTTCGATGCCAGTGATCACGCCTGTGCTGACAAACCGGTGACCCATGCCAGCCCGGCGCTGGCAGCGGGCGTTAACGGCTTGCGGATCGGCGTTGCCCAGGGGTACTTCAACTGCGATGCGTTTCCGGAGGCCGCCGCAGCGGTGGCAACTGTTGCCGACGCCCTGGGCGCGGAGCAGACCCTGGCACTGGAAGGTGCCGCCGAGGGCCGTGCGGCGGCTTACCTGATCACCAACAGTGAAGGTGCCGCGCTGCACCGGTCGCGACTGCAAACACGACTGCAGGATTTTGACGACGACACCCGCGATCGTTTTCTCGCCGGCTGCCTGATTCCCGCTGCATGGACGCTGCGGGCCCAGGCGGTGCGGCGCTGGTGGCAGGAACAAATGCTGGACGTATTCACCCGCACGGACCTGATTATTGCGCCCTGCACGCCCTGTACGGCCCCGCTGCTGGGAACAAAAACCCTGCGGGTCAACGGCGAAGAGCAGCTGCTTCGGCCCAATCTCGGCCTGTTCACCCAGCCGTTTTCCGCGATTGGCCTGCCCGTATGCAGCGTACCCCTGTCCAGCGACGCGACCGGCCTGCCCATCGGCGTGCAACTGGTCGCGCCGCCCTGGCGCGAGGATCTCTGCCTGCGCGCCGCCCACGCCCTGGAGCAGCAGGGCGTGGTGCGCTGTGAGCGCCCGCCGCTGGAAGACGCGTGAATCCTGCGATACTGGCCGGCGTGCTGCTGATCACCGGCGTGCACGCCTTCGACGAACTGGTGTTGGTGGTCGCCATGCCAGTGATCTCTGCCGACCTGGACGCGCGCGCGCACTACGGGCTGATTATTGCCAGCTACATTCTCGCCAGCATCGTCGGCATGAACTGGGCAGGGCGGGAAACTGACCGGCGTGGGCCCTTCCCGGTATTTATAGTAGCCTGCGCGATATTTTCCGCCGGTATCCTGCTGGCGGCAGGCGCCAACAACACGGCCGCCTTTATTGGTGGGCGCGTGCTGCAGGGTATAGGCGGCGGCATTGGCTGGACGCTCACCTTTGCGCTGATCAGCCTGACCTGCCCGCCGGCGGAGAAAGCCAGGGCCGTAGCGGCCATGGACATCGCCTGGGTACTGCCGTCACTGCTGGCACCCCTGCTGGGTGGCATCCTCGTGCAGTATTTCAGCTGGCGCTGGGTGTTCCTGCTGCAGCTCCTGCCAGTGGGCGCAGCGCTGCTGCTGATTTCACCGCGCATACGGCATTTCCAGGGAGACGGCATGGCAAACGATCCCTGGCTTCTGGTGGGCGCGCTGCGCATCGCGGTCGCGGTGGGCATTGTACTTTATTGCCTGAGTGTCGGGCCGGGGCCCAGCTGGTTGCTGGTACCGCCCGCCCTGTGGCTGATGGCCGAGCCCATGCGCCGGTTTATGCCCGCCGGATGGTGGCGCATGGGCAGCCCCTTGTCCGTCTCACTGGTTATGGCGCTGCTGGCATTTATCGTGTTCTACAGCATGGAGGCCTATGCGCCTCTGTTCCTTATAGACGTCCGGGAAATCTCGACACTGCAGGCCGGGCTGGTGATGACCTGCGCGTCCGTGTTCTGGATGGTGGGTTCGCAACTCAGTGCACGCAACCTGCTGGGGCGGGATTACGCCCTGCGTATGCTGATAGGGCTGGCGCTGCTGATCGTCGGCATGGGGTCCATGGCTTCGATGCTGTTCGCCGAGGCCTCGGTGATGTGGGCCTACCCCTGCTGGTGCATAGCCGGGCTGGGTATGGGTATCACGTTTAACACCACGCGCACGACCGCCATGGAGCACACACCGCCAGGCCAGGACGGTGAGATCGGCGGCTCCGTCAACCTCAGCATCTCACTGGGACTCGCCCTGGCGACCGGCCTGGGCGGCGCCATCGTCAATCACAGTCGGGCGACAGCGTTGCCCCTGGGCGACGC
>JAZBPS010000433.1:0-4768 GCA_036353375.1 Halieaceae bacterium | reverse complement strand
ATGAATAGCACTCCACACCACAACCGCAAACAAATACTCTCCTGTAAATGAAACAAAGCCAAAGGCGAATAAGGCTAAAGCTATCCATTGTAATATGTGCCAAGCGTTACCAATCCACTTCTTATCCCAAGCGTAGTTGTTTAAAAAGGCTAATACAACGGCTAAAATGGTTGCCGCAACGAACGTAGTAAGCTGTATCATATCTCTTCCTGTTTAGGATTAAAGTCTATTTCCTTCAACGCTTCCAATTGCGGGCGAATAGCAATAAATGCTTTATCCGTTAAAACTGATTTGCCAACTATCCAATTATCACTGGCATCTTGCGTAAACTCCAAAACGCTGTTACCGTTACGATACCCGTTTAACTCGTTGTGTTGCTCTGTATTTGCTCTTAATACTTTCATTATATAGATGTCATATAATTGTTTACCGCGTTAAAGTAGTTGGTGTTTTCTGAATTTAATGCACCGCCTATACCTACGACTGAAACTTGGGCTACACCAAATATACCCGCGGCTTCAAAAATGTCTATCCCTCCAGTTGGTATAGATGAAGATGTTTGTGTTGAAGGTGTTATCGTTGTGTTTTGAAAGATGTCAATAACGGATGCATTTTGCCTTGTTATATGCTTAAATTTTAATGTATTGTCTGAGAAATCCGGGGTTGGACTTGGGCTATTATTAGAGTTTATCCTAGTGAAAAATGAAGATGATTGCAACCTAATACTTAAAGTCAAGTTACCACCGCCAAAAATAAAAGGGGAGTCTGATACATTATAATTGTTAACCCAAGCCATTAATGATGCGCTATTAAGACTGTAATTAACCGCATCTATCACAGGGTTATAATTTGTTTCGATTTTTGTAGCTACGCCATCGCCAGTAAAACCTTGGTTAGTTGTAAAAATTGGAGAGCTAATTGCAGTATATTTTTTTGTAGCCAATCCGTCTACCGTTCTCTTCCAGTCAATCAATGCAAAGTCAGTGTTTCCATCAGTAGCAAAAACAGCAAATGAATCTAATTTAGGCCAAACGCCTGCCGCTTTCAAATCAACTACCAACTGATTTTGCAGAGTTTGTTGCCCTGCGCTTGGGAGCGTGTAACCTTGCGTTGTTGCGTAATCTAACACCGCTTGGTAGTCTGGGTCGAATACTGACTCTGGGCCGATAATACCACTACTCACACTTGCTGCGGTGGCCGTTGCTATTGGGTTGGTAGCTGTTTGAACGGCTCTAACATACTGACCTTCATCTGCTAAGACTAAGGTGTAAGTGAGTGAAGTCGCTCCGCTGATATTAGCCCAACCCGTTGAACCATCTGCGCTGCGCTGCCATTGGATTGAATTGGTAGGTGTTGGCACTCCGTTGGCCGTTGCATAGGTAGCTGTTAAATCTTCGCCTACGTTCTCCGTTCCTACAAAGGTTGGCACTCCCGTAATGGTTGAGCCTATACCCGCAATAGCTCCCGTTGCATTGGAATCTTCTGTTCCTGTTCCTATTGCGTTAGATGCAATCACTTGACAATACACTACCGTATTGTAATCTGCCGCCACTAGCGTGTAACTAGATGAAGTTGCTCCCGATATTTCTAAGCCATTTCTAAACCACTTGTAAGAGTAGGTAATTGGCGTTACCCCTTGCCACGTTCCGTTGGTTACGCTTAATGTTTGCCCTACTTGCTCGTTTCCGCTTAATACGGGTGCGGTTAGGTTGAACGGTGCGCCCAATGCTAGTACGCTGTTGCTATTCTTGCTGCGGCTTCCTTCGCTATCGGTAGCTGTTACTCGGCAACTGATTTGGTTGTTATCGTCTGCGGCTACTAACGTGTAAGTGTTGGCCGTTGCTCCGCTTATTGGTGCGCCACCTCTTAACCATTGGTAAGCGTAGGTAATTGTTCCTGTACCTGTCCAAGTACCCGTAGAACAAGTAAGTAGCTGACCCCTCTCTGCCGTTCCTGTTATTGCAGGGGCTATTGTGTTTACCGGGCCTACAATCTCACCGCCTACCTTCCGAAAGTTCGTGTTAAAGTTTAGATTCATCGCTGAACGCTTACAAATAGTTCACTAATATGGGTTACATCTCCGTTACTTGCATAGCTTCTCAGGTACATTGTACGCTTCGGCATTCGGATAGTCATTGTATCATAACCTATTCCGCGTTTACCCTCAAACCTTTCAAGAGTTTCAAATGCACCCATAAACCTTTTATCGTAGCTATTTGTTAGAACTAGTCCTCGTTCTTCGGTATAGTCGATAGTTTCATACACAACCGTTACGCTGTCACCGTGAATGCGGTAAATGCTAATGTTGTTGTACGGGTAAGGTAATTCATCTTCCTTTGAACATGAAGCCAATACCAGTAAAAAAAGAAATGCTACTATTCTCATATTCACAAAATTAACGCATTTTAATCTTTCCACCACTCGCCAACTCGAAATACCACCGCATCATTAATGCATCGCTGAAGTCAGGCGATCTACCAAGTAGTTGTTTAATCTCACTTTTAGGCACTAAATCGAACTTACTATCCGTGTCCATTTTATAGCCTTTGACTTGTTCTAGTTCTTCAATTAGTTCGGGTTGGTTAGCATTCGGCATCCAATGCACTAAACGCTTGTTGATAGCCTCTGCCATCTTGTAATAACATTGCACTTTCAAGTTTCGGTAGTTCTCATTCTTCAAAGCCTTGGAATTATTTACAAAGCCCTTAATCCGAAGCATATCAACCACACCACCACCAACACCATCCTCATCGGCTACTATCTTACTGTTTGGTATTCCGTGTTTAACTTTCAACTCATTGATTAAGTCTACTATCTCGTTAATGCGGCTTTCTTTGAATACGTGGCACTCCATGACCTTAAACCCCGACCAAACTAAGATAACGGCCTTATCGCTGCCTAAACGGGCTATATCCGCTGTAATGTGTTTTACGCCCTCACTAACGTGAGTATTTTGGAATAAGTCCGTTATTGCATTCCATTCGATTAACTTGGAGTCGTCATCGTCATATTCCCAATTCCCGTGATAAAGTCGTTGTTTAGACGATTCATCTAAGTCCAGGAGTGATGTAATGTAAGATTTGGGTAAGTGTGGGTTATCGGTAGGCAATGCCCTTACAAATGCCTTACTATCCGGTAAGGTTCTATTCTTCCAAGGCTCATAGAACTTTTTGTAAACCCACCCCTTCGTTGGGTTAGTCGTTCCCAGTATTTTAGGAATAATTCCAAAGTCATGCAATCGGTAACGAATACGCGATTTAACTATCTGCCAGGCCTTTAATGAAACTTCACTAACCTCATCTACAAATGCCCCTGTAATCTCCAATGAACCTAATGCATCGAACTCAGGGTCTGAAGGGTAACTGAATAAGTCTTTAAGGAGTATTACACTCCCATTATTCCATACAATCTCACCTTGTTGCTGTTTGTACTCGAATTGGCTACTTATTCCAAGTTTAGATGAAGTTTCAAAGAAAGTATTGAGCGTAGTTTGTTTTAGGGTTTTCAGTTTAGAACGACCCATTAACCAACGGCTACCCGGGTACTTTTGGCAGCCTTCAATTAACCAAAGGCAACCTAGTAAAGATTTTCCACCGCCTACTATTGTCGCCCCCCTACTCGAAAGTAGAGGGGCTATCAAGCCGCACCACCATAGACTATCTCATTGGTGATGCTGTCTTTTAAATAGTAAACTGCGTTATTCTGCTTCTTTAGTAGCTTCACCGCTTCCCAAGTTTACAATGTTAATCTTCTCGCCTTTTGTAGTGTGGTCATGTTCCTGTCTATCCTTCCAATCTTCTCTAAATCGGTTCTTCATGTTCATGTACCAACCCGTATAATTGAAGTCTTTGTTTTCAAGATTTTTACGCCCTTTCTCTTCCCACCATTTAGCAGAAAGCATACGACCTCTTTTTATGGTTTCCGAAAATTCAACCTCTTCTTTTATCCATCTATCCCAAAGGTCATTGGAAAACGAACCGCGCCAATCATAAATAAGTGCTTTTACTTCAACATCTGAAGCACCTTCTTTATATAGGTTAATTATATCGTCTTTCCAATTTTTAGGTAAGTCTATATTTTCTTTAGGTCTTGCCATATCACAAAAATAAAAAAAGCTAGGCAGTCTCCGTACCTAGCTTTTTTTGAGAACGCAAAAGACTTTTTTAATGATTGTCTAATGCTGTGACAGTCTACCTGGCCGCTGTCTATTGCCTTTACATTTACTTTTTCATATCGTCTCCTTTCTGTTTTGGTTAAGATGCTACAAATGTAGTTCCGCTGACTGTAATAGACATTACTTTGCCGCGTTTAATTCTGTCTTTGACTCCGTTAGGGCTTATTCCTTTCTCCCTTGCGTATTGGCTGATTGTTTTAAGGTTCAATCTTTGAAGTGAGTAGTCTACAATTTGAAGTTCATGGTGCATGAATATCTTGTTATTATCAAGGCACTCAATCATTCTATTAGTAACTAACTCGCTGTATTCTAGTTCGTTTCTCATTGCTTCAGTTTTTGAATGTTACTTAACACCTGTTAGGCACAATTAAAAAAGGGTTCGTTGCTTTCTATAAGGTTCGAGCCTTTTGTTTGCCTTATCAAAATAATCCTTATCAATTTCACAAGCCACCAAATCGAAACCTAAGTCATCACAAGCAATCGCAATGCTTCCACTACCTAAATGGCTATCAAATATAAGGTCACCTTCGTTAGCATAGTTTTTTAGAATCCATCTATAAAGTTCTTTAGGCTTTTGAGTTGGGTGTATTCTTT
>JAZBPS010000405.1:0-3968 GCA_036353375.1 Halieaceae bacterium | reverse complement strand
ATCTTGATAGCCAACAGCGGTATTTCAACTTCGACCAGGTGCTGCTGATCAACCCGCCGGTCAGTTTGTACAACTCCATCTCGCTGCTGGACCGCATGATAGAAAACATCCCGGGGGGCGAGGACAATTTCGACCGCTTCTACGACAAGGTCATCCGCGTGTTTACCGACGTCTACAAGCGCAACCAGGATTCGGTGGATTTTGGTGAGGATTTTCTCGCCCGGGTATTTCAGGCCTATAACCCGCGGGACGAGGAGCTCGCTGCGCTGATCGGCCTGTCCTTCCGTCTTTCCTCCAGTTCGCTGGTGCTGACATCAGACGTTATGACGGACTTCGGCTTTATCAAGCCGAAGGGCTATGAACTGCCGCGCTATGCCGACCTGACACCCTACCGGCAGGTCGCTTCCCGCATTGGCTTCACCGACTTTTTCCACGACTTCTTCTTTCCGTATTACGCGGATGAGCATCCGGAGCTGAGTCGCGACGATTTCATCGAGTACATGAGCCTGCACAGCATCCGCGACTACCTGCGCGACGCGAAGCACATACAGGTTGTGCACAACGCGGACGATGTCATCCTGGCGCCGGGAGAGCTGGACTACTTCACAGCAGTGTTCGGTGAACGCGCCCGGATTTACCCCTACGGTGGGCACATGGGTAATCTTGCTTATCGCGATGTGGTCGCACATATACAGCAGGTGTTTCGGCCGTGAGCGTATACCGTCTGGCGACAGCCGCATCCCTGGCCCTGTTGTTCCTGCTGTCGGGCTGTGCCGGTGCGCCCGACAAACAGGATCTGAGCGCGTACCCGGAACCCTTGTATCCCGTGGAGCGCCTGGTGCCGGAGGATCTCTACGATCCGCAGGCTGCGGTATACGACCCTTTTGAGCCGATCAACAAGCGCATCTACAGCTTCAACTACCACTTCGACCGCGCTGTCTTTCTCCCTGTGACCAACACATGGCGGCGAGTCATGCCGGGCTTTGTGCGCAAAGGCGTCAGCAATTTTTTCAACAATATCAGGGACTTGCGAACTTTAGCTAACTCGATTTTGCAACTCGCGCCGGACAAGGCCGCCCAGAGTGCGGGCCGCGTGCTGGTAAACAGTACGGTGGGCATCTACGGGTTTATCGATGTGGCCACCAGCCTTGATTTCCCGCGTCCCAATGAAGACTTCGGCCAGACCCTGGGACGCTGGGGCGTAGGGAAAGGGCCATTTATCATGATTCCCTTCCTGGGGCCGTCCAATATGCGCGATGGCCTTGGCATGCTGCCGGACGTGGTGTTGCAAACGGAGGCGTATGGGGGCTTCCTGGCGAAACCCCTGCGCTCTACGATTTTCGTCTTTGACGCCATCGATACACGCTCACGCGTGCCCTTCCGCTACTACGAGACAGGATCCGTTTATGAGTACGAAACCGTGCGCTGGCTGCTGTCCGTGAAGCGGGATCTGGATGTGGCGAAGTAGGGCATGGCGATGCGAATACTGACAACGTGGCTTGCCGCCTGGCTGGCGTTCTCTCTGGCAGGCGTGTCGCAGGCGCAGGAGTCCAGCGCAAGGCCGACCAGGCCCCCGATTCTCGTCGGCACCACCCAGTCCCTGACCGGTCGCTTCGCCCAGGAGGGTGCGGCGCAGCTGACCGGACTGTCCATGTGGGAGTATGACATCAATACCCGCGGCCAGTTGCTGGGTCGCCCGGTGCGGCTGGTGCACTACGATGACCAGAGCGACGCCGAACGGACAGCGGCGCTCTATGAGCGCCTGATTGTTGAGGACAAGGTTGACCTGCTGATCGGTCCCTATGGCTCGGAACTAACCCTGAGGGCGACCGCCGTAGCCGAGAAACACAACAGGCCCATTCTCACAGCGGCGGCTTCTGCTGAAAAGATATGGGATCGCGGCTACCGCAATGTCTTTGGCCTGGACGTACCCGCCGCCAACTATATGGACATAGCCGTGCAGGCGGCGGCGGAGCGCGGCGCCAGAACCGCCGGCCTTTTCTACGCCAGCGGCGAATTTGCCGAGGATGTGGCGCGCGGCGTGCGTCGCGAGCTGGCCGCACTGGGGCTGGAACTGGTCTTCGACCAGCAGTACGAACCCAACGCACAGGACTTTACAGAACTGGGCCGCGCCCTGGTCGCTGTGGAGGACAAGGTGGATGTCATGTTCGGCGCCACCTACCTGTATGACTCGGTGGAGATTGCCAAGGCGATGGGCGACGGCAAGCGGCTCGATGTGGACATGGTCGCCTTGACCGTAGGGCCCGCACTGCCCGAGTTCCGCACCATGCTGGACCGCAACATCGACGGGGTAGTAGGCGTCGTGCAATGGTTGCGCAGTGTACGCTTCCCCAAGGCTCAGGACTTTGCCTACCGCTTCCGCCGCATGCACGGACACAACCCCGGTGTGCACGCGGCCATAGGCTACAGCGCCGGCCAGGTCACAGAAGCCGCTGTGCGCCTGGCAGACAGCACAGATCCGGATGCACTGCGCGAGCAGCTGCGCAGCCTGCGGTTCCGCTCCCTGATGGGGCACTACCAGGTAGACGACTCCGGCCGGCAGATGGGCAAGACAAATTATCTGCTACAGTGGCAGCAGGGCGAACGGCGTCTGGTAGCACCCGCAAAGATTGCAGAGAGGGCGTTGATTTACCCCAGACCCTAGGCCCTCGATAATAATAAAGAAAGGCCTGTAACATGTTGTATTTAAAGCAATACGGCATCTTAACGTTGCTTCTGGGCGCGCTGTTGATGAGCGGAGCAACCCGGGCACTTGCCTGGGGACCGCAGGGCCACCGCGTCGCCGGTGCACTCACCTGGGCCTACCTCAGCGCCGACGCCCAGCGCGCCGTCACGACGATTCTGGGCGACCAGACACTTGCAGATGCCTCCGTCTGGGCTGATCGCATGCGCGGTAACCCCAGTCCTTTCTGGCAGGAAACCGCCGGCGCCTATCACTATGTAACGGTGCCACCCGGCAAACTCTATCGCGATATCGGCGCACCGGCCCAGGGCGATGGCGTCACGGCGTTAGCGCAGTTCGCCGGCACCCTCAATGACCCCGCATCTGCCATGGTAGAGAAGCAACTCGCGCTGCGCTTTGGACTGCACATTGTGCAGGACCTGCACCAGCCCCTGCATGTGGGCAACGGACAGGACCGGGGAGGGACGCGATATACGGTAAACCTGCGCGGCGAAACGACCAACCTGCACAGAATATGGGATTCGTCCATTCTTGAGGCGGGCAATCGCTCTGATCGCGGCTGGATCCGGCGTCTGCATATGTCTGCACCAGAAGCCAAGGACCACTGGCAGGCAGACCCGTTAATCTGGATCGCCGAAAGCGCAGCGCTGCGGGATCGGATTTATCCGAAGCGTACAAGTCTGGACGAAGAGTACCTGATGATCTGGCTGCCCGAAGTGGAGCAGCGCCTCGCCCAGGCGGCCGTTAGAGGCGCAGCCTGGATAGAGTCCGTGTTATTGCCGGCTGAATAACTCCGCTCCTTAGCTATGCACAGCGCTGCCCTGTACCTGCTCGTGTCGAATCTTCGTAGCACCTGTAATCCAGCACACATCATCGGGTCCTCGCGTCATAAGACGCCCAAAAGCCCTGCAGCCTGCACAGATTCCCTGGGACCGCCGCCTTCGCCAATCGGGTTTTTATACCGTGAAGCCATTCCTGTCAGGCTTCACGGTTTTTTTCTGCACGACGTGCGGCGATTGTGGGTAAATATCGCGGTGGGTCTATACTGGCCCCGCTAGTCGCGACATGCACAACAATACGATAAGAGGAGGGTGGCGATGCCCGATACAGCCATAGACCTGCCCGACTGGCAGACACTCCAGCGCGCATTGCCGGGCCTCACAGCAAAGCTGGACGCCTATCGGCACACCTTTTTGCAGCTAGAACAGATACCACCGTTAACATTGGTACTGTGCCGGTGCCGCATGGCACAGCTCCACGGCCT
>JAZBPS010000028.1:0-11342 GCA_036353375.1 Halieaceae bacterium | reverse complement strand
TAGTCCTCGCCCGGCGCTGCGCCGGTGCCGTGGGTGACGCTGTCGCCAAATGCGAGCACGGTGCTGCCATTCGGTAACGGGTCATAGCGGGCGGGCTCCTCGCAAGCGGCAAGCAGTAGCAGAGCAGCGGCGACGAGGAAATGATACGGGGACTGCATCAGGGCGTCGTGACGACCAGGTAGGCCAGCAGCGGCTGGTCCTCCGGGTTGCGAATACAGTGGGCCAGATCTGCGCGATAGTGCGCAGAATCGCCCTGTTTCAATTCGCGCGCGCTGCCCCCGACTTCCACTTCCGCCCGTCCCCGGTTGACCGTCAGTATTTCCCGGGTACCGGAGAAATGCGCCGCACTGTCCAGGCTGGCGCCGGGTGCCAGCGTTACCTCGTAGAACTCAACAGTCTTGTCGAGGTGCAGGGGGGACAGTGTCCTGATCTGGCAATCGTTGTCGCTACGGAACAGCATGCTGCTATCACCCGCATCGATGACATCAATAGTGGCTGCAGCGTCGGGCTGGTCCACCAGTTCGCCGATGCTCATGGAGAAGGCCTGGGCGATACGGTAGGTAACGGCGAGGGTTGGATTGGCTCTGCCGCGCTCTATCTGGCTCAGCATGGAACGACTCACACCGGAAGCTGCGGCCAGCTGCTCCAGCGTCAGCTTGTGTTGCCGGCGCAGTTCCACCACGCGCCGGCACAGGGTTGAGCTGGCGAGACTGTCATCGTTCACTGTCATAGGGTGACTACTTGCAGGTTGGTTGTCAGGCAAGTTTACTATAATGGAATTGTTTCTTGAATTGTGTACTTTGCGCGCCTACTATCCAGAAAAGAGTTTCCGGCAATAGTGCAGAAATCCTTCGGCGACACTTCACTAAAGACATATAAGACCATGAAAGCATTGGTAAAAAAATCTGCAGAGCCAGGTATATGGCTACTGGACGTGCCGGAGCCCGCGGTGGGGATCAACGATGTGCTGATCAAGGTGAAGCGCACTGCCATCTGCGGTACCGATATGCATATTTACAACTGGGATGCCTGGGCGCAACGGAATGTTCCGGTTCCCCTTGTCGTGGGACACGAGTTTGTGGGCGAGGTTGTCGAGGTCGGCAGCAATGTCAACGACTGGCAGCCCGGCCAGATCGTCTCGGGTGAAGGGCACCTGGTTTGTGGTCGCTGTCGCAACTGTATGGCGGGTCGCCGCCATCTATGCAGCCATACCCTGGGAGTTGGGGTGAATAGCCCCGGTGCTTTTGCGGAATACATTGCGTTGCCCATGGCGAATCTGTGGGAGCACCGCCCGGGGATAGACCTGGACGTGGCGAGCCTGTTCGATCCGCTGGGCAATGCCGTGCACACTGCACTGCAGTGGGACTTGCTGGGGGAGGACGTACTGATAACCGGTGCAGGTCCCATCGGAGTAATGGCTGCTGCCGTGTGCCGACACGCGGGAGCTCGCCACGTCGTCGTCACCGACGTCAATCCGTCACGTCTGGCGCTCGCCCGGCGCATGGGTGCAACTGCGGTTGTGGATGTGCGAGAGACCTCTATTGCCGAAGCCCAGAAACAGCTGGGCCTTGCCGAGGGATTTGATGTAGGGCTGGAGATGTCAGGCAACCCGGAGGCGCTGCGCGGCATGCTTGGGAATATGTGCCACGGCGGCAAGGTGTCTATCCTGGGTATCCCGCCTGCCGATGCGGCGATTGACTGGAATCAGGTGATATTCAATATGCTCACCCTGCGCGGCATCTACGGGCGGGAGATTTTCGAGACCTGGTACAAGATGTCGGTGCTGGTGGAAAGCGGTCTGGACGTGACGCCGGTGATCAGTCATCGCCTGCCTTACACTGAGTTTCTAGCGGGTTTTGAGGCGATGAAAGCCGGCGCGGCCAGTAAGGTTGTGCTCAACTGGGATGACGTCTAGAACAACAGGAAGATTCGTTATGTACGGACAATTCAGGGATTATCTGGGCGCCGAGCTGGAGTCTATCCGGGAAGCCGGTCTCTACAAGCAGGAGCGACTGATCACCACCCCGCAGAACGCGCAAGTGGGGGTGCGCAGCAATGGCGATTCCCTTGAGGTGCTGAACCTCTGTGCCAACAACTACCTGGGTCTGGCGCAGCACCCTGCGGTAAACGCGGCCGCCGCCGAGGGCCTGCGTGAGTGGGGCTACGGCATGGCGTCCGTGCGCTTTATCTGTGGCACCCAGACCCTGCACAAGGCGCTGGAGCAGACCCTGTCGACGTTCCTCGGGGTGGAAGACACCATACTGTATCCCTCCTGCTTTGACGCCAACGGCGGGCTGTTCGAGACCCTGCTGGGGGAACAGGATGCGGTGATCTCCGACGCCCTCAATCACGCCAGCATCATAGACGGGGTGCGGCTGTGCAAGGCTCGGCGTTACCGCTACCGCAACAACGATATGGCGGACCTGGAGGCACAGTTGCAGGCCGCCGACGCCGCCGGAGCGCGTTTCAAACTGATCACGACCGACGGCGTGTTTTCCATGGACGGTTACATCGCCCGGCTGGATGAAATTTGCGACCTGGCGGATCGCTATGGCGCGCTGGTGCATTTCGACGACTGCCACGCCACGGGCTTCGTCGGCGCAGGTGGCCGCGGTACCCACGAACTGCGCGGTTGTATGGACCGCGTTGACATTATCACCGGCACCCTCGGTAAGGCCCTGGGCGGTGCCAGTGGCGGCTACACCAGCGCGCGTCAGGAAATTGTCGATCTGCTGCGGCAGCGCTCCCGGCCCTACCTGTTTTCCAACACGGTGGCGCCGCCCGTGGTGGCAGGCGCGATCAAGGCGGTGGAACTGGTCGCGGAGTCCAGTGCCTTGCGCGACCGTCTGGCAGACAACACGGCCTACTTCCGCGCCGGACTCGAGCAGCACGGTTTTGAGCTGCTCCCCGGGGAGCATCCCATCGTGCCGGTCATGCTACACGACGCGGCGCTGGCGAGTCGCTTCGCTGACGCCATGCTGGAGCGCGGTGTTTACGTGGTGGCGTTTTCCTACCCGGTGGTACCCCAGGGCAAAGCCCGCATACGCACCCAGATGAGTGCAGCGCTGTCCCGGGATGATCTGGACAGGGCCATCGCAGCGTTCGCTGAGGTCAAGCAGGCCCTGGGTGTGTAATGGCGCCGCACCCGCTCACATTCAGCCCGTGAGCGCCTGGCGCCGTCCGCGGTGTCCCGCCCGCATCGCTTGAGCTTGCAGGCCGCCCCGGATACTCTCTGCATTCAAACAAGAATTGCGTGGCGCTCGCGCCATAGAGACCATGCCCGCCCCCCGACAACGACACAAGGAACTGCTCGCCGAAGTCATGGCGATGCCGGACGGCCCTGAAGTGGCCGCATTTTTCGATTTCGATGGCACGCTGATCCACGGCTACTCTGCCATTCCCTTTATTCGCGAGCAGGTTCGCAGTGGCAAGCTGGCCAGCCGGGAGTTTATGGAACTGGCGGCGGCCATGACCAGCTTCGGCCTGGGCAACATGGGGTTTTCGGCCATGATGGTCGTTACCTCGCAGTTTATGCGTGGTGCCACAGACGAAAGCTATCGCGAGTTCGGTGAAACACTGTATCGCAAACACCTGGCGCGCCTGGTTTATCCGGAATCCCGTGCCTTGCTGGACGCTCACTTGGCCAAGGGGCACACCGTGGCGATTATTTCCTCGGCCACCCCTTACCAGATAGAGGCGGCCGCCCGTGACCTCGGCGTCACGCAGCTGGCCTGTACGGAGCTGGAGGTCGAGGATGGCTTGCTTACAGGCGCGGTGAAGCGCCCCACCTGTTTCGGCTATGGCAAGGTGCAGGCAGCACAGCGTATCGCGGATGCCGCAGGCGCCTCACTCAAGGACGCGTTCTTTTATTCCGACAGTGACGACGACCTTGAGCTGCTGGAGCGCGTAGGCTACCCGCGCCCTCTTAACCCGAATCGCAAGCTGGCCGCCATCGCTGAGGAGCGCGGCTGGCCTGTGCGTCGTTTCAAGAGTCGCGGCAGGCCGGGCCTGGCAGACTGGGCGCGGTCACTGGCTGCAACGGGCAGCCTGGTCACATCTTTTGCCGCGGGTCTGCCGATCTGGGCGATTACCGGTTCAAAGCGCAGCGCCCAGAACTTTTCCTATTCGTTGTTTGCTGACACCGCCCGCGCGCTGATCGGTCTGGATCTGGTGGTACGCGGTGAAGAGCACCTGTGGTCGCAGCGGCCGGCAGTCTTCATCTTCAATCACCAGAGCAAGGCTGACGTGGTGATTGCTACCAGCCTGGTGCGACGGGACCTGGCGGGCGTGGGGAAGAAAGAGATCAAGCGCATGCCACTTATCGGACAGGTGATGGAGTTCGGTGGCATGGTCCCCATTGACCGTGAGAATGCGAAAAGCGCCATCGAAGCCATGCAGCCGCTGGTGCAGGCCATCAGGGAGGAGGGGCGTTGCGTGCTGCTGGCGCCGGAGGGTACCCGCACCGTCTCACCTCGGCTGGGGCCGTTCAAGAAGGGCGCGTTCCATCTTGCGATGCAGGCCGGTGTGCCGATTGTCCCAATCGTTATTCACAACGCGCTCGATGTCGCACCCAAAGGTGACTTTGTGTTTCGTCCGGCGACCGTGGAGGTGGACGTGCTGCCGCCCGTCGACACGTCTACATGGACGCCGCGCACCCTGAACCAGCACGTCAAGGCGGTGCGGAACCTGTACCTGGAAACCCTCGGCCAGCCGCTGCCGGAAGAGGATAGCGCGCCAGTGAAGCGCGCCACCGCCTCAGCGGCTGCCACCACCAGCGGAAAATCGCGCAAGCCCGGCAAGAAATCGGCTGCCGCAAAAACCGCCGGGACCACCGGCTCAAAAGCGGCCAGGGCCAAGCCAGCGGCAAAGCGCAAGCCAGCGGCAAAACGAAAGCAGGCGAGAGCCGGTAAGCCCGGGGCTGGCAAGACGACGGCCACGGGTGGCGCCCGGTCCGCTGCGACCGGCAAAAACACCGCCCCGGTGCGGGCAAGACGGCGCAGCGGTAACGTGCGACCCAAGTCCGGAGGCAGGTCGCCGTGAACCAGGCGGGTCAGCCAGGCCCTGTCGCTGCACAAGGTGTCAGCGGGCCTGCGCCTGACGTTCTTTACATCCTGGACGCGTCACACCGGGTAGAGGAGTCCCTGTTGCGCAGCTGGCTCGCAGAGCAGGTCGCAGGCCAGCAGCTGCCGGACAGCTTTGCCACTGTGGTTGTGCCCATTGCGCGAAGCCCGGAGAACATTCCCACGCGCAGCCTCGCCCAGGCGCTGCAGGTTCCGCCGCAAACCCGCATTGTGCCGCTGCGGGTGGTCTGGATGACGTCGGTGGACAAAAAATCCGTCGCCCCACGGCTGCGCGACCTGCTATGGGGCAATCCGCGCAAGCCCGGCGTGAGCCGCGCTCGTCGCACGCTGCGGCGTCATCCGGAGCGCGTCCAATGCATTGCCGGGGACGGCGCCACCCTGGAAGAATTGCGACAGCGCTATGCCCGCACCCGCGGAGAGGTGGCAAGCGGCAGCCGGCTGGCGGATTTCGTGGCCAGCCAGGCGGGTCTGGCGCTGGATATCGCTGAACGCAGGTTGCGCGGCAGTCGCTACAAAGTGCCGCGGCAGGTGGCCAAGAATCTGGCGGCACGACCCGAGTTTCGCGTGGGACTGCAGCAGCTCAGCGCCGAGGAAGGGATCCCGATGCCAGAGCTGCAACGGGAGGCCGCGGAGATCATGAAAGAGCTGATCTCCATCCCCCGCACGTTCTGGCTGGACGCCATGGGGTTGCTCAACCGCAAGATCATATCACTGGGCTACGAGACCGATATTGCCGTTGACCAGGCCGGGCTCGACCGGGTGCGGCAGATTACGCGTGAGTATCCCACGGCGCTTCTGTGGACGCACAAGACCCACGTGGATGGCTTCGCCATGCACTGGACGTTTTTCAAGAACGACTTCCCCGCGCCGCACGTGATGGGCGGCGTGAACATGGCCTTCGGCGGCCTCGGCTTCATTGCGCGGCGGGCGGGGGCGATCTTCATTCGCCGCAGTTTCCAGGATGACCGTCTGTACAAGTTTGTATTGCGCAGCTACATAGGCTACCTGCTGGAGAAGCGCTTTCCCCTCACCTGGGCCTTTGAGGGCACGCGCAGTCGGGTGGGCAAGCTGATGCCACCGCGCTACGGCATCCTCAAGTACGTGATAGAGGCTGCCCATACCAGCGAGGCAGAAAACCTGCATATCGTGCCTGTGGCCATCAACTACGACCTGATCGGTGACGTCGCGGACTATGCGTCGGAGCAGGCGGGCGCGAGGAAGCAGCCAGAGAGCCTGCGCTGGTTTATCGATTACCTGCGTGGCCTGCGCCAACCCATGGGACGCATTTACATGGACTTTGGAGAGCCGGTGGTGCTGGAGCGGGCGCCGCCGCCGGAGGACACGCTGGCATTGCAGAAAGTTGCCTTTCAGGTTGGCGTGGAGGTTAACAAGGTTTCACCCATCACCCTGCCGTCCCTGGTAACGATGATCCTGCTGGGGGCTGCGCCGCGGGCGCTCACTGTGCGGGAGTTAAGCCGGGAAATGGATGTGCTGGCCGACTGGGCGCGCCGCAGGGAAATACGCATGACGCGGGATTTCGATTCCGACAGGCGCCCCCCATTGGAGGAGCTGGCAGAGAACCTGGTTCGCACGGGGCTTATTACCAGTTACGATGGCGGGCCGGAGCGGGTGTACGCCATTTCAGCAGAGCAGGACGGGGTTGCGAGCTATTATCGCAATACTACTATCCACCACTTCGTGAACAAGGCGATTGCGGAACTGGCGCTGTTGAAGCTGGCCCAGTTCAATTCCAGCTCGGTGACGGGCTTCTGGGAAGAGGCCGAGCGCCTGCGTGACCTGTTCAAGTTCGAGTTTTTCTATGCGCCCACCGCGGAGTTCCGCGACGACATACGCGCCGAGCTCAGTCACTACGACCCCCAGTGGGAGCAGCGCCTGGCAGAGGAGAGCGGTTTCGCCCAGCGGGTTATCGGCGAGTACTTTCCGTTGGTGGCCCACGCGACCCTGCTGCATTTCGTCGACGCCTATCGCATAGTGGCCGACGTACTGGCGCGACAGCCCGATAACGTGGCACTGGACGAGAAAACCTGCGTGGCCGAGGCGTTGGCCTACGGCCGCCAGGCTTATCTGCAGCGGCGCATCAACAGCCAGGCCTCTATCGGCAAGCTGCTGTTCCAGAATGCCTGGCGCCTGGCAGAGAACCGGGGCCTGACAGACGCGGGTGATGCGGAAACCGGTGAACAGCGAAAGATTCTGAGCCAGGACCTGCGCGAGCTTGCGCACCGCATTGACATTATTCGTACTGTGGCATTGCCACGGTAGGTAGGCGAGGGACTGTACTATGAAACTGAACGTCGGCTTGCTGGGAGGAGGATCCTGGGGCACCACGGTTGCGTCCATGGTTGCGCGCAATACCAGCGTGATGCTGTGGGCCCGGGATCCCGCCACCGTGGAGCAAATCAACCGGGAGCACCGCAACGACAGATACCTGCCCGACGCTGTGTTGAACGAGCGCGTGCGGGCATCCAGTGACCTGGCGGAAGTTGTATCGGAGGCCGACGTGCTGGTGGTTGCCGTGCCCTCCCAGGGCTTTCGCGCGGTGCTGGAGCAGGTCAAGCCGCACCTGCGCGCCTGGGTGCCGGTTATCAGCCTGAGCAAAGGGCTTGAGCTGGATACCCGCATGCGCATGACCGAAATTATCCAGCAAGTGCTGCCAGGCCATCCGGTGGGTGTGTTGACCGGGCCCAACCTGGCGCGCGAGATTATGGCGGGGCAGGCGGCTGCCAGCGTCATCGCCATGGAAGACCAGATTATCGTGCAACAGCTGCAGGCCCTGTTTAGCTCGGGCCTTTTCCGGGTCTACACCAACGATGATGTGGTGGGCTGTGAACTGGGCGGGGTACTGAAAAACATCATCGCTATCGCGGTCGGCATGGGGGATGGCCAGGGTGCCGGTGACAATACGCGCTCAGCCTTGATTACCCGGGGTCTGGCCGAGGTCACCCGGCTGGGTGTCGCCCTGGGCGGCAGGCCGGAGACCTTTGCCGGGCTCGCCGGTATGGGGGATATGATCGCAACCTGCACCAGCCCCCAGAGCCGCAACCGGCACGTGGGCATAGAGCTTGGCAAGGGGCGCCACATCGACGACGTGCTGGCAGAGATGGTGATGGTGGCGGAGGGTGTGAAGAGTGCGCCCGCTGTTATGGCACTGGCCGAGCAGCACGGTATCTCCATGCCGATAGCGCGGGACGTTTACCAGGTGGTTTCCGGGGAGCGCACCGCCAGTCAGGCCTATCGCGGGCTGCTGCGCGTGCAGCCCGGGGCAGAATCCGAGCCCGGTTGATGCAGCCAGACATCGACTACTTAGACGACGAAACCGGAGCGCGTCTCTGTTACCGGCTTTGGCGACCGCAGCGCCAGCCACGCGCGCTGATCGTCATCTGCCATGGGGCCGCCGAGCACGGCGGCCGCTACCAGCGCTTCGCCGAGCGCTTCCTGCCGCTGGGTTACAGTGTCGCCGCACTGGACCTGCCCGGTCACGGCAAGTCCCCGGGTCGCCGGGGTCATATCGATCGCTTCGGGCAATACGTTGTCGCGCTGAACGCCTTTGTCGCGCATGTGCGGGCTGAGTATCCGCTGGTGCCGGTGGTCCTGCTGGGACATTCCATGGGGGGGCTGGTGGTGAGCTGCTATCTCCTGCAGCATGGGGATGAGGTGCTGGCCGCAGTGCTGTCCGCGCCGGCGATCCAGACTGAGCTGGAGCCCGCCCTGTGGCAGCAGCTGCTCATTCGTGCCATCGCCAGGGTGTGGCCCAGCCTCGGTGCGCTGCAGCTGGACGCCGGGGGTATCAGCCGCGACCCCGTCGAACGGCAGGCCTACCTGGATGACCCGGAGATTTATCTGGGCAAGCTCTCCGCCCGCATGGTGGTCGAAATGGTCGACAGCATGGCGCGGGTGCAGCAGCAGGCTGACGCGATCACGGTGCCGCTACTTCTGTTGCACGGTGATGCCGACACGCTCACTGCGCCGTCGGGCTCCCGGTTTCTGTTCGAGCACGCGGGCAGCGACGATAAGATGCTGAAGCTATACCCCGGGCTGTACCACGAAATTTTCAACGAGCCGGAGCGCGAGCAGGTGTTTGCAGACCTGGAGACCTGGCTGGGTGCCAGGCTGGACCGTCGCTCAGATACCGACGCCGCCGGGCAAAATGACAGCACATCGGCCTCACATGCGGCGTCACAGGGGGAACAACCATGAGCAACAGCATCGCCTTGCAGGTGGACAGGGGCAATATCCGTCACACACGCCTGGCGGAGCTGCCGGCAGCTGTGCTGTCCGAGGGCCAGGTCCGTATTGCGATTGACCGCTTCGCCCTGACAGCCAACAACGTCACTTATGCGGTTGCCGGGGACAGTATTGGTTACTGGCAGTTCTACCCGGCAGAGGACAACTGGGGCCATGTGCCCTGTTGGGGTATGGCCAATGTTGTGGAGTCGGCACACGCGGATATCCCGGTTGGTGACCGGCTGTATGGATTTCTGCCAATGGCCGGCCAGGCCGTGCTGACCCTGGACCGTGTCACCGCCGAGCAGGCGACGGAGGTGAGCCCCTGGCGCAGCGATCTGCCGGGTACCTACAATCATTACCGGCGCACCCGGGCTGAGCCCAGGGCCCTGCAGGACATGGAAGACCAGCGCTGTATCTTCTTTCCGCTGTTCGCCACCTCCTACCTGCTATACGACTTCCTGATGGACAACAGCCTGTTCGGGGCGAGCACTGTGCTGATCGGCTCTGCCTCTTCCAAAACTGCCCTGGGTCTTGCCCGCCTGCTGCGTGATGATGCGACCTGCGCTGCACGGGTAGTCGGTTTGACGTCTGCAGGCAATGTCGACTTCCTGCGCAGCCTGGATGCTTACCACGGGGTGTGTGTATACGGTGATGAAACATCGCTGGACGCGAATGTGGCAGCGGCCTACGTGGATATGTCCGGGGATGCGGGTCTCACCGAACGTCTGCACCGGCACTACCGCGACCAGCTGCGGCTGAGCCTTGCGGTGGGTGCGACGCACTGGGAGAACTTCGGTGCATCCACAGTGCTGCCCGGCCCGAAACCGGAGTTCTTTTTTGCGCCGGCGCAAATATCAAAGCGCGATGCCGAATGGGGTCGCGGGGAGGTGATGCGGCGCGCCACGGCGGCGGTGATGCAACTGGCGTCGCAGATGTCTGGCCAGATCGAGATATGCTATATCACTGACGCGCCGGCCTTGCAGGATGCCTGGCTGTCACTGGTGGATAACCAGATACCGCCCACCCAGGCCCTGATTGCGGCGCTGCCCGGGTAACTAGCAGCCGGTGTCGCCGGTGAAGCTGAGTTCGCCCTGCACGGCATCCCGGTACAGCGCGCCCAGGTCCGCTGCGTCCACCGGGCCCGCGTTGGTTGGCGTGGATGGATCCGCGTAGGCCAGTCGGCCTACTTCTGCAACGGTCTCTTCGGCGAGGTCGAAGTCTGCATCCAGAAGACCCAGGCGTTGCGGCACCGACAGTGACGCTGTGAATGCCATCAGGTGCTCCACCAGCGCCCGGGTGCTGTTTCCGGGGATCTCCAGCAAGTGGCAAAGCGTCGGCATTCGGGCGTTCAGGTAGCGCGCATTGCGCGCCAGCCCATAGGGCATAATGACAGCGTTGGCGAGGCCGTGGTGGATGTCATAGCGCGCGCCCAGTACGTGTGACAGCGAATGTATTGAGCCCAGGCCTTTCTGGAAGGCTGTAGCGCCCATGCTGGCTGCAACCAGCATATGGCCCCGTGCCTCCAGGTCTTCCCCGTTTGCCACCGCAGCAGGCAACCAGCGCAAAACCGTGCGCATGGCCTCTATCGCGATACCCTCTGCCATGGGGTGGAAGCCAGGTGCACACCATGCCTCCAGGGCGTGCACGAAGGCGTCTACGCCGGTCCAGGCCGTGATGTCTGCCGGTAGCCCGACCGTAAGTTCCGGGTCAGAGATGACCAGGGCGGGCAACATAGCCGGATGAAAAATCAGTTTTTTGGTCTGGCTCTCTTCATCCACGATCACCGCGGCCCGGCCCACCTCCGAGCCGGTGCCGGCAGTGGTCGGCACGGCGATGCAGGGCGCAATCAGCCCACTGTCGGCGCGGCGCCAGTTATCGCCTGCGTCCTCAAAATCGAACAGGGGGCGCGATTGACGCGCCGCCAGGGCAATCGCCTTTGCGCAGTCCAGCGCAGAGCCGCCGCCGATGCCTATAACGCCGTCACAGTCTCCGGCCAGCAGCAGCTCGATCCCGGCC
>JAZBPS010000483.1:0-1971 GCA_036353375.1 Halieaceae bacterium | reverse complement strand
GGCCGCGTTCATGCGCAACACACGGTCTTCGGAATCCAGTAACACGACAGCCGTGGACAGCGCATCAAGCACTTCATCCGCACTGACTGCTGTGCCCGAAAGCGTGGCAGGCTCCGGAACCGGGGGGGTTAAACCGGACGGTTGGCCGGACGTGCCGGCAGCTGCAACGCGCGGGGCCGCGGCCGCACTGCCGGGGACGGGCGAATGCGCGGGGTGTTGATGTTGGGTATCAGCGTCTGCCGATAGAAGAACGTGATCGGCTGGGCGCTCATCAGCACCCGCCCGTTGGCGTCGAGTATCTCTGCTGTCACCGTGTGCTCGCCGCGGGGCACCTCCGTCAGCTCCGCGCTCAGGCTCGTGGGCGCTTTCTCCGCTATCAGCTGGCCGTTCAGATAAATGTTGACGCTGTGACCCTCCAGCAGCGCCGGGGTCGGGCTGACCGCGACCTTGATTACGCCGGCCGTATTCCAAATCGTCTCCTCCGCACCCGGGCTGACGATGGTCAAGCCCTCATAGCCATCCTGCTCATCGTCCGTGACGGGCTGGCGGGAACCGCTGGGGGTCGTGGCTGGCCGTGGCGCGCTGTAGGTCGCGGGCGGCTGCAAGACAACAGTTTCTGCGCCGTCCTGCGGCACATCGGAATAGTGCACGAGCCCCTGCTCGTCGACCCAACGATAGATCTGTTCAGCGCCCGCCGCAGTGGCGAGCAACACTGCAAAAAAACTGCCTATCGCGAGTCGTAATTTCATCCTCACAGCATCCCCTCATGCCGCCAGGGCCGCCAGACTCACCCACCGGCCGCATAGCGGCCGGTGGGTTGCCCAGCTTATGTTTCATGACACTACAGGCTGTAATACATCTCGATTTCGACGGGATGAGTGCTCATCCGCAGACGCTGGACTTCATCGTGCTTCAGCGCGATGTAGCCGTCGATCAGATCGTCGTCAAACACGCCACCGGCCAGCAGGAAACCGCGATCCTCGTCGAGCGCAGCCAGCGCCTGATCAAAGGAGTGACAAACGGTCTTGAGCTGCTTCTCCTCCTCAGGCGGCAGGTCATACAGATCCTTGTCCATCGCATCGCCCGGATGAATCTTGTTCTGAATGCCATCAAGGCCGGCCATCAGCATGGCCGCAAATGCGAAGTACGGGTTGGCCGTGCTGTCCGGGAACCGGACCTCAATGCGCCGTCCCTTCGGATTTGAAATGAAGGGGATGCGAATGGAGGCTGACCGGTTACGCGCGGAATAAGCCAGAATGCACGGCGCCTCGAAGCCCGGCACCAGACGCTTGTAGCTGTTGGTTGACGCATTGGTGAACGCGTTGAGGGCCCGCGCATGCTTGATGATGCCGCCGATGTAATACAGAGCGGTTTCGGACAGGCCACCGTAGCCGTCGCCCGAGAAGATGTTGACGCCATCTTTGGACAACGACTGATGCACGTGCATTCCGCTACCGTTATCACCCACCAGTGGCTTCGGCATGAAGGTTGCGGTCTTGCCATAACCGTGGGCCACATTCTGCACCACGTACTTCAGGGTCAGCACCTCATCGGCTTTCTTCACCAGCGTGTTGAACTGCACGCCGATTTCGGACTGGCCGGCCGTGGCCACCTCGTGATGGTGTACTTCGACTTTCTGGCCGTACTCTTCGAGCGCCAGGCACATGGCAGAACGAATGTCGTGCCCACTGTCGACGGGTGGAACCGGGAAGTAACCGCCTTTAACACCCGGACGATGACCGATGTTGCCTTCCGGGTAGTCACGGTTGCTGTTCCACTCGCCCTCGGACGAATCGACCGCATACATGCAGCCTTCAACGCGGTTCGACACCTTGACGTCGTCAAAAATGAAAAACTCGTTTTCGGGTCCAAAAAAGGCGGTATCTGCGATGCCGGTTGAGGCCAGATACTCTTCGGCGCGCCGCGCGGTCATGCGCGGGCAGCGGTTGTAGCCCTGCATCGTCGCGGGCT
>JAZBPS010000443.1:0-1565 GCA_036353375.1 Halieaceae bacterium | reverse complement strand
TATCGTCCGTTTGACGTCCAGTCAGATCTAGGCAACCAATGGGGAGCTCCGCGCTATGCGGCCTACCTGCTCTTTCCCAATGGCCGCATCGAAGTCGTTGACCTGGGGGATGCCGCCGAGGTTGACGCGGCGGCACAGTCTTTTGTGCAGCTCCTACAAAACCGCAATGTCCAGTTTCGACGGAGTGCGCCCATCCCGATTATCCGGGAAGAAAACTTCGAGCAGCTTACAGGCGATATCAGGGCACTGGTCTTCGACCCCATCGCCCCGTACCTGCAAGACACCGATCATCTGCTCATTTCCCCTGATGGTCAGCTCAACCGGCTGCCCTTTGAGGCGCTGCAGACGGAGACCGGGGGGGAGTATCTGGTGCAGCAATACCAAATCAGCTACCTTAACTCGGGGCGCGACCTGCTGAAGTTTGGCGTGGTTGCGCCGAGTGCTAACCCAGGGGTCATTCTGGCTGACCCCGATTATCAGATTGCGGATGAGACCTTGCAACTAGCTCAGGCCCAAACCCGCAGCAGCGGTGATAGTCGCCGTTCTACTGACTTGAGTCAATTGCAGTTTGGCCGACTGCCGGGCACAGCGGCAGAAGCGGCAGCTATTCAACCCCTCCTGCCCAACGCTACGGTATTGCTCGAAGCTGAGGCCACGGAGAATGTCTTGAAGCAAGTCGAGGCTCCGCGCATCCTGCATATTGCTACCCATGGCTTTTTTCTAGAGGACATTGAGCGTGCCCCTTCTGATACGAGTCGTGGCCTTGGGGTAGTTGCCCATGATGGTACTCGCCCACCCGCGCCTAATCGTCCCAGGGTCGCCGTCGAGAATCCTCTCCTACGCTCGGGGTTAGCTCTGGCGGGTTTTAATACCCGCAGCAGCGGCAGTGAGGACGGTGTGCTGACAGCGCTTGAAGCCTCTAATCTCAACCTCTTTGGCACCCAGCTAGTGGTGCTCTCTGCCTGTAAAACGGGGGTCGGGGATATTGCTAATGGCGAAGGGGTCTATGGCTTGAGACGAGCCTTTGCCCTGGCGGGGGCGGAGTCGCAGTTGATGAGTCTCTGGCAAGTGGATGACTTCGGCACACAGAGTCTGATGGCCCGCTACTACGAGAAGCTGACTGCGGGGATGGGACGCAGTGAGGCGTTACGAGAAGTGCAGCTAGAGATGATTGAGGCGGGAGGCGAATATAGCCATCCCTTTTACTGGTCCGCCTTTATCTTGGCCGGCGATTGGCGTCCCCTTTAACCCAGTCAGTCCGCCTGCAATAGTTGCCCCACAGCAGCAAACACTCCTCAGCACTAAGTGATCTATTTTGAAATCCCGAGGCGCTAAAAACTATGACTTCCGCCGGTGATCGTTCCTTAGAACTGGTATCCAATACTGAAGTGGAAGCCATCATCTTGGAGATTATTACCGCGATCGTCCAGATCTACTAATGGCAGACCGTAGTCAATCCGCAGATTCAGATTCTCGACGGGTTCATACACTAACCCCGAGCCAACGCTGGCCAGAAATGTCTGGTCTGGCAAGTCATTCGGGTTGTCATCTTGATTCCAAACGTA
>JAZBPS010000404.1:0-3013 GCA_036353375.1 Halieaceae bacterium | reverse complement strand
TGGGGAAGAACACGCTCATGACCTTGTCGCCCACGGCAAACCCGGTAACCCCTTCGCCCACGGCCTCAACCACGCCGGCACCGTCGGACATGGGAATACGTTTGTCTTCGGTGGGCAGAAGCCCGGTCACCACTGCGTAGTCGTGAAAGTTGAGCGAACTGGCGTGGTTACGCACGCGCACTTCGCCGGGGCCGGGATCACGCGGTTCGAGATCGACAACGTTGAGTTTATCGAGGCCGCCGGGGGCGGCGAGTTGGATGGCTTGCACTGTTAACTCCTTCAAGTGTTGTTATTTTACTGACGCGACCAGTTAAGTAGGGAATATGGTGCCAATGCCAAGATGTGGCATGCACCCGTGCGTGGAGTGGTTGACGTATTTTCAGGACCGTCTGCGGCCATGGATGGCCGCAGTCGAGCCTACATGGACGTATTTATGGCGTGTCCTGAAAATACGTCAACCACTCCGCGCGCGGCGTCCTGGCAGTGAACTTTGCCAGCATAATGCCGCGTTGATCAGCCTTAGCTGACTGCACAAAGGCAAAGCTTCCATCAGCGTTACTTGAATTTGTATCTCACCGGCATGGATTTGAGGCCGCCGACAAAGATGGCGTGCACCCAGGTGGGCTCCTCGGTCATCTCGATGTAGTCCAGCCGCGACAGCAACTCGCGATAGAAGCGTGCCACTTCCAGTGTGGCCAGGTGCTGGCCCAGGCACATGTGGGAGCCGTAGCCGAAGGCGAGGTGCGCCTTGGGGTCACGGGTAATATCAAGGCGGTTGGGCTGGTCAAAGGCCGACGGGTCGCGGTTGGCGGCGGGGAACCACAGGGCGATGTTGTCGCCGGTTTTAATCTGCTTGCCGCCCAGCTCCAGATCGTCCGTTGCCGTGCGCACCATGTGCCGCACCGGCGACACCCAGCGCATCAGCTCTTTCGCCGCATTGCGATCCAGCTCCGGATTGTCGCGCCATTGTTCGAACTGGTCGGGATGCTCCAGCAGGGCTTTCATGCCCGCACCCAGTACCGCCGAGGTGGTGTCGTGACCGGCACTGGCGGCGATAATGAAGTAGCTGAGCTGGTCCAGCGGATCCATGGGCTTGCCGTCTACCTCGGCATTGGCCAGCACGGTCGCAAGATCCTCCTGGGGATTCTGCTTGCGGTCCTTGATCACCTCGTCAAAGTAGGCGCCGAATTCCATGATGGTTTCTGCGTTCATGGTCTGCTGATCGGGGTCGCGCATCAGGTCGGGGTCCTGCCCGCCGAAGATTTCCTGGGTGAGCTTGAGCATGGTGGCCTCGGACTCCCGGGGCAGGCCGAGAATGGACATGATGATGCGCAGCGGATAGAGCAGCGTGATGTCCTTGACGAAGTCGCACTCGCCGCCCATCTCCTCCATCTTGTCCACGTACTCCTTGCACATGTCCTTGATCTCGGCATCCAGTTTTTCAATGGAGCGCGGCAGGAACCACTCCCGGGTGACCTTGCGCAGCTTGAGGTGCTTGGGCCTGTCCATGTGGATCAGTGTCTCAAGGCCGTTACGCGTACCGAACTTCTCTCGCAGCAGATTTTCGTATTCGATGGGAATGAGCACCGTGCGCGGTGCGCTCAGAAAGCGATCGTTGTTGCTGCCGACAAACTTGATGTCGTCGTAGCGGCTGAGCGACCAGAACGGTTCGTAATCCGGGTGTTCCACCCTGGCCACCGGGTCGTGCTCTCGCAGGTGGTCGAAGATTCCGTGCATGGTGTTTTCACTGCCCATGAGGGCGGCGTTCAAAACGTCTGCCGGCTGGTAGGCCGCACCCTTTTCAGGGCGGGTCGCAGTACTCATCTCATCACTCCTGTCAGTGCAGTTGCTTTAGAACCTGTTTCACGTCGTTGCGGCTCATCATGTAGGGCACGGAATAGCCGTCGGCTTCTTCCAGCGCCTTGTCGATGATGGGCTTGTAGTCATCCTCGGTCAGCCCCTTGACCTTGGAGGGCAGCCCGAGGCTGCGATTGAGTTGCCGAATGGCCTCGATAAAGGCATCCGCACTTTCGCAGCCCACCTCCCGGCCCAGCGCCGCGAGCCGATCACCCGCCTTGCCCTTGCTGAGCTCCAGCACGTGGGGCATCACCATGGCGTTGGCCTGGCCATGGGGTACGCCGAAGCGCGCACCCAGCTGATGCGCGATCGCATGTACGTTACCCACGTTGACCTGGTTGATGGCCTGCCCCGCCATATAGGCCGCCTGCGCCATCGCTTCACGCGTTTTCACGTTGCTGCCGTCACGGCATGCCTCGGGCAGGTGTTCGAAAATCAGTCGGGTTGCGGCAGCCGCCTTGTCGTAGGCATCACCGCGGTCCCAGATGCTGATATAGGCCTCGACGGCATGGGTCAGCGCATCCATGCCGGTTGCCGCGGTGATATGCGGCGGCAGCCCGGTCATCAGCAGCGGATCCAGCGCGACGGCCAACGCGGACAAGGGCGAACCGGAGATCACACCTTTATCGTGGGTGTCATCGTCAGAGATCACTGCGCCCATAGTGGCCTCGGAGCCGGTGCCTGCGGTAGTCGGCATCGCGTACAGCGGGGGTATGGGTTCCTTCACCAGGCCGAACCCGACATATTCCCTGGGGTGCTCCGGTACGCTGAGGGCGAGGCCGATAATCTTGGCCGCATCGATAGAAGAACCGCCGCCGATGGCAATCAGTCCGTCGCAGCCCTCGCGCTGGTAGAGCGCCTTGCCTTCAAAGACGATGCTGTAGGTGGGGTCCGGCAGCACGCCGTCAAAAATAACATGCTCGACGCCCTCCTCCTCCAGACCCTGCAGCGCTTGCGCAACAACACCCAGCTCACACAAGGGCTTGTCGGTAACCACCAGCGGCTTTTTCAGGCCTGACATTGCAATATGGCGGCACAGGTTCCTGCTGCTGCCCTCGCCAGCGAACGCCATGTAGGATACGCCCGGCGCGAACTTCAACAGGAACTCGGCGAGGCGCATCAGGAAGCTGTGTTTGATTCTTCGAATCAGCAAAAC
>JAZBPS010000403.1:0-2795 GCA_036353375.1 Halieaceae bacterium | reverse complement strand
TCGCGGGTGCGTGCCGTTCTTGGGAAGGGCAGGTCTACCTCAATCATGTCATGTAGGCGCCCGGGATTGGCCGACAGTACCGCGATCTTCGACGACAGGAAAACCGCTTCGGATACCGAGTGGGTAACAAATACGCCAGTCCACTTCTGGCTTTCCCGCAGCCGCAGCAGTTCCTCGTTGAGACTGTTGCGCGTCATTTCATCAAGCGCGCCGAAGGGCTCATCCAGCAGCAACAGTTCAGGGCCGGTGGCCAGTGCCCTGGCGATGGAGGCGCGCATACGCATGCCGCCGGAAAGCTCCCGGGGATAGCGCTCCATGGCGGGCCCCAGCCCCACCATCTCCAGCATTTCCGTCGCATCTTCCGTGCGTTGCTCGGTGGATACGCCCATCAGCTTCAGCGGCAGGGCCACGTTGTCCAGGATGTTCATCCAGGGCAGCAGGTTGGCGTCCTGGAAAACAAAGCCCAGCTTGCCCTGTGCATCGGCGGGCGAACCACCACCCACCTTGATGCTGCCATCGGTCTGCCGTATCAGCCCGGCGATCAGCTTTAACAAAGTCGATTTGCCGCAGCCGCTGGGGCCGATAAGCGCAAGGAACTCACCGCGAGGCAGGGCAAGATCAATGCTGTCCAGCACCTTGGTCTGTCCGTCAAAGCTCTTGTCGACGCCGCGCAGTTCAATAAGTGGAGGCTGGCTGGACATAGGTTTCTTGTTCGCGTCGGTTTCCAATCTCAGAAAAAAAAGTGGGTGCTCGACTGGTCGCCGGCACCCACAATCACTCCCCTTGTTACAACAGCAGGTCCTTCTAGAACTTGTAGGAGAACTCTGCGGCCCAGTTTCTCGGCAGTTCCGGCAGTACAGCGTTGTTACCGTACAGGCTGGGGAAGTTGCCGCGGAAGTACAGCTCGTCAGTAATGTTGTTGGCGTAGAACGCCACTTTGTACTTGTCGTTGCTGTACACGAGCGATGCGTTTACCAGGGTGTACTCTGGCAGCACAATGCCGCCAAGTACAGAGGATGCTACCTCTTCAACATAGGTTACATTGGCTGACCCCGTGAGCGTGTCAGTAAAGCGGTAGCTGGCTGACAGGCTGCCCGTTACCTCCGGCACACCGCCGCGCAGCGTTTGTTCGCCCACGACCACGTTGGCACCGATGATGCCGTCGTACCAGGTGGAGGGGTCAACGTTGACCAGGTTGCCGGCGCCCAGGTAGCTGAACGCGACGCCGCCGGGCAGGGTTACCTTGGTTTCCTGGTTGGAGTAGGTACCCACCAGGGCCAACTTGTCGAAGGGTACGTAGCGGAACTCAAATTCCACACCCTCGGAGACCACCGGCTGGTTGTTGACCGGGTTTTGCGCGTCAAATGCGATGCGCTCCTGATCGTAGTAGGCGACGGCCGCGAACAACCGGCCATCCAGCAGGCTGGCCTTGAGGCCGAATTCGGTGAGCTCGGATTCGCCCAGGAAGGTCTTGTTAAAGATGTTGGCGGTGGAGATCTCACCGGCTGCACCGGATACGATGGTCTGCTGTTCGGCGTAGGTGACGTATGGCGTAAACCCGCCGGGCAGGTTGTAGGAGGCGCTCACTGTGTAGGTGAAGCCATCATCGCTGTTACTTGCGGAGTATTCGCCGTTGGGGTCGAAGGTTGTCAGGCGAATGGGGCCGTCGCCATCGCCGTTTTCACCTTCGGCGTCGACGTAGTCATAGCGCGCACCGACCAGCAGGTTCAGGTTCTCCCCGATGGTCACGTCCGCCATGAATGCCAGGCCCAGCTGCAGGTACTCGGAGTTCCAGTAGTCGCTATAGGCTTCCTGGCCAGCAGGCGCGCGGTTGGCTGACTGCTGTGTTGACAGTGCATCGAAGCCTTTGGTCAGGTCAACCCGGTCGAACACCTCGTGGGTGAAGTCCAGCGCGTAGAAAGCGTCGGTGTAGCGGACAGAGGGTGAGAACTGCACCTCGCCCTTGATGCTTTCAGACTCGAAGGCCTTGAGGAAGATCAGCTGGTCCTCGACCACCCACGCGTCTGCGGTCTTGTGGAAACCGTAGCTGTCGACGGTGGTGTACTGCTGTCCATCGTAGAACAGCTTGTTGATCATGCGCCAGCCGTTGTCGAACTCGTGGAAAATATCGAAGTAGAAGGTGTAGACCTCGGTGTCGTATTCGTCGTTATCGGTGATCACCACCTCGTTTCCGCTCAATGTCGCGGTACCGACGGTGCTGGGGTCCAGCGAGAGGCCCATCTGGTCGACCAGGTCCTGGGTGATATTGGCGGGATTCAATGGCTCGAAATCGCCCTCAAAGCAGAACGCCAGCAGTCCGGTAAAGCAGCTTGTGGTACCGGGTGTAAACGGTATGCCCGTGGACACCAGACCGGCGAGGGAATCCTGCCAGGCAAGAATTTCAGCCTCTTCGATCAGGCCATTGCCATTGCCGAAGCTCCGGTCCAGGTTGGTGCCGGCGGTGCCGGTGATGTAAGTCTGGTTGTCGATCAGGTCCTGGGTGACCCGGTTCCAGCCGCCGTTCTCGTGGCCGTCCCAGCTCTGGTACATACCGCCGAATTCAACGCGCGTCTTGGCGTCCAGGTCCATGTTGAAAGACGCCTGCAACAGGGTCTGCTTGGTGAAGTCATTGTTGTAGTAGCTGTCGGAATCGGTGAGCTCGCCGTAAACATAGTAGCCCGCTTTCTTGCCAAACACTTCGGCGGGCCCGCCCACCTCGGCCGTAAGCACGGCGCGATCCCAGCTGCCCGTCTGGTAGCCGATTTCCCCGGAGGCCTCATCGAGGTACTGCCCGG
>JAZBPS010000402.1:0-6827 GCA_036353375.1 Halieaceae bacterium | reverse complement strand
GTGACATGTGACACCTAGCCTACGGCAGGACGCGTTGAAACAACATGCGCCGGGACAAATTCCTTGCGGGGTTGCGCAGTTTTCTGGCCAAGGCGAACACCACCGCCCTCGCTGACCACGTCTGCCAGCAACGATGTCACCATATCGGGGTTGGACAAACCGCGCAGCATCGGCTTGACCTCGCCGAAGTGCCAGGGCCGGGCGTGGGGCCACAATGCTATGTAGGAAATCCTCTCGCCTTTTGCCAGGCTGAGGCTCAGGTCACCATAGTCGCCATAGCGACCGAGTTCGGCGCTCTCGATTTTTTCCAGCGGCAGATTGATCATCATCGGAATGGCCACACCGAAGCGCAGCACCAAACGACGATTCGTCAGCGTGTACAAGGTGGAGCGGGCAAACAACCAGCTGAGCAGCATTAATATGCCAAGACAGCCCGCTGCAAGTCCCAGTGTCCACATCGAGGCGCTGGCAGCGGCAGCAACACTGCCCGCAGTGTCCAGCTGCGCCGAGAAATACCAGGCAACCAGCACGGCAAAATAGAACATTACTGCCCGCAGGTGGAACACCCGCCTGGCAATGCCGGTCCACTCCGGCGCGCCCTGCCAGACGATGTACTCGCCATCGGGAAGGTGTTCGGGAAGGCCCTTCACCGGTTCATAATCATACTCGTTCATATCAGCGGCTCCATGCGATCAGGTACTGCGTAGAGGTAGCCACCACCGTAGTAGGCGACAACTTTGTCTTCCTCTTGCAGGGTGACAATGTCGGGATTGGCGAGCGTAGGCGCGTTGGCGAAGTGCTTCGAGGCAATCGACTTCACCTTGATACTGCCGTCGGCGCCGCTCACGCGAGAGAAGTTAATGGGCAGCAGTGTGTGTCTGGCGCTGCCATCCTCATTGCTTCCCACTTCAACTTCGAAGTAGCGAATCTGTGGCTCTGCCTGGTCTACCCAGATATCTACCACGGTGCCGCCCACTTCACCGTCTACGCCGTAGACAGGCTTGCCGCGAGGATCGGGGTCGTTCTCGTTGACATGCCATTCAGGCAGCAGTCGCAAGGGTTGAATCTTGGGACCACCATCGTGGGTCAAATCCGGGACCTCGGGTCGAATCGCCCAGGAACCCGGCCCCACGCCATCCAGCATAGGGTCGCCATTGGGCTCGAAGGGATAGCCCGCGGCGGGCGCATCATCCAGCGCCAGCGCCCGCTTGGGCTCCGGTTCCGACCTGGGCAACGTGCGCGTGCCACCGTCGTGCGGCAACACGAAGGTTTTGGGGGGCGGCATATTGGGGAACCCGATCAGCGTGGATTTGTTTTCGCCATACTGCTCGAGTGGATAGCCCTCCCGCTTGGTTTCCCGGTGTAACCAGAAAACCAGTGTGAAGAAAAACAGCCAGAAGACGTAAAGCACTAGCTGTGCCACGTCGATGTATTCTGTTATTGCGCCTGTACCCATGATTGAACCTCCTGCGTTCGGTTCGACTTAGTGTGGAATTTCGTTCAACTGCAGTAACGGCCTGCGTTCAGCCGCCACGCCGTGGCCCCGCACCAGGGGACCGATAACAACCAGCGCTGTAAACAGCACCAGGATTTCAAGGTGATACACCGCGCCGTAGCCGGTCTCCGGGCCTGACAAGGCCGGGCCGAGTGCGCCGGATTGCGCCCAGTGACCCACGCTGTCGCGCAGGGCACCGCCGGCTGCAATGGCAAGCCCGGTGGCCGTGGCTTGCACCGCGCCCCAGGCGCCCAGGGCAAGCCCTGCATCGTGTTCTTTGGCCAGATCCATCGCTGAGGTCAGAGTGCCGATCGCGAACATGCCGCTACCGAAGCCGATACAAAACGTGCCCAACCGGAACATCTCGTTGGAATGCAGCGGCGCTGACAAGACAACAAACGCAAAGGCAAAAATGCCGACAACCGCGCCGTAGGCGGCCAGGCGAATAGGATCGCGACCCTGGGACAGTGTCCGGGACGCCCAGATGAATGCCGCCAGCATGCCGAGGCTCATCAAAGCGGTGAGCCCCGTGGTCGCCGATACCGACAGCCCCAGCACCTCGCCCCCGTAGGGCTCAAGCAGAATGTCCTGCATGCTGAAACCCACTGAGCCCAGGGCTACCGCCAACAACAGTCGCATTGCGCGCCCGCTGGCACGCAGGGACTGCCAGCTCTCCATAAAGCCAGGTCGCTCTCAGTCGTGTGCGGTCAGCGCCGGATTACGCGCCTCCTGCTTCCAGGTCGCGACAAAGTTCAACACCATGGTCAGTGCCGCCGCACCCTGTATCACCCGGATCAGCCGCACATAACCGAAATCTGCCAGCAGTGCGGCAAAACCCAGTGAAACCACAATCATGCCCACCAGCAGCATCACGTACAGCAGCGCCACCACCCGCGGGCGGACGCTCTCGTCTGCGATATCTGTGGCAAGGGCGAGACCCGCTGTCTGGGTGGTGTGTAAACCGATACCCACCAGCAGGAATGCCAGCGCCGAGGCGGACACGCCGGCCCAGGCCGGCCCGACATCGGGCTCCGACAGCACGATCAATGCAAAGGGCATAATGGCAAGACCGCCAAACTGCGCCAGTGTGCCAAACCAGATGTAAGGAACGCGGCGCCAGCCGAGAAAGGAGCGGTGGTTGTCCGAACGATGTCCTATCAGGGCGCGCAGCGGTGCGAACAGCAGCGGCAGGGAAACCATGACAGACACCAGCCACACCGGTTGCTGCAGTTCCAGCACCATCACCCGGTTGAGGGTGCCATTCAACAGAACCACAGCCATGCCCACTGACACCTGGAACAGCGACAACCGCATCAGGCGCGACAGCGGCAGATCCGCCGTCGCGGCATCGGCAAACGGCAGCCACCGTTCGCTGATGTTAGACCAGTTTATGGGTATGCCTGGCTTCAAAACGACTCCAGCTCCTGTGCCTGCGATGTGTAGAAACCACTGCTCACGCGGCGCTGCCGCCCGAGGCGCCAACCCGCGAGCATGAGATCGTTGGCCAGGCGCGACTGCAGTGCGCGTTCCGCCACCGGCTGGATTGCAGGAGAACGGTTACTGCGCGGAAAGAGCTTGCCGACATTGTGCATGGCAGCCAGCAAAGGTGTGCGCGGCGCAAAGGTAAAGACAATACTGCGCCTGGCGGAGCGCGAAAGGCGACTGACCGATGCCAGTACATCCTGCAGGTCGTAGTGAATCAGGGAATCCATCGCCACGATGTGATCGAACACCTGCCCGTCGGTCTGGGTCATATCCCCGACCCGGAACTCAATCAGGTGCTGCAATTCCGCGGGCACACGAGAGCCCGCGAGTTCCACCAGTGTAGGGGAAAGATCTGTCGCTACCACGCGCGCGCCACGCATCGCCGCCTCCACCGCCAGTGCGCCTGTGCCGCAACCCGCGTCCAGCACGGTTCTCCCGCTCAGATCCTGTGGCAGCCAGTCCAGCAGCGTTGAACGCATCTCGTCGCGACCGGCCCGCACCGTCTGCCGAATCCGGCTGACCGGCGCATCAGAGGTGAGCTTTGACCAGGCATCCGCAGCAGTCTGGTCGAAGTAGGTGCGTATTTCAGAGCGCCTTTGCTCGTAGGTATCCAGCGTGTTTTCAGCGGTCATCAGTCAAATCCAAGGAAATCAAACAGGTCGCGATCCTTCATGGGCGTGACGTCCAGCTCGTCTGTACCGTCCCACAGCGACTGGGCCAGGTTGAGATATTCCTGCTGCACCTCGGCCAGGCCCTCGACCGCCTCCATCTCGAACAGGGTGGACTTTTTCAGCCGGCTGCGACGAATCACGTCCAGGTCGGGGAAATGCGCGAGTCGCTTGAGACCCACGGCATCGTTGAAACGATCAATTTCGTCCGTGTCCTTGCTGCGGTTGGCGATAACGCCCCCCAGTCGCACGGGGTAATTTTTTGACTTGGCGCCGATCGCCGAGGCAATCCTGTTCATCGCAAATATGGAGTCAAAGTCATTGGCCGTCACCACCAGTGCGCGCTCCGCATGCTGCAGCGGCGAGGCAAAGCCGCCGCACACAACATCGCCTAACACGTCAAAAATGACGACGTCTGCGTCCTCCAACAGGTGGTGTTGTTTGAGCAGCTTGACGGTCTGCCCGACAACGTAACCACCGCAGCCTGTTCCAGCCGGGGGACCCCCTGCCTCAACGCACATGACGCCGTTGTAGCCCTCGTACATGTAATCCTCGGGCTTGAGCTCCTCAGCGTGGAACTCGACCGACTCCAATACATCGATAACCGTGGGCATAAGCGCCTTGGTGAGGGTGAAGGTGGAATCGTGCTTGGGATCGCAGCCAATCTGTATGACGCGCTTGCCCAGCTTGGAAAATGCCACCGAAAGGTTGGAGGATGTCGTGCTCTTGCCAATGCCGCCCTTGCCGTAAATGGCAAACACCTTGGCCTTGTCTATCTGCAGCTCGGGGTCCAGATGGACCTGCAGGCTGCCCTCTCCGTCGCCGTCGCCGGGGTCTATGCTCTGAACGGGTATTTCCGTCAATTGATTCACGCTGCTACCTCCGGTGATATTCCTTCCAGCCAGTCTTCCAGGTCTTCACCGGCCTGGCGCAGCGCATTCAGCGTTGCCTCATCCGGCTGCCAGTACTGGCGTTCGTGGGCCTCGAGCAGTCTGTGCGCAACCTTGACCGACGCGGTCGGATTGAGCTCCGCCAGTCGCTTGCGCATGTCCTCATCGAGAATGAATGTTTCTGATAGTTGCTGGTAAACCCAGGGCGCTACCTGGCCCGTGGTGGCAGACCAGCCCACCGTATTGGTGACGTGTGTCTCTATGGAGCGAACACCTTCATAGCCGTGCTGCAGCATGCTCTCGTACCATTTGGGGTTGAGCATACGTGAGCGACTTTCCAGGTCGAGCTGCTCTGAGAGCGTGCGCACCTTGCCGTTGGTCGTGGTCTGGTCCGAGATATACACGGGCACTTCATGGCCGCTGGCGCGCTGCACAGCGCGGCTGATTCCGCCCAGTGTGTCGAAGTAGTGATCCACCGTGGTGACGCCCAGTTCGACGGAGTCCAGATTCTGATAGGCAAGCTCCACGCCGCCCAGCACTTCCTGCAGCAATTCCGACTGCTGCGCAGGCTGGCCATCGCGACCGTAGGCAAAGCATTTGCGCTTGGTATAGGCCTCCGCCAGTTCGTCCTCTTCCTCCCAGCGGGCACTGTCCACCAGCAAATTGACGTTGGAGCCGTAGGCACCTTCGGCGTTGCTGAACACCCGCAGCGATGCCGTCTCAAGGTCACAGCCGTGCTTTTCAGCGTGGGCCAGCGCGTGGGCACGAATAAAGTTGTGCGCGGCATCCTCCTCTGCAGCGGCGGCGAGGAACGCGGCTTCTGCGAGCATTCTGGTTTGCAGTGGCAACAGGTCGCGGAAGATGCCCGACAGCGTGATGACCACGTCAATGCGGGGGCGACCGAGCTCCTCAAGTGGAATCAGCTCTGCGCCGCACAGGCGGCCGTAACCATCGCGACGGGGTCGCGCACCCATTAGCGCCAGCGCCTGGGCGATAGGAGCGCCCTCGTTTTTCATGTTGTCGCTGCCCCAGAGCACCAGCGCGATGGACTGGGGCAAGGCGTTGCCCTCCTCCCGGTGCCGCGCCAGCAGCATTTCCGCCTGGGCGGAACCCTCGCGAACCGCGAACGCTGACGGCAGGCAGTAGGGATCAAATCCGTGCAGATTTCGTCCCGTCGGAAGAACGTCGGTATTTCTCAGCAGATCACCACCGGGAGCGGGTCGAACAAAACCGCCGTCGAGAGCGTGAACCAGTGACGAGAGCTCCTGGTTGTCACCGAGTTGCCTCGCCACCTCGGCAAGTGCATCCAGTACTTCGGGATTGACGTCCGGATATTGCTTGTGAAGTTTTGCCACGGTCTCCCCGTCCACCAGTGCCTCCAGCAGGGCCGGATCCAGCGTCAGCTCGTGGGATGCCGCCGCCACGGACTGCAACAGGTCCAGCCGCTGTTCCCGCGGCATAGGCGTACCGATCTCGTGCATACCGTAGGGAATCAGGGTGGTTTCCAGTTCCAGCAGCTCACGGCGCAGGGACTCTATGTGCGCCGCGGCTGTGTGGTCCCAAACCGGTTCCAGCGCCGCCATATCCAGCGCTGCTGCCTGGGCCTGAATGAGCGCGGCCTGCTCGTCGCAGGCTTTGCCATCGTCCTCGTCACGGCGCCGCCACTGCTCGATGCTTTCCTTGAGCTCGACCAACCCCTTGTATAGTTCGGCCTGTGTTACCGGCGGTGTCATGTACGTAATGAGTGTGGCGGCAGCACGGCGTTTGGCCAGCAGGCCCTCGGAGGGGTTGTTGGAGGCGTACAGGTAGTAGTGCGGCAGGTCGCCGATAAGGCGGTCTGGCCAACAGGTTTGTGACATACCCACCTGCTTGCCCGGCATGAACTCCAGTGCGCCATGGGTGCCGTAATGCAGCACCGCACTGGCGCGGTATTCGTGCTTGAGATAATCGTAAAACGCGCTGAAGGCATGGGTGGGCGAAAAGCCTCGCTCGAAGAGCAGGCGCATGGGATCGCCTTCCCAGCCGAAGGCGGGCTGCACACCGACAAAGATGTTGCCGAAATGGGCACCCAGGATAAACAGGCGCCGACCGTCGGTGAGCTGCTTGCCGGGCGCCGGGCCCCACTGCGCCTCGATCTCGGCGAGATGCGGCTCACGGCGTACATAGTCGTCCACGTCCACCATCTCGGCGACATTTGCGTAGGCACCGTACTGCAGCGCATTACCTTCGGTGATCGCTTCACGCAGGGCGTCCACGGAGGCGGGCAATTCGACCTTGTAGCCCTCTTCC
>JAZBPS010000401.1:0-13645 GCA_036353375.1 Halieaceae bacterium | reverse complement strand
TGCCTGAGAATGCAGCCCACTCTGGTGCAGGCCACCTCAATGCAGGCCACCGGGATAGAGACCATCGTGTCGCCGGTGGCCTGACACAAGGCGGTGGCCTGGCTCCTTGGCTGCGCGGTCAATGAGGCCGCGTCCGCAATCCCGGTTCACTAAAACAGAGAGCATTTCAATATGGCAATGGCAGGCAACAGTGAAGAACAGTGGTCCTCGCGATCCGCATTTCTCCTGGCGTCTGTCGGCTTTGCTGTGGGCCTCGGGAACATCTGGCGTTTTCCCTACGTTGCCGGCGAGAACGGTGGCTCCGCATTCGTGCTGGTCTATCTTGGCTGCGTCGCGCTGATCGGGATACCCATCCTGATTGCGGAGTTGTTGATCGGCCGACGCGGTGAGCACAGCCCGCCCCGGGCGGTGGCAGCGGTTGCCGCCGCGGAGGGCCGCCCCACGGCCTGGCGGGCTGTGGGCTACATGGGTCTATTGGCCGCCTACACCATTGAGATTGCGTATTCCGTGGTTGTGGGCTGGGTGCTCTGGTACCTGTACAAGGCCATCAGTACCGGCTTCGCCGGCTTCGACAGCACAGTCGCTGAAGCCACGTTTGCGGCGGTGCTGGCTGACCCCACAGGCATGCTGTTCTGGACGCTGGTGGGGCTGGCGTTTACCGGACTGATTATCTATGCGGGTGTGCAGGGCGGGATTGAACGCGCGGTGACGATTCTCATGCCGGTGCTGTTCGCGCTACTGGCGCTGCTGGCGCTGTACAACGTCTTTGCCGGCGGGATGAAAACGGCGCTGCTGTGGCTGTTCGAGCCCCATTTCGACCGTATCAAGCCGGAAGTCTTCCTGATTGCCGTGGGCCAGGCGTTCTTCTCCATCGGTGTCGGCATGGGCGGCATGATGACGTTCGGTGCTTACCTGCCACGTACTATCTCTATCCCCGGTTCCGTGCTGGTGATCGTGCTGGCCGACACCATGGTGGCCATGCTGGCGGGCCTGGTGATATTTCCGGCGGTATTCCACAACGGTCTGGACCCGGCCGCCGGCGCGGGCCTGATTTTCCAGACGCTGCCCGTGGCGTTTGCCCAGATGCCGGGCGGCTACGGCTTCAGTGTCGCCTTTTTCCTGTTGCTGGCGGTGGCGGGCATCACCTCCATGGTGGGGCTGGTGGAGTGCGTCACCTCCTGGCTGGAGGATCAACACGGTATCGGGCGTCACAGGAGCGCGTTGCTGGTGGTGGGGAGTATTGCCGTGCTGAGCATACTGAGCGCGCTTTCCTACAACCTGATCAAGGATTATCGACTGTTCGGTCTCAACCTGAACGAGCTACTGGACTATTTCTCCAACCAGTTGCTGCTGCCCCTGGGCGGCCTGTTTATTGCGATTTTTGTTGGCTGGACGATGTCTGCGAAGTCCAGCGCCGAGGAGCTTGATATCAGGGACCCGCGTCTTTTCCGGCTCTGGCATTTCCTGATTCGCTACGTGGTGCCGCCAACGGTCGCTGTCATTTTCTATTTCGGCGTTGCCGAATAGCGGCTGCGCGCCGCGCTGTCTGCCATGAACATCCTGGCGCCTGTTACGGACTTCCTCTGGAGCTATGTGCTGGTCACCCTGCTGGTGGGGGTGGGTGTGGCGGCCAGCGTGATGTCCCGCTTTGCACAGTTTCGTTTTTTCCTGGCCATGTTTGCGAGCCTGCGACGGGGTTTGCATCACCAGGCGGGGCACCTGTCGGCATTCCAGGCATTGATCGTCAGTGTGGCCGGACGCGTCGGGGGCGGCAACATTGCCGGTGTGGCGGTTGCGATTACCCTGGGCGGCCCCGGTGCTGTCTTCTGGATGTGGCTTATCGGGCTGATGGGTATGGCGACCAGCCTGTTTGAATGCTCACTGGCGCAGTTGTTCAAGCGGGCGCAGCCCGATGGGACCTACCGGGGCGGCCCTGCCGCCTATATGCGCTACGGCCTGCAACAACCGCTGATGGCCGGCCTTTTTTCGCTGTTGCTGCTGCTCACCTTCGGCTTCAGCTTCAACGCCGTGCAGTCCTACATCGTGGCAACCTCCCTGCAGGCATCCTTTGCTCTGCCTACCTGGGTGACGGGCAGCGTGCTCGCGTTGCTGGTAGGCGTAACGATCTTTGGTGGTATCAGGCGCATCGCCCGGGTCGCCGAGGTCGTGGTGCCGGTGATGGCGCTGGGCTACATACTGGTGGCACTGGTGGTAGTGCTGATGCACCTTAATGATGTGCCTGCGGCCCTGGCGACGATACTGCGCGCGGCGTTTGGATTTGAGCAGGCCGTGTCCGGCGGACTCGCCGCGGTCATTATGCAGGGCGTAAAGCGCGGCCTGTTCAGCAATGAGGCGGGGCTTGGCAGTGCACCCAATGTGGCGGCCGTGGCCTACGTGCCCCACCCGGTACACCAGGGCATGGTGCAGTCACTCAGCGTATTTATCGACACCCTGGTGCTGTGCACCTGTACTGCGGTGATTATCATTCTCTCCGATGCTCACCAGCCGGGTACTGCCGGGGTAAACGGTGTGGCGCTGACCCAGGCGGCGCTTGCCGGGCACGTGGGCAGCTGGGGAGAGGGCTTTATCAGTGTCGCGCTGTGCCTGTTTGCCTTCAGCTCCATCATGTACAACTACTATCTGGGGGAGAACAGCCTGTATGACCTCAGTCCGGACAACAATCGTCTTGTAACAGGCTTTCGCGTCTGCGTACCCGCGCTGGTGCTTTGGGGTTCCCTGCAGGATCTCAGCACGATCTTTGCGTTCGCGGACCTCACCATGGGGCTATTGGGCATCGTCAACCTGGTGGCGTTAATCTGGCTGCTGCCCCTGGGCTTGCGCCTGCTGAGGGACTTCGACCAGCAGCGCCGCAAGCAGGCTGTGCCCAGACTGGATACCAGGACGTGGTCCGACCTGGATATCGACGCGGCAGCCTGGCGCGACTGAATCCCGGGAGACAGGAATGCAGCAATCCGCCAACCGTGAGTCAGCCAGCGAACACAAGGGCCAGGGACGCCGTGCGCTGGTCGCGGGCGCTACCGGTTATATCGGCAGGGCGGTCGTGCGCGAGCTGCTGGACCGGGGCTGGCAGGTGGTGGCGCTGGTGCGGCAGTTGCAGGCCGACCCCGTGTTGCAGGCCTACCTGTCCGGCGCAGAGTTGCGCGTGTGGGACGCCGGGTCGTCGAAGGCTGCCGATTCGCAGGATATTCCAGAGGGACATTTCGACGCGGTGTTCTCCTGCATTGCCAGCCGCAGCGGCAGCAAGGTCGATGCCTGGCGGGTGGAGCACGACGCGAATGTCGAGCTGTTGCGAAAGCTGCAACATCGCTGTGGGCACTTTGTGCTGCTCTCTGCGATTTGCGTGCAGCGACCGCGTCTGGCTTTCCAGGAAGCCAAGCTGGCGTTCGAGGCCGCGCTACAGCGGTCCGATGTCCCGTGGACGATTGTCCGACCCACCGCCTTTTTCAAATCCCTGGCGGGCCAGGTCGAGCGGCTCAAACGCGGCAAGCCCTACCTGCTGTTCGCGGACGGCTCACTAACCGCCTGTAAACCCATCTCACAGTCAGATCTGGCGGTGTACCTGTGTGACTGTGTCGACGACCGGAGCCGACATTTTCAGGTTCTGTCGGTGGGCGGACCCGGACCTGCGCTGACGCCGAGACAGCAGGGCGAACTGTTGTTTTCCCTGCTTGGACTCACACCGCGCTTCAAGTCTGTGCCGGTAGCGCTGTTTGACGTAATCATCACGGTAATGAGCGCGCTGGGCGTATTGCTGCCTGCACTCAGGGACAAGGCCGAATACGCGCGCATCGGCCGCTACTATGCAACCGAGTCCATGCTGCTGTGGGACGAGCAGCAACAGCGTTACGATGCAGACGCTACACCGGAGTTCGGTGGTGACACCCTCGAGGCGTTCTACCGGCAGGTTATTACAGACGGTATGCAGGGGCAGGAGCTGGGTGAGGCCGCACTGTTCGACCGTTCCGGGCGTTAGCGGCGGTGGCGCCTGAGAACCTGCAGCGGTTTTTGTGGGCCCAGGAGGGCGTCCTGGAGCAGGTGCAGGAAGAACTGCGGGCGGGTCGCAAGACCAGTCACTGGATGTGGTTCATTTTTCCCCAGCTTGCCGGGCTGGGACGCAGCGCAACCGCACAACGCTACGCGCTTGCGTCGCTGGACGACGCCAGGGCGTTTCTCGCCCACCCCGAGCTCGGCTCGCGGCTGCGAACCTGCTGCAGCCTATTGCTTTGCCATCGCGACCGGCCGGTTGAGCAACTGCTGGGACCGATTGATGCGCTGAAGTTGCGTTCGTCCATGACCCTGTTTCTGCAAGCCTCTGGCGAACCGCTGTTCCGGCAGGTACTGGATGCATTCTACGAGGGCCGCGAGGATTCGCTGACGCTGGACCTGCTGGCGCAGCACTAATGCGCTGCGCTTGGGAGCGTGGCGGGCCCGGTCGGGGGCGTAGTTCCTGCAGCCGAATGCACTGTTAAACCCCTCGCCTTGACCCTCCCATGGCAGCGGGACATGCTTGCGCGCAAACAATAAGGAGAGCTTGAGTCATGCAACGATTTGAAAATCGCGTCGCGCTGATTACCGGGGCAGCCAGTGGCATTGGCAAGGCCAGCGCCCTGCGACTGGCGGAAGAGGGGGCCACGGTGTGCTGCGTGGACCTGAACCTGTCCGCAGCGGAGGCTACCGCTGCGGAGGTGTTAGCCGCCGGTGGCAAGGCGATGGCACTGGCCTGTGATGTGAGCGACGAGGTGCAGGTCAATGAGACGGTCGCCGCCTGCATCGAGCAGCAGGGCAGCCTCTATGCGTTGATTAACATGGCGGGGATTCTGCGATTCGAGTACTTCCATGAAACAAGCACCGCGAGCTGGCAGCAGGTGCTGGACATCAACCTCAACGGCACGTTCTATATGTGCCGCGCCGCCATACCCCACCTGATCGAGAGCGGCGGCAGCATTGTTAACGCGGCCTCCACAGCGGCGCTCACCGGCCTTCACTGGGGCGTGGCCTACAGCGCCAGCAAGGGTGCGATACTTGCCATGACGCGTTCCATCGCTGTCGAGTACGCAAAACAGGGTGTGCGCGCCAACTGCGTTTGCCCAGGGGATATAAAGACTGCCATGAGCACCGGTACAGCCATGCCGGAAGCCCCGTCCCACGAACAGCTGGTTCGCATCAGCTCGCTGAATGGCCCGCTGGGCCCTGAAGTGGTCGCCGGCGTGATCGCCATGCTGGCCTCGGAAGACGGCCGCCATATTACCGGTGAGGATGTTCGGGTAGACGGGGGTACGTTATCCTAGCGTCCGGCTTTCCATCCGTGGCGCGACCATGTCCCAACCCGACTTCCAGGCCCGTTACAGCCAGCTGTCCCAACGCCTCGTAGAACAGGACAACGACGCCTGGGACACGCACGACCGGGCGGTGGCAATGGCCAATAACGGCGAGGATGTGATCCTGCTGTGCGTGGGCGACCCGGATTTCCGTACCCCGGAGCCCATCATTGATAACGCCGTAAGCTATTTACGCGTAGGCCGAACCCACTATTCGCCGGCGCTGGGCGAGGTCAAGTTGCGTCGCGCCGTTGCAGACCTGGAAACCCACACCTCGCCTCATCCCTGTCGCGTGGAGGAGGTGGCGATTTTTCCGGGGGCCACCAACGCGTTGTACTCGGTGATGAGCTGTCTGCTGAACCCCGGTGATGAAGTCATTATTCCCGAACCCATGTATGTGGGCTATCCACCTATCATGGCGGCGCTGGGGGCGTCGGTCGTGGCGGTGCCGCTGTGTCGCGAGGAAGACTTTGCGCTGGACCCGGACCGCATCATGGCGGCAGTGACCGGGAAGACCCGCGTCGTGCTGATAAACTCACCGGGCAACCCGACGGGTGCTGTTATCAGTGCCTCGCGCTTGAAAGCCCTGGCGTCGATGTGTCATGCGCGCGGGCTGTGGCTGGTATGTGACGAGGTCTATTCAATGATCACCTACAGCGGTCGGCACCGGTCGCTGCGCGCCTGCGCGGATGCGCTGGATAATGTGGTGATGATCGACGCCCTGTCGAAGTCGCACGCCATGAGTGGCTGGCGCATCGGCTGGGCCGTGGGGCCCGAGCCTCTGATACAGCGGCTGGGCCAGCTGGCCGGGGCGTCCCTGTTTGGCTGCCCGCAATTCATCCAGGATGCCAGTGCCTTTGCGTTGGAGAATGACCAGGAGTATGTCGCCGCCATGCGCGAGGAGTACGCGCTGCGGGCAGATTATGTGCTGAAGAAGCTGGACAGGTTGCCGGGCCTGCATTGCCATCCTCCCCGGGCGGGCATGTTCGTGATGGTGGATGTGGACGGCACCGGCATGGACGGGCGGGAGTTTGCCAGCCGCCTGCTGGAACAGGAGCTGGTCTCTGTGGTACCCGGGGATGCTTTCGGCCCAAGCGCCAGTCACTGCATCAGGTTGGGGCTGGCGCAGCCCCGGCATGTGCTCAAACGCGGTGTGAAGCGGATCGCACGCTTTATTGAGGCTCTGCCAGCCGCAGCTTGAAATCCTGTGTTGCATTGCCGCGGCGCACGGTGATCTTGACCGTATCGCCAGGCTGTTTCTTTTCCATAAAACTCAGGTAGTCGTCGCTGCTATTCATGCGCTTGTCGTCCAGGGCCACGATCACGTCCCCCAGCACCAGCTCGCCGCGATAGTTCCTGCCCACACCGCGCAGGCCAGCCTTTGCTGCGGGCAGGCCGGGGAACACGCGCACAATCGGGACACCGTCGATGCGGTAGCGTCGGGCCCAGCTGTCGCTCGCGAGCTCAATGCCGGCGATGGGCCGATACAGGCGGCCAAAGCTGATCAGCTGGGGCACCACGTCTTGCACGGTGTTCACGGGAATCGCAAAGCCGATGCCGGCGCTGGCGCCCGAGGGGCTGAATATCGCTGTGTTGACCCCCACCAGCTGCCCCAGTGAGTTGAGCAGCGGACCGCCGGAGTTGCCTGGGTTGATGGCCGCGTCTGTCTGGATCACGTTGCGAATAATGCGATTGTTCGGGGCGGTGATCTCCCGGCCGAGGGCACTCACCACGCCTGTGGTCAGGGTGGTATCGAGGCCGAAGGGATTGCCAATGGCCAGCACCTTGCGGCCGATTTCCAGCTCACCGGAATCCCCCACGGGCAGTGGAAACAACAGATCCTCCGGCGCATCAATCCGCAGCACTGCAAGGTCTTTCTCCGGCGCCACCCCGATGACCTCGGCTTCCCAGGTGCTGTTGTCGTGCAGTTCAATCATCAGCCTGCTGGCGCCGGCAATCACGTGAAAGTTGGTTACGATCAGGCCGTTCTTGTCCCAGACGAAGCCGGATCCGGAGCCCTGTGGCATCTCCCGCACATTGCGGCTGAAGGCGGCCCGCCGCAGCGCCACGTTAGTGACGTGCACCACAGCAGGGCTGGCGCGCCGGTAGATCTCGGTGGAATTCGCCTCGTCTTCGGTCTTGAAGCTGAGGTAGTCAGGCCCGGTTCCTGCCTGGGCGGGCGCCAGCGGCGTGCCTGCGGCAGGGGCGGCGGTTTCCAGCGATGCTTGTGCAGCCGGTTGCGCAACGCTGGCGGGTGCCCCGCCATACAGCGACGCCCCCAGCATCAACGCAAGCGCGGCACCGGCCCCGACAAGCAGCAAAAGGGTTGCCTGCCTCAGCATGACTAGAAGCTGTCCAGGAACGCCTTGATTCGGGCCGCGTTGGCCCCGAGATCCCCCTGGCCCACGCGTGACACCGAGCGCAGGTCTACCTCGGCATCGCCGTCATCGCCGCGGCTGATACGTATAACGATATCGTCGGTGAAACCGAACCAGAAGGAGGTGGAGGCGGCCTCGATGCGGCCGTTGGCGGGGTCGCTGTTGTAAATCTCCCAGCCCATGCTGTTGGCGACTTCCGTTGCGCGGGTAAATGCGGCCCCGGTGTCGAGGTCTGTTTGCAGCGTGTGCAGGTCGGGGTAGTGGGCCATCTGTACCTCGATAACCTCAGGTTTGATCGCCACGGAATTGGCATCGTCGCCGCGGTAGTAGACGCCCGAATCAAACACGGGCGGGTCGGCGGTATCGGTGGTGATGTCGTGGATGGGCGGATACTTGCCGCCGGTGATCAGTATGGCAGCCAGCAGCAGCGCCGGCGGCAGCGCTGGCGCCGCGCTGCGCAGGGCGCGTCCGCGTTCCCCCCGAAAGCGCGGCAACAGCGCGACCAGCAGCAGAAGCAGGGCTGTCAGCAGGCCAACGAAGCCGCTGAGCGCAAAAACGCCCAGGCCGATGCTGAAATGCACACCCAGCCGCACCGCGAGTACCGACAGTGGCATCGCAAGCAGGCAGCCGACGGCAATATAGCCGAGTAGGGATATCAGTCTGGACTGTGTCGCTGTATCTGGCATGTGCTGGGTTCTTCCTTGGGTCCGGGCTGCTAGCATACTGACCGTGATAGCTTTTACCACTACTTTGACCGCGGTCGTCATTGTAGGTTTCCGGCGTCACGGTCTACTTTCAGACAATAATAGTAATCAGGCTAATCGAGGGGTAATCATGGGTCGAGTAGAGGGAAAAGTCGCCATTGTGACAGGTGCCGCCAGCGGCATGGGAAAGGCAGATGCCATACGGCTGGCAGAAGAGGGGGCCAGTGTGGTGCTGACCGACCTCAATGAGGAGGCCGGGCAGGCGGTAGCCGACAGCATCGGCGATAAAGCCCTGTTTATCCGGCACGATGTCAGCGATGAGGCGCAGTGGGAAGCCGTGGTGGCACGTACCGTGGAGCACTTCGGACAGCTGAACATCCTGGTCAACAACGCGGGTTTCCTGACCATGGGCAGCGTGGTGGATACTGACCTCGAAACCTGGCGCAAGGTCATGGCTGTCAACAGCGACGGGGTTTTCCTGGGCTGCAAGCACGGCCTGCCCGCCATTGAAGCCAGCGGGGGCGGCTCCATCATCAACATGTCTTCGGTGGCAGCGCTGCTGGGCATGTCCTACGTTGCCGCCTATTGTGCGAGCAAGGGCGCTGTCGCTGCGCTGACCAAGAGCGTGGCCCTCTACTGTCGCGAGAGAGAGAACAAGGTACGTTGTAATTCCATTCATCCCGATGGGGTAAAGACACCGATGGTGGTGAAAGTCGCCACCGGCAACGAGGCCCCCACCCAGGAGGAAGTGGATGCGATGGATAACAAGGGCTACATGTGTGAGCCGGTAGATATAGCCAACATGGTGCTCTACCTGGCGTCCGATGAGTCCTGGTTCGTTAACGGCGCGGAGATGCTGATCGACAATGCCGCCGTGGTCACGCCGCCCACGTCTTCCTCTACAGGCCACTAATTTCACTTAACGGGCAGTAAGGAGACCGGGCCATGGAAAAGCTTCTTTATCCCCTGTGGAAACAGGAGGGCGTCGACGCCGACGCCTTCCGCCAGACGTTGCTGGAGGAGGTTGCGCCAAAACTGCTGTCGCAGCAGGGCGTGCGGGCGCTGCGCCTGAATGTAGTGGACTCCGCGGTAGCGGCGGCCGAAAGCCTGCGCCAGGCGACCATTACCGAGCCGCTGGATGCGATGTTTTCCATCTGGGTGGACAGCGCCAATGACCGCTCGGCGCTGGACGCAGCCGTGGCGCCTGCATGCCGCGAGTACGCGGCCTATCTGGTGACGGAATCTGTGCCGCTGGTTAACGACGCACCCCTGGGAGAGCGTATGCCCGGGTGGACGCAAGTGGTCTACCTGGAGCGCCCCTCGGGCATGTCAGAGGCCGACTGGCTGAGCGTCTGGAAAGGCAGTCATACCAGCGTGGCCATCGAAACCCAGTCAACCTTCGCCTATCGCCAGAACGTGGTAACCCAGCGCTTGAGCGAAGGGGCGGTCGGCATCCACGCGGTGGTTGAGGAGAGTTTTCCTGAGGCGGCCATGGATTCCCCGATGGCGTTCTACGACGCCGACAGTGAAGACATGCTGCAGGCGCGGGTCAAGGCGATGATCGATAGCTGCGCCCGGTTTATCAACTTCGAGCGCATCAATGTGGTGCCCACCAGTGAGTACCTGTTGAAGGCGCTTTAGCGCCCCGACGGCATCAGCGATTGCCGGCCTGCAGCGCGGCGATCCTGTCTTCCAGCGGCGGATGCGAGCTGAACAGCCGCGCAGCGCCTTCCTTGAGTTGCTCGCTGATCCCGAACGCGGTCATTTCACCGGGCAGGTCCTGTGGCAGCCCCTGCTCTGCGCGCAGGCGCTGCAGCGCACCTATCATGGCCGGCGTGCCCGCGAGGCTGGCGCCGGCGGCATCAGCGCGGTATTCACGCCAGCGGGAGAACCACATGACGATCATGCTCGCGAGGATGCTCAGTACCACCTGGGCTATGATGGTTGTGATCCAGTAACCAATGCCGTAACCCCGTTCATTCTTGAATACCACCCGGTCCACGGTATGGCCGATGACGCGCGAGAAAAACAGGACGAAGGTGTTGACCACGCCCTGAATGAGGGTGAGTGTCACCATATCGCCGTTTGCGACGTGACCGATCTCGTGGGCCAGCACCGCCCGCACCTCGGCCCGGTCAAAGCGCTGTAGCAAACCGGCGCTGACGGCAACCAGTGCGCTGTTGCGGTTCCAGCCTGTGGCAAACGCATTGGACACCTGGCTGGGGAATACACCCACCTCCGGCATGCCGATGCCGGCATCCCGGGCCAGTTCCGCCACGGTGTCCACCAGCCAGCGCTCGTCGCTGTTGCGGGGCTGCTCTATCACCACCGTGCCGGTGCCGCGTTTTGCCATCCACTTCGACAGGAACAGGGATATCAGTGACCCGCTGAAGCCGAACACCGCACAGAACACCAGCAGGGCGTTCAGGTTCAGGTCGACCCCGTTGGCAGCCATGATGGAGTCAAAGCCCAGCAGGCTCAGCACCGTGCCGGCCACCAGCAGGATGGCGAAGTTGGTAATCAGAAACAGCAGTATGCGCATCTCAGTTCAACGTGTGACGTCCACAGGACGGAATCAGTGCATTAGATATGTGGTGTGGCGGGAAAGTTTCAAGGTGTGCGGCATTACTTACTCGCCATTTACTCGCCATGGGCCGGCACGTCTTCCGCGCTGCTGGCTGCAGTTTCGCAAGCGTCCTCGTCCCCAGGCAGGCCTGCTTCTTCGGCGAGCAAGTCCTCTTCATCCACAATCCGGTGCTCGCTGACTGCCACCCCGGGCACACCCTTGTCATCCAGTGTCACTGGCTCCACGCGACCGCGCAGTTCGACGTCTCTCGCCGACAGTTCCACCAGCTGGTTGAGGGCTTCGTCCTCATGCTTGAAGGTGACAATATCCCGCGGCTTGCTGCCGTCAGCCCAGCGCTTTTTCTTGCCCCAGAACTGGTTGAGCTGGTTACAGACGACATAGGCTTCTGACATAAATGGGGCTCCTCAAAATGACGCGCGGGAGTGTAGCGATTCGCCGTCCTGCAAGCCAGCGGCGTTACCCGAGCAGCAAGGCCTTGGCTTCATTGAGCTTGGCGGCAAGGTAGTCGTTGCCACCGCGGTCGGGGTGCAGCTTCTGCATCAACCGGCGGTGGGCATCGACAATATCTTCCTTGCTGGCGCCGGGCTGCAGTCCGAGGATGGCCAGCGCCTCGGCTTCACTCATCCCGCTGGCATTGTCCGGCGGTGGGGTGTAGCCGCCCTGCCACGCGTCGCCAAACCGGCGCTCCAGATAACTCTCCAGCAGGCGGGCGGAATCGGTGTCCTGTTCACGGCAGTGTGTTAACAGGCGCTCCAGTTGCGCCAGGTCCAGGGTGTCCAGGTCCTGGCCGGCGAATTCGCCCTGCAGTACCTTCCCGGTGAGGTCGCCACTATCGTGATCCAGGGTCATGCGCAGAAACGCTGTCTCCACTTCGGAACTGCCCGCGCCGCCCGCGATCGTCCCGCCGCTGCGCTGTTGTAGCCACTGCAGCATGGGGAACAGCCGGATCAATACCGGCAGCAGCCGGCTGGCCCCGACCAACAGGCCTGTGATGGCGGCGCCCAGCCAGTGCATGCGCCCCGTGGCAACCCCTATGATCACAATAACGATCAGTGCGCCCAGGCCCAGCTTTACATAGGCCGCCTTGCGCCTGGCGGGGGGCGTCGCCAACAGGCGCTGGTAGATGATCCAACCTGCCAACGCCAGCGCCAGCAGTAATATGAGTTTGGGCACGGTCAGTTCCGCTTCAGTTGTTGCAGCAGCAGTGTAACGTCCCGCGTATCACCGCTGCCATGTTCCAGCAGGGCGGCCTCGCCACCCGCGGCGAAGCGCGCCACTGCGCCCAGCAGCGCAGCCAGTTGCCCCGGGCTGCTGTGGTCAAATCGCGCCCAGGCGCCCCCGGACACCTTGCTCATCGCCTTGAATGTGCGCTCAACCAGCGGGTCGGCACCTTCCTGGAACATGAACAGGGGAAGCCCGAGCATGCCCAACTCCCCGGCTTTGCTGATCAAGCGATCGGGGACCTCTTCACAGGCGTCACCAATGAACACCAGCGCCTTCACCGGGTTTTCTGCGTGTTGTTTGCGGGCGTGGTTGAGCAGGCGCTCGATCTGGGTCATGCCGCCTTCACAGCTCACGCGGCGCATATGCTTGAGCAGCGCCTGGTCGTCAATCAGCCAGGGGGTACAGCGAAGTTCAGCCAGACCGCGGTAGTAGCAGAGCTGTACGCTCAGGCCGCCCAACCGGCTGGCAGCGGTAAACATCTGGCTTTGCAGCTGGCAGGCCCGATCCCAGGTCGGCTGCCGGCTGGCCGTGGCGTCCATGGCAAACAGCAGGCGCGAGGCGCTGTCAGCGCGCTTCGCCAGGGTCTTGCTGCGGGTGAGGAATCTGTCGACGTCGCCCCGGCTGGCGCGAACGCGGGGTGTTTTTGCCAAGCGCTAGCGGCCTGTCAGCTTGCCCAGGCGCTTGAGTTCCGCCAGGTAGTGTTTGCGCTGTTCCAGCTCGCGTACGGCTGCCAACAGCTCCTCCTGCGAGCTTGCCGCACTGTCGTCGGTGGCGCTGACCATCTCCCACAGCTTGCGACTGGAATACTCGTGCATCCGGAAGGTCTGGTTGTCTGCTCGCCCCGTTTCCCCGGGGTGGGTGTGTCTTTTTTCCATGGTCATGTTCACCACTCATCGATGTGCCCGCTGCGCGCTCACGGTGAGATCGCGTCTTCAGGGCTTATTGATGCATAGGATACATCGTTAAAAAACAATAGCTTGCTTAGATTTCTTAATGCAAGGTTTTACACTATATCGTAACTGTTTGACAAATGCGTGACGTCGCGGTTCCGGTGTGATGTAGCAGTACACCTGTAGTGATACGTTTGTGGCAGCAGGCTGGCGCAGTACACTATGCACACAAGCTGTCGTTGCTGGCCTGTCGGAAAGGCGTGGAAAGCCTGGCAACGCGGGCCTTCGACGGTAAACGGGTCTGGTGAGGTACCAAACATGGGATTGTTCGACATTCGTAAAAAGCACCTGATGCCCAGCGCTGAAGACGCGCTGCCGGGCCGCAGCACGGAAATGCCCGTGCCCGAGACCCATTACGTCAACGGCAGGCCGCTGAAGCCGCCGTTTCCCGCGGGCTGTGAACAGGCCGTGTTCGGCATGGGCTGCTTCTGGGGCGTGGAGCGCATTTTCTGGCAGCTGGACG
>JAZBPS010000400.1:0-9545 GCA_036353375.1 Halieaceae bacterium | reverse complement strand
GCGCTGAGCGTGGACTGGGAAACGTGGCAAGCCTTGGCGGCGTTTCCGAAGTGGCCGTGTTCGGCCACAGAGCAAAGGTATTTGAGCTGTTTAAGCGTGGGCTGTCGGGTCATGGGTTTACCTGCGGCAAGGCGTTTCAAAATCGATTTGTTCGATCACACCATCGAAAAATATTAATTATACAGATTCTGAACTTCGGTCTACGCTAATACAGCTCGACGGCTGTAGTGTGCCGATATACCGTCGGCCGATCTGTATTTGTTTTTGATACGTTTCTGATAAGACAGGAGACAGCGATGTCATTGAAAGGCAGCAAGACTGAACAGAACCTCAAAGACGCCTTTGCCGGCGAATCCCAGGCGAACCGTCGTTACCTCTACTTCGCCGCCAAGGCTGATGTGGAAGGCTACAACGACGTTGCCGCGGTTTTCCGCTCCACCGCAGAAGGCGAGACCGGCCACGCCCACGGCCATCTGGAGTACCTGGAAGAGGTGGGTGATCCCGCCACGGGCCTGCCCATGGGCGGCACCGCAGACAACCTCAAGGCTGCTATCGCCGGCGAAACCCACGAGTACACCGACATGTACCCCGGTATGGCAAAGACCGCCCGGGACGAGGGTTTCGATGAAATTGCTGACTGGATGGAAACCCTGGCCAAGGCTGAGCGCAGCCACGCCAACCGCTTCCAGAAAGCTCTGGACAACCTGGACGACTGAGCGATCACGTTCTGGTTGCGTCCCCGCGGCGTGCCGCGGGGACCTTGCCCGTTCACGGGCTACCCCCTCTCATAGCGTATTGCAGGAGCAACCATGGCCGTGCGTGAAGGCAGCCTAGAGGCACCCACTCGTCACCCCATCGACTGGACGTCTGACGAATTCTGGAACAAGGCGTCCCTGGAGCAGGAGCTTGAGCGCGTCTACGACATCTGCCACGGATGCCGCCGCTGCGTCTCGCTGTGCGATTCCTTCCCGACGCTGTTCGACCTGGTTGATGAGTCGGAGACCATGGAGGTGGACGGGGTCGACAAGGCCGATTACATCAAGGTGGTCGACCAGTGTTACATGTGCGACCTCTGCTACATGACCAAGTGCCCTTACGTGCCACCGCACGAATGGAATGTGGACTTCCCGCACCTGATGCTGCGCGCCAAGGCCCAGCGCTTCAAGGAAGAAGGTGCATCCTTCCGCGACCGTATGCTGACCAGCACCGACACGGTAAGCAAGCTGGCTACTATCCCGCTGGTGGACATCACGGTAAACGCACTGAACAAGTCCAGCGGCTTCCGCAAGGTGCTGGAGAGCACGCTGGATATCCACGCGGAAGCCCCGGTGCCGGAGTACCATCGCAACACCCTGCGCAAGCGCGCCGCCGCCATGGTGAAGCCGGTCACCGCAACGCCCATGAACGGCACGACCGGCAAGCTGGCCCTGTACGCCACCTGCTACGGCAACTACAACACGCCCGACCTCGCCGATGATTTTATGAAGGTGTTCCAGCACAACGAGGTGATGATCGATGTGGTGCCCAAAGAGGCCTGCTGCGGCATGCCCAAGTTCGAGCTGGGTGACCTGGATGCCGTGGCGCGACTCAAGGAACAGAACATCCCGGTGCTGGCGAAGCTGGTGGACGAGGGTTATGACCTTACCGCGCCCATCCCGTCCTGCGTGTTGATGTACAAACAGGAACTGCCGCTCATGTACCCCGATGACGAGGATGTCAAAAAGGTGCAGGCCGCATTCTTCGACCCCTTTGAATACCTGTGGCTGCGGCACAAGGAAGGCGGCCTGAAGACCGAGTTCCCGAACACCCTGGGCGCTGTCGCCTGGCAGGTCTCCTGCCACCTGCGTGTACAGAATATCGGCCTGAAGACCCGGGATGTGCTGAACCTGATCCCGGATACCGAGATACACGCCCAGGAACGCTGCTCCGGGCACGACGGCACCTACGCGGTGAAAAAAGAAACCCGCGCCAAGTCACTGAAAATTGGTCGCCCCATTGTGCGCAAGGTAGACCAACTGGAGCCGAACTACCTGGCCAGCGACTGCCCCATGGCGGCAACGCATATTGCACATATGTCGGAGAAAATCGACGAGGCAACCCACCCCATGTCGCTACTGCGCATGGCCTACGGGCTGTAGCCTCGCATGTATTCAATCGAGCAGGAGAACATCACGATGCATCTGTCACGCGAGGACCTGTGGTCACTGGAAGAGTACGCCGTGGAACGGCCCGGTTTCCGGGCTCGTGTCATGGAGCACAAGAAAACCCGTCAGCTCGCCCTGGGTGAGCACGCGCGCCTGTACTTCGAGGACGCGCTGACCATCAAATACCAGATTCAGGAAATGCTGCGCATCGAGAAAGTGTTTGAGGCGGATGGCATTCGCGAGGAGCTGGAAGCCTACAACCCGCTGATTCCCGACGGCAGCAACTGGAAGGCCACCTTCATGATCGAGTACCCGGACCCGGAGGAGCGCGGTCTGCGGCTGGGGGAAATGATCGGTATCGAAGACAAGGTATGGCTGCAGGTAGAGGGTTGCGAGCGTATTTATGCCATCGCTGACGAGGACCTGGACCGCTCAACCGCTGACAAGACATCCTCGGTCCACTTCATGCGTTACGAGCTGGACGGTGGCATGATCACGGCGATCAAGGGCGGCGCTGCGCTGTTCGCCGGTATCGATCATCCTGCCTACCTGATCGAATCCCGGCGGGTCGAAGACGCCATCCGGGATTCCCTTGCCAACGACCTGCAGTCGGTGTCCCTGAACTAGCCGGCGCTCGCGCCGGGCGGCCTGCGGTCAGGGCTGCAGACCTAACTGCGGCAGGTTCACTGTCGCAGCATCATAGTTTGCCCGCGCCACGTGGGCCTCTCGCTGGGCGGCGAAGTAGCGGATGCGGGCATTGGCCTCCGCCTCTTCCCGCAGGTTAACCAGGAAGAAGTCGCTGGCACCGTTCTCAAACCGCTGCCGCTCGGCTTCCCGCATGGTCTGGGCCTGTTCCATCTCCAGCTTTGCGAGGCCCGCCAGTTCCCGCGCCACGTCAAGGTCCAGCAGGATGTTCTGCAGTTCGAGTTCTATCTGGTCTTCCAGTCGCTGACGCTCGAACTGCAGGGCGTCGCGCTTGGCCTGGGCCTGGGCCAGGCGACCCTTGGCCTCGCGCCGCTGCAAAGGCACCGTGAAGGTGAAGCCCACGATGAGGTCCTCTGAGTTCTTCGAGGGGCCACCCTCACCCGGGTCGCCCAGCCCGCCGCTGTACTCCAGGTTCAAGTCAAGCCGCGGTTTCAGCTCGTTTTCTGACAGCGCGATGCGCTGCTGGGCGCGCCCCAGCGCGGCATCGATGATCAACAATTCCGGCCGCACCGCGAGGCTGCGCTCCACCGCCCCGCCGCTGTCCGGCATGGGTACCGAGGCAATCTGCTGCGGGCCTGGCAAACGGTCTGCAGCCGGGAGCAGGGTCTCGCCCGCCGCATCGCGCAGAAAGAAAGATAATTCGAAGGCCGCGGCGCGAAAATCCCGCTCGGCGTTCAGCGTCAGCGAACGGCGGCGGGTAATGTTCTGGGCATTCTCGGTGATAAAAATCGCCGCCCGGCTGCCGTCCCTCACCTGCTGCCGCAAACCTGCATCCCGGTCCAGTGCCAGCTGCAGCAGCTCCCGATACACCTCGAGCTGGTAGCCGGACGCCACCCAGTTCCAGTAGGCGCGTAACGCGCGCTGTTGCACCCCGACCCGGGTAAGCATCAGTTCGAGATCCGCCTGCACCAGCCCCAACTGGGCATCGACGAGATTGGCCCGGCGCTGGTCGATAGTGCGATCGCGCAGCAGGGAAAACAGCACACCCAGCTTGGCGGTGCCGTCCTCAGCGGTGAACTCCTGGTCCTCGTAGATGGGGAAATCGCCCCGGGAAACGCCGTAGCCGCCGTACACATTGCCGCCGAACTCGCGAAAGGGTTGCTTCACTTTGCCGCCTATGACGCGACCGTCGTAAAAGCCCTCCGTGCGGCTGAACCCGTCGGCCGAGAACACCGTGTCAAAAGCACCCTCGACTTCCAGCGTCCTGCCCAGGGCCACGCGCTGCTCGGCGAGACTCTTGAGGATACCGGGGAAGTGCTGGGCCGATGAGGCGAGCACCTCATCTTCCAGCAGCGGTGTGCCCGCTGCCGCCACTGCAATGGTATCTGCATCGGCTGTCGACATGTCCGCCTGCGCCGACGCGTCAGAAGACGCCAGCGCCAGCAGCAGGCACCAGGAGAAGATTGCCTTAACCCGCACTCTCCGATCCTGGTGCTGGTTCGGCGGGGAAGTTGGGCGGGAAGTTGTTCAGGCGCCGCCAGACTTCAAAGCCCGCAGACACGGTCTCCAGCAGCACCCAGCCGCGCGCCCCGGAGCCAAAGCGCACATAGCCCTTGTCAGGCCACGGCGGTGCGTTCTCATTGTCTTCTACCACCAGCACGCGGAAGCGCCCGTTGCGCTGGGCAGAGGGGTCCACAGCGACGACGGTGCCGGCAAAGGTTCCCACCGCCATGGACGGCCAGCCGCTTACCTGTATCACCGGCCAGCCTTCAAATTGCAGCCGTACCGGATCGCCGGGACGAACCAGGGCCACGTCACGGCCGTCGACGTACAGTTCAACCGCGCGATCCACATCGTCCGGGACAAAGGTGGCTATGGGCTGGCCCGCCGATACAAATGTTGCCGCGTCGCCCGCATTCACCCGCTGGATGGTGCCGTCGCGGGGCGCTCGTACAATCTGCACCGACTGCCGCGACAGCTTCACATCGACCCGGCTCAGCGCGGCGGCGGTTTCCGCTATGCGCGCGCCCATTTCCTCCACGCGAATTTTTGCCTGTTCATACTCGCGACGGGATGCCAGGCCGTCGTTGAAAAGCTTTTCCATACGGCGTTTGTCGATCAGTGCGATGTCCCGGGCGGTGGTATCCGCCTGCATCTTGGCAAGCACCTGCTCACGCTCGGCTTCCAGGCGCTCCAGCAGCATCGGGTCGTTGTCGATAATCTTGACGATAGGATCGCCCACCCGGACCCGGCTGCCATCTTGCACGTACCACTCAGCGATACGCCCGGATACCAGGGCATTGATGTCCTGCAGCCGGTCATTCGGGTTCAGGGCGGTCACTGAGCCAAACCCTGCGGCGGTCTGCACCCAGGGCACAAAGGCCAGGAACAGACCGACGAACAGCAGCGCAATGAACAGCATCCACCCGACCACGCGCATCACGCGGGGCACGCGAATCCCGTTCAGCGTTTTAAAACAGTGCTCGTGCTGGCGGTAAGGCATGGGATTAGTGAGATACCTCGGTGCTGGGCGAGCGCTCCGCTACCGGCGTCAGCGGCTGCAGCGGCAGGCCTGCAGCCTCGCACAATTGTCCGTAATCGCTGAAAAGCGTCTGCTGCTGCAGTCCGAGATAAAGGTATGAATCGAACCTCAGGTCGGTGTGCCCGTTGCTGAAATAAATAACGGTGGTATCTGTTTTGCGCTGCAGATATTCCAGTGCCGCCAGCATGCTGAGGTCGGGCATGACATCAAACAGCTGGCTGAGCACCAGCACCCGCGGCTGCGCAATGATCGCAGCGGCGAATTTCAATTGCATGGTTTCCGTAATGGACAGCGGCCAGCCGGTTGGTGCAACCAGCGTATCTATGCCGTCTGCCAGCTGCGCCAGCACCGGCTCCAGGCCCACCGCCTTGAGCACGCCAAGGATGTCCTCACCGGTCTCATCCTGTGAGCTGAAATGCAGGTACTCACGAATGGTGCACTCAATAATGCTGGGCCTGTCCAGCACGATGATTTCGTGGCGCAGCTGGAAGTTCTGGAAGCTCTTGAAGTCCTGGCCACCGATAGCGATATAGCCCCCCTCAGGCGACCTGTGACTTTTGAGAAAGTCGGTGAAGATGCGCTGGGCGGCGTGATTGTCGGTCGCTGCCAGCACCCGACTGCCGGCGGGGATTTCCAGGTTCAGTGTCAGCTGGGTACCCCGGGACTCGCCTTTCGCCGAGGCAAAACGCAGCGAGGAGTCGCCCGTGAAAGGCTGCTGCTGGGGCAGCGGTGGGTCCTGGTCGATATCGTGGAACAGCGAAAGCTCTTCCACCGCGGCGCACAGGTCGTAGAAATACGTCAGGTAGGTCCCCAGCTGCGAGATCCCGACAAAAACCACAGACAGCACCAGCTCCGCTGCCACCAGCTGTCCCAGGGAGAGCTCGTTCTGTATGACCAGCCAGCCTCCCAGGCCCAGCAGCGACGCGCTGGCGGAGGCGTAGATAAACAGGAAGCACAGGGTCTGTGAGAAGTGATGACGGAAGTGAATGATATGCCGGCGTATATAGCTTCCGGTCACCTCATCGGTCTTGTGCAGGGCGTCGGTGATATGACGGGAGGTTTTGAAGAAACCGTTGGAGTTTCCCAGCTCCTCCAGCCAGGCTGCCGTCGCGTGCTTTTTATGCGAGGACTCCATGGAGCTGACAATGGCGCGCTTGCCCCAGATCGCCCAGACCATGTACACCAGGAAAACCACCACCAGGTTAAAAATCAGCAGATACGGGTGGTAGAAGGACACCAGAATAATCCCAACCACCGCCTGCAGCACGATGGTGAAGCCACCCACAAACAACACGGGCAGGCGCTTCTGCACGATAATAATGTCGAAATAACGGTTAAACAGCGGCGCCAGGCGGTTGTCATCGAAGAAAGGGTTTTGCGCGTAAATCGTCCGCAGCGCGATATCCGAAACCATGCGCGCGTAGAAGCGGCGTCCGAACAGGTCCATGAGGTGGATGCGCAGGGCTTGCAGCAGCCCGGACATCAGCAGCAACACGAACAGCGATAAGGTCAGTACCACCAGCGGCGTGGCCAGGCCCGTGTTCGCTACCGTGTTGATCAGCATCTGCACGGATATCGGCGTGCCCAGCGAAAGCAGGCTTATGCCCACGCCATAGATGATCGCCAGAGCGTAGAAATTACTCTCCGGGCCAAGAATCTCCACGAAGTACTTGAACAGCTCGGGAATGGTGCGTGTGTGTATGTGCGGCTCTTGCGCCATGGGGTCCTGGTTACCTGTCAGCCGTCAAGGCTTTTACCTCTAGAGTCTGGATACCCGCCAGGCCAGCAACGGCCTGCCGCTCCCCGCACTTTATCGCGTTATCGCGTCACACAAAACACGTGCGCGGCGCCCATCGCCAGGACCGTTGTCCCAGGGACGGCGTGAAGAACGCTGGGGAATTTTCTGAGGCCTTATGATACAGGGCCCGGTTGACAAAACCTATACGCAGGCGGCGGGTGCGGCAGATCGGCCAGCACCCGCCGGAAGCGGGGCTAGAAGCGGTAGTCCACCCGCAGGAAACCGTTGATACCCAATCCGGGCAGGCGCTCTCCGTTGGCGATATCCGGATTACCGTTGACCCGGTTGATGCCGTTGAGGTGGTCCGCAAAATCCTCATCCAGCAGATTGTCCACCCCGGCCGCCAGCCGCAGGCTTGGCGTGACCGACCACCATGCGGCCAGATTCAAAAGTTCGTAGCCGTCTGTCTCCAGTTCACCGTTGGTCTCGCTGACCTCGTCCTGGTCGGCGACCAGCACAGCTTCCAGTGAAGCACCCCAGTTGCTGGCACTGTAATCCAGGGCCACGGTGGTGTTGAGCGGCGCGATACGGTAGAGGTTGTCGTTGATATCGTCGCGTTCACCGCGCACATAGTTAACGATGCCGCGAAGCGCCAGGCTATCGCTCAGCCGGTAAGACCAGTCCATATCGAAACCGTAGAGCACCGCTTCCACATTGGCGAAGCGCAGCGGTGCCGGACCGTTGGGGTTCATCATGCCGGCGAACATCTGCGCCGGCATCAGCGGATTCGGCACACCCTGAATGTAGTCTTCGACTTCGCGGTAAAAGACGCGCGGCGACAGCGCGAGTCGGGCGCTGCTGTAGTCAGCGCCCAACTCGATCTCGTGAGCCACCTCGGAGTCGAGGTCGACATCACCCGTGTAGGTAAACCCGTCCGCCAGGCCACCCGTGGCCTGCAGCGGCAGCCACAGATAGCGCTCCTGGTAGCCGGGGGCACGCGTCTTGCGGCCCACTGCCGCGTACAGCGTGGTACTGTCACTGGCGTCATACCAGAGCTTGGCGACCACATCGATGTTGTGGTCGGTTTGGGAACGATCCGCCGCATTGAACTGGTCGCGAAGAGCGCCGGCCGCCGGCGACATCATCGCGGGCGTGCCATCCACTTCATCCGCATCCGTGTCGATCCGGTTGTAGCGCACACCGAATTCACCGCGCAGCCCGGCGCCAAAGTCGTGATTCACTTCAGCGAACGTACCCAGTACCCGACGCTGAGCGTCGTTGAAGCCCTGTACAAAGAACATCGCCGCATTGGGATTATCGATATTGGCGTTGTGTGTAGACTCCAGCCCATCCACGCCAAAAGTCCAGTTGGTGTTCTCGCGCAGCACGGTAGCCGCGAGCTTGAAGCCCAGGTTCTCTGAATCCGTGGTGTTGCGGCGCCACATCTGCGGCGACATCGGGGGCTGGCGCAGGTGGTAATTGGTCATTTCATGGTCGAGAGCGCTGGCGAACAGGCGGCCTTCGACCCGCAAGCCGTCTGCCTGGTAGCGGTAGCCCAGCGACGCCAGATTGCCCTCGATAAAGTCGATATCCATGGGCAGGGCCGGTGTGCCGGACTCGCCGGTATCGCTGTAGACATAGCCCAGGTCGAACTCGTGCGCACCCAGGCGGAAACCGTAGGCAAGGTCGAACCGCTGGCGGGCGTATTCACTGGGCAGGATATCCCCATCAGCGAAGGCCGCATCATCCGCCTCCTCTCGCAATACGGCCAGGCGGAAGCGCTGGGCGTCGCTGGCACCCATCAGGCTGGCACCCAGCTGTGTGCCGCTGTTGACCGTCTGGCCGCTGCCGTAGACGTGACCGTCCAGCTGCCAGGCACCGTCCTCGCGAAAACCGGGCTGGGCTGTCACGGCGCGAACCGCGCCGCCGATGGACTCCTGTACCACGCTGACCGGAGCAATGCCGCGGAACAATTCCAGCGACTCCAGCTGGCCCGATGCCGCGTAGGACAGGGGCGGGTCCATCCAGTTGGGCCCGGCAGGCGCCAGCTCTACACCGTCCAGCAGCACGCCGACGCGCGGTCCGTACATGCCGCGATACTGGGGAATGTTCGATAGCGGACCGTTGCCATTGACGTTGGCGCCGGGTGCTTTCTTCAGCAGCAGCGCGGTATCGGGAGAAATCACCATCGATTCCGCGACGTTGATAGTGCGGGCGTCGGCGACAGAGCCCTGCACCACCACCTCTTCGACGTGGGTGTGGTCCGCAAGGGCATGGCTTGCCACCGCGCAGGCAAGGCCGAGGATGGTGGGTCTGAAGAAGCCGGGGTAATAACGCATACGGGTTTATCCACTGACATCGAATACGGCGAGCGAGTCTAGCGGTGTCCCCCGATGCCAGACAGCGACAAATTGTCGCAGCGTGGCCAGCCGCCGCGATTCCGCTTATGCTTAAGTTGGACACCAAGAGGTTTACG
>JAZBPS010000399.1:0-7957 GCA_036353375.1 Halieaceae bacterium | reverse complement strand
GTCAAGCCCAGGGAATTCGTAGTGTTCGTGCATGCGCTGATCGAGCAGGCTCAAGAACCACGGAATCCAGCCAAGACCGGGCTCCACCAGAATGACCTTCAGCTTTGGATGGTTCGCCAGCGTGCCGGCGAGAATCCAGAACATGATGGTTTCAGCCATGGACATTGCGGGGATCGCGGTAAAGATGCCTTTTTGCGGCGACGGATCTCGCCTGAACACGGACCACATCTGCGGCCTTACCTCGAGATGGTTCAGAACGGTGATTCCCGTTTCCTCAAACCGTGACCAGAGCTTTGCGTAGACCGGGTCGTGATAGTCGGGAAGGCCTGCGTCGGATGGAAATGAGGGAATCTGTATGCCTCGCGCCCCGAGCTTTGCCAGTCGGTCAAACTCCGCGACAGCGAGATCAATATCGTAGAGCGGTAGTTGGTAAGCTGAGAGAAGGCGGGCAGGATCCGCGGAGGCAAACTCCGCCATCGCATCATTGAAGCCGCGTACGCCGTCTATCCAGTGGCTCCCCATCAGGGTAGGGTTGGCGATGCGTGCGCCACCGACCTCAGCGAAGATGACTTCAGCTTCTACCTTGTCGCGGTCCATGGCAGCAAGACGCGCCTGCGCATTGCTATAGCCCGGGTCCTGGCTCGCCTCCAGGTCAACAAAGTCTTCTATGTTCAGTTGCGGTTGCCCCTCCCGGTTAACCCGGGCGTCGTACTCGGCATCTTTGGCTCTCGCCTCGTCCCAGATTTTCGACGCCTGGGATGACATGTGGCTTTTGATCACGTCGTCAGACAGGTAGACGTGTGAATCTGCGGAAATAAGTCTCTCAGTCATATCGGCACCATTTTTAATAAGTTATTGGTATTGCCGAGGGTTTACTCAGCGCTATAACACCAGACTATTTGTCAGCGTAGACGCAAACGGCGTGTTGTTACTTGACGCAAACTTACAAGACTGGCGCCCTAAGCCGACAATGTTTCCAGCCAGGTCGCCAGTCGCTTGAACAACAATTGTCTGGACCGGCTCAGGAAGTGCATATGGCCAGCGTCGGGAATCTCAAATTCAGTGACAGAACGACTGTTTGTATAGGCGCTGGCCGCCAGTGCGGCGCTCCCCGCCATGTCTCGACTGCCATTGGCTACGAAAACCGGGCAGGTAATACTGCGACTTTCACGCAGGCTGGCACCGGGTATGAGTACGGTTGCACCGACCGTGGCTATAACGGGTGTGCTGCAGGCGAGCAGGGCGGCAGCACGTGGGTCAGCCGCGTCCTTTGGTGTTTGCGGCGGAATCTCAAAGTAGCCGGCACCGTATTGCGCGGCGCCTAGTTCGGCTTCCCTGTGCTCAATATCGTCTGGTCGAGCCGCCAGTTCCTTCCCCAGATCGCTTAGCAGATCAGGCAGGCCCTGGTGACCGAAGCCCAGCAGGCCAAGTGCGTCGTAATCAGCGAACTGGAATTGCTGTTTGATAGCGAGGAACGCGCCCATGGAGTGCCCCAGCGCATAGACTGGCAAGTCTTGTGCCGCTGCGGAGGGCGACCGGCTTGCAACAATCTCCGGGATGGTATGACGCCGAAGCTGGGTGACCAGCTCATGCGATGCGGCTAGCACCCTGCGCGTCGTTACGGCGTAGCCGTCCTCGGGTCTGGTGCTGTCACCCACGCCCAGGTGATCAACCGTGCAAACAGCGTAGCCTTTTGCACAGAGAAAGCGTGCGCAACTGTAGCTTTTATCAGAATCAACCTGCAGGTCGAAGTAAGTTCTGTTGCAACCGCCGCCAGGCAGGCATACCACCAGTGCTTTTGCTGGGCCCGAAGGCATGAACAGATCGGTGCACACGCTCGCTGCCTGAGCCAGATCCAATGCCTCGCTTACATCGAAGCGCTCAGCTGTGAGCCTATCCATCGGCGGTCGCCTGCACGTTTTCCCCGGGGACGAAGGCGGCGCTGGCCTGCTGGCTTACGCGGTCTCCAGGTTCAGCTCGTAGGGGTGGCAACTGGCATCCGCTACAACCTGCGCGTCGAAAAGTTCGTTCTGCTGCTGTTCCGTATAGCCCAGTTCCGTCAGGATCTGCCGGGTAGCTTCGCCGACGATAAGTGGGCGGAACTGCACGGACGCCGGGCTATGGGAGAACTGATAGGGAACGCCCACGTGGCCTATCCTGCCCGTGACCGGATGGGGCAAATTAACGAGCCAGCCCCGTTCCAGCATGAAGGATCCCTCCTGCCACATGCTGCGCATGAAATCGGGCTCGCTGATTTCGCAGGGCACGCCCGCGGTATCGAGCCTGGCGAACCAGCTGTCGGCGGAGTCCTTGCTGAGAGCAGACTGTATGAGGTCGGTGAGTTCCTTATCGAATTTTTCCCGCGTTTCCCGATTCTGGTAACCGTGTTTCCCGGCTTCTTCTGTCAGCTCGAGGGCCGTAAACAGTGCCTGCCAGTGTGTGTCTTTTAACAGGGCCAGGCAGAGATACTTGTCTGTGGTCTTGTACAGGCGGTAGCCGGCTGAGAAGCCCAAGGCGTCTTGCTGGAGCATGGGCCTTTCAAATCCGCTGCCGTCGTTCTTCGCGATGATGTGAGAACAGTTGAATAGCTGTGCATTGACAATGGACGTGTCGACGAACTGGCCCTCGCCGGTTTTCTCTCTCTCGGTGAGTGCCTGGATAATAGCGACTGCTGCCAGATATCCATTGCCGGTATCTCCCAGGGTCGTCTGGGTCCAGTAGGGGCGACCACCCGGGTAGTTGCAGGCGCCGTCCTCCCACTGGACGCCAGACAGGGCTGAGCCCGTCTGGTCATTACCAGGTAGTGGTTCTCTGGGGCCTTTCTCAAAGCCGCGTGTGTGGCAGTAGATCAGTCTTGGGTTGATTTTGGAAAGCGATGCATAGTCCAGGCCTTTACCTTCCACGGCTTTATAGCGCATGTTGTGAATGACCACGTCGGCGTCCCTGCACAGATCCTGGATCAAGGCCACGCCTTTGGGGTCGCGCATGTTGATCGCAATACTGCGCTTGCCTCGATTGGCTGACATGGCAATACAGTTCGAGTGCCAATACCAGTCATAGGTTGCATTCACCTTGATTACATCGGCCCCCAGGTCTGACAACACCTGCGCGCCGAAGGGGCCTGCGATTGCGAGACCGAGGTCTATCACTTTGATGCCCGCCAGCGGCTTCGGCGGCATTGCCCTGTCGCTCGCAGTAGCTGGACCGCTGTGTTCGGCGGCTTCGCTGCGCACAGCTTGTGAGTGCTCACCGGGGCTGGCTATCCCCTCGCGCGGCTTACAGGGGTTCTTCTCCAGGCAGTACAGGGTGCCAACCTGCCTGGTGGGACCAAGCTCAGGATCCAGGACATCAACAACGCAACCGTCTTCGAGGAAATGGGTGTCGTTCAGTGCCTCCTCCGGAGATACAATTTTCTGTATGCATTGGCCCGCGACGGCGCCCGCGTCTGTCCATTCGTCAGCGGTGAAACGCTCAAAAGCCTCGGACAACATCGGGTAGTAGTGGTCGAGCACCAGCATGTCTTCAAGCGCCGGCATGATTCTGTCGGGGTCGTCTCTAGCACCCATGTCGGGTGATGTGTCGAGCGTCTCTCCCTGTGAGGCACCCAGGACGAAGCTTGGGCTGCACACCCAGTTGATCACCCAGCGCCCATCTTTGCAGCGAAAGTTACCCTTCGGTGAACGGGAGTCGTTAATCCACGTTGCGAAATGTGGCGCATCCGGTTTGTCGGCCCGGCTGAAGGCCAGCGTGCCTGCCGTCAGTGCGCCTTGTACCAGGCTGGTTTCCACCCACTGCCCCTGTCCTGTCTGCGCGCGCACGAACAGGGCGCCGCTGATGGATGTTAGCGCCGCGTAGGCCGCGCCGGCGCTTGGCCAGTGAGTACCGGTGAACACTGGGCCATCGCGGTCGTGATGTCTGGGGCCGACGACGGCCTCAGGATTGAACTCGATGTCCTCGAAGGGGATTTCCGCGCCCGAGGCGTTGAAAACGCCGCCGACGCGTCCACGCTGCTCGTAGTGGAGCCCGACCCGGGCTGCTACCAGCGCGTCTATTGCAGGTCGGTCGGATAGCTCGTTGTCACGACCATAACCGGTGATCGAGCAGTACACGAGGCGCGGATTTACTTGCGAAAGTGTCGCGTAGTCAATTCGCAGTTCATCTGTAATGCCCGGTGAGAAACTCTCAACCAGCACATCGGCCGTTTTGACCAGGTCCAGAAACTGCTGGTAATCGTCGTCGCTGGTGAAGTCGAAAATGGCGTTGCGTTTTCCCCGTTGCCAGGCCCTGTAGCCCAATCGGGCGATGTCCCACCAGGGGTCGCCCTCCGGCGTTTCAATCTTGATGACATCCGCGCCCTGGTCGCTGAGAACCATCGTCGCCATGGGGCCGGCAATCCCCTGTGACAGGTCGAGAACTTTCACTCCATCCAAAACACCAGACATTGAGGGCTCCGTTAATTATCCTTTGCCGCGATGCTACCTGTTTATCGGGTAACAGCGGTGCATAAATGCCCCATGATGCTTATCACAAACTTACAGAAACGTTCCACTGGCGGCGTCCATGTCAGTTTTGGGCAGTTCATGTGTCGTTTAATGAGCTTTGCCCGCAGCGCGTTGCGGTTAACATTACAGGTTTGATAAAGCGTCAAGCTTTCATTGGAGTGATCAAGGAGAGGAACTGCGTGATAGTCCTGAAGCCGGGGATGCGCCTCAAGAGCGCTGTGAGCGACGTACAAGTGATGGTGGTGAAGGGCAGTACCGACAATCCGGTAGCGCTCTGCTGCGGGGGAGTGCCCATGATCGACGCCGCAGATGCTTCCCCCGAAGCGTCAGAGGGTGCTGTAGAGGGCAGTGCACTCATGGGCAAGCGCTATACCAACCCGGAGCAGACGATTGAGCTGCTTTGCACCAAGGGTGGTGACGGAGAGCTGTCCATAGACGGTGAGGCTCTGGGTTTTCGCGAGGCCCGGGAACTGCCCAGCTCCGACTGACCATGAACGTATCCATGTTGCTTGAAATGGCCGCCGAAGCAGGTCCTGATCGGGAGGCCATACGCTGTGGAGCAGCCGCCCTGAGCTATGGTGAGCTTCTGCAGGTGGCGCGAAGTGCCGCTGCAGTGTTTCGGGACAGTGGCGCCCGCTCTGTAGCCTGGACAGGCGAGGCGTCCGTGGTTACTGCGGTGGCGTTTTTTGGCGCAGCGTTTGCCGGACTGCCCTACGTGCCGATCAATTACCGCCTTACCGAGAGCGAGATGCTGTCTTTGCTGGACAGGCTGGATGCGCCCTATGTGTTTTCAGATCGGGCCGATTTCGTGGATGGCCGCAGCAGCCACAATCCTCAGGAATTTCTTGGGCAACTGCAACACATTGGTTCGGCCGACTTCGACGCGGCGATGACTGATCCCGAATCGGTTGCGGTTCAGCTATTTACAAGTGGCACTACCGGCGTGCCCAAGTCGGCCGTGCTGCGCAACAGCCACCTTGTGTCCTACATTCTCGGGTCTGTCGAGTTCGCCAGCGCTGGCCCGGAACAGGCCGTTCTGGTGAGTGTGCCGCCTTACCATATTGCAGGCATTTCCGCGCTGATGAGCGCTACCTACTCGATGCGCAGGATTGTCCTGTTGCCCGCATTCGACGCCGCCGAATGGCTTGCGCTGGCGGAAAACGAGAAGGTCACCCATGCGTTTCTCGTGCCAACCATGGTGACACGGATTGTCGATGTGTTACGCGCACGGGGTGCGAAGACCGCGTCCCTGCCACACCTGTCGTCTATCGCTTACGGCGGGGGGAAAATGCCCAAACAAAGCATCCTGGACGCGCTGGCAATGTTTCCGGATGCGGGCTTCACCAATGCCTACGGTTTGACGGAAACCAGTTCGACGATTTCAGTGCTGGGCCCGGAGGATCATCGCGCGGCGCTGGAATCCAGCGACCCGGTCGCCAGGCAGCGCCTGACGTCCGTGGGCAAACCGCTACCGGGCATCCAGATTGAGATACGGGATGCGGCCGGCAAACGCTTACAACCGGGTGAGTCCGGCGGCATTTTTGTCCGCGGCGAGCAGGTCGCGGGAGAATACGTGGAGCAGGGTAGCTTGCTGGACGAAGATCAGTGGTTCTACACCCGGGATGATGGTTTTCTGGATGAGCAAGGTTTCCTGTTTCTGGAAGGTCGCTCGGACGATGTGATTGTGCGCGGCGGCGAGAATATTTCCCCGGGCGAGGTCGAGCAGGTACTGGAAGAACATCCTGGCGTTATTGAAGCGGCAGTTGTCGGTATAGCGAGTGAGCAGTGGGGTGAGGCGGTAGCGGCCGCCGTGGTGCCGGCGACGGGAGAGACGGTGTCAGAAGAGTCGCTGCAGGCCTTTGTTCGCGAGTCACTGCGGTCGTCGCGGATGCCGGAGAAAATCGTGTTTGTCGATCAGTTGCCCTATAACGAGACGGGCAAGTTGCTGCGACGAGAGGTAAAGCGCGCGCTCAGCGACCCCGACGCCACACAACCTTGCCATTAATCAGCGTTATTTCAACGCGCTCCCGGCTCGGGTCCTCTACGACATCCTCGGGGGTTCCCGACAACAGGCAGAGGTCCGCCGCTGCGCCTTGCTCAACCTTCCGCGTTCTAGCCGGGCTCATCGGGTCCCCCAGGAACAGCTCGAATGCCCGCGCCGGGGCAATACATTCATCGTCTCGCATGCTGACCCCGTCGCGGGTGCGGCGGTCCTTTGCCGCGCGTATAGCGACCCATGGATCGGGTTCTCCGAAGGGCGCATCGCTCCCGGCTGCAAATGGAACCCCTTTGCCCAGAAAGGCAGCGCCCCGGTAGAGGAAAGGTTGCTCATCGACGGGCACCTGCTGCAGATACTGGTCCCCGCGTTCATAAATGAAATGGGGCTGCGTGACCACGGTGGCGCCGCAGGCGGCAATGCGATCAATCGAGAAATCATCAGCAACGGATGCATGTTCGATTCTGTCACCCTGCAGGAAACCGGCGCTATCCAGTGATTCGAGTGCGTAGTGCAGCTCCCCCAGGGTGACACAGTGAAAAGCGACGTTCCGCTGTTCACTGTGTGCCTTGCTTATAGAAGCGCACAGGGAATCGAAATCCGGGAGGTCCACTTCGCGCAGGTAGATTTTCACCGGGCCGCGGCGCAGGAAGCTATCGCGATAAGCCGGCAAGTCCAGGCGACCCATCAACACCACGCGTTGCAGCAAACTGCCATCTTTCTGTGAGGATCGCATCATCTGCAAGGTGCTTTGGTCATTGTCGGGTCCCGCGTCGGTGAAGCCCGTGATGCCATAGCGGGCCAGTTCCAGGCTGGTATTGTGAATGTCTATCGGCGAAGCGGTGAGGAACTGCCGCAGCCAGTCGTCCGCGTTGTAAAAGCGTCCGGTGGGTTTCCCGGCGCTATCGCGCTCAGCGCCCTGCGGCCATGTCTCCACAGGTGGCAGCAGCTGCATGGCTGCACTGTTCAGGTACCACAGCCGGCCGCTCCTGTGCTGTACCTTGGTGGGAATGGGACCACAGGCCGCGTCGAGATAGTCAGCGCCCAGATCGCCAGCCACGCTTTCGTGGTAGCCCACGCCCCTGATAGACGCGGGCTTGCCGACACATGCCCTGTTTAACAGCTCAAGTAAGGCGGCTTCGCCTTGCACAAAGGGTGGTCCGCATTGCAAGGAACTGCGGGCTGCGGCGAGTGCAAAAAAATGGATGTGGTGGTCGTGGAGGCCCGGGATAAGGGTGCGTTCGCGCCCATCTATCACATGTTCGCTGTCGCGAGGCGCGAGGCTCTCTGCAAGCTCTTCAATCACTGTGCCCGTGACTCTTACATCCATTGTGGAGCCCTGCAGCAGGGTGGCGCCTTTGATTAGCATCGTATTGCTCAGTCCGTTATGACATCGTCAGTGTGTTCACCCAGGCTGGCGGCACGCTTGCGCGGCTGCCGGGCCGAGGGTGGTTGTACC
>JAZBPS010000398.1:0-3114 GCA_036353375.1 Halieaceae bacterium | reverse complement strand
GCGGAGCTGCCGCGTATGTCCAGGGAGCCCGCCACGCCGAAGAATGAGGTGGTGAAGGTGCCCGGGACAAACTGGACGATGTCATTAATGCCCTGGGCGTTGAACTGTTCCAGGAACTCAGAGCTGATGGAGGACACGGAGCGCGGCGTTTCCAGAATCGTTTTGCCGAAGCCGAACACCGAGTCAACCGGCTCACTCTGCAAGATGCCGAACTCGTCGTTCACCTCTTCTTCGGCAACAAACGTTTCAAGCTCTACCACATCGCCTGATGCTTCTTCAGTGGTTTCCTGGGCCGCCAGCATTGCGCTTTGCATCGCAATGGTTGAGGCCATCAGGGTCATCGCAAATTTTTTCATCTATCGTCTCCCCGACGCTGTAAAGCGAACTGCTTTTGTCCCCCGGCTAAAGCGGCCCGGGTGTTATCGCGAAGTGACGATGCAATGCCTGTGCCAAAAATCCTGACCGATAGGTTGGTTTTTTGTGAGACTCAGGCGCAGACAAAACGTGGCTGTCTAAAAACCCCTGAAAAAAAGCCTCAAAACTTCATTGGGCTGCGCTGGCGGGCGCGTAGCGGTGTTTGCCAACTGGACAAATTCCTGTATCCCTGCCCGTTCAGGGTGCCGGGCCGCACCACGGATGGGCATGCGGCGGGAGATAACACGGTGTGGCCCGCCCTCATGCGGTGCGTGCGCGAGGGCTGCGGTTCCGCTTCAGCAGTGTGTGGGGATCAGCAGGGGCTCGCGGCAACTGCCTCGATTTCGACGAGGAATTCAGCGCGCGTGAACCCGCCGACAATCATCAGGGTGGACGCAACCTCCCGTCCTCCAAGGCGTTGGTCACGCACGGCCATGTAGGCGGGAAAGTGGGCGCGGTCGGTGACATAGGCGCGAAGCTGCACGATGTTGGCCAGCGTCATGCCGGCCTGGGCGAGAATGGCCTCAATCGTGTCAAAGCATAGATCAGCCTGCTCCTCCACGCTGTCGGGTATGGCACCGTTCTTGCTTATTCCTAATTGGCCCGAGCACAGGACCAGCCGCGCACCTGGGGGTATTTCAACCCCGTGGGCGTAGTTGCCGAATGGCGGATGCACGTCGGCAGGATTGTCGATGGTAGGCACCGGCTTTCTCCTTTTGCTGATGGCGATTAGTGATAATGTGGCACAGTAAGAGCGACCGCTGTATATACCGTGTCAGTTTTGTCGTACGGCGGCAAGCTGGGCGGAAACGGGAACACGCTTCCTGGGTCGCAGTCGATAAATCTACGTGTGGAGTAACAATATGCGCTTGTGGCAGGACCTCAGTACAGATGAATTCAGCGCGCTGGATCCGGAGCGCACCGTGGCGCTGTTGCCGGTTGGCGCGATAGAGCAGCACGGCCCCCACCTCCCCCTCAGCACCGATGCCACCATCGCAGAGTCGCTGTGTGCTGGCGCCGCTGCCCTGGTGCCGGAAGACGTTCCGCTGCTGGTGCTGCCTACCCAGGACATCGGCAAGTCCACCGAGCACATCCAGTACGAGGGCACGCTGACCCATACACCGGAGACATTGCTGCACAGCTGGATGGAGATCGGGGAGAGTGTGGCTCGCGCCGGCGTCCGCAAGCTGATGTTCTTCAATGCCCACGGTGGCCAGCCGCAGGTTATGGAGATCTGCTGTCGCGAGCTGCGGGTTAAATGCAAGATGATGGCGGTGGGCTGCAGCGGCTGGACCTTTGGCAGGCCGGATGCCGATGTCCCCGGGGACGAGGTAAAACATGGTATTCATGCGGGGCAGGTTGAAACCTCCATGATGCTGCACCTGCGGCCCGACCTTGTGAAGATGGACAAGGCGCAGAATTTTTCCGGGCTGCTGGCCGAGGTAGAGGCAGATTACGAACACCTGCGGGTGCTGGGCAGCACCTACATGGGGTGGATTTCCAATGACCTGCATCCCGCGGGCTGTTCGGGCGATGCCACTAAGGCGACGGCAGAGTTGGGCGAACTTTACTGCAATCATTACATTAATGGTCTCGCGAAGCTGATACAGGAGGTGTCGGCGTATCCCTTGAGTCGGCTGCGTGACCGGGAGGACTGGTAGTTGCAGGTATTCAGGACGAGATGCGCGAGCCGGCTCACGCGGGCCCTGGTCCTGTTGTGTGGTATCGCGGCCGCGTCACTGGCAACCGCGTCAGGCGACAAGCATTTGCTGGTAGAGAACCCCGACGGCAGCGAGAGCCGGCTCGCCACCTCCGAGATGGTTGCCCGTTACGGCGCGCGTGAGCTCATTATCGATGACCCGCATTACCATGAACGGCGCGGCTACCACGGCGTTGACCTGCGCGCGCTGCTTGAGGACCAGGGTTTCAGCGTGGGTGAACAACTGATTCTCGAGTGCATAGACGGGTACGAGATCCCCTTCGATACAACAGTGCTGGAAAACCCGGACCTGGATGCGCTGGTCGCGATCGGTGACCTGGCACCCAGTCCCGGTCGCGACTTCAAGCTGTTTCAGCACGGCCGCGAGACCGTGGACTTTGATCCTTTTTACCTGATCTGGAAGTCCGCAGACGCGAACCTGGATGAGGCTGTCTGGAACAAGCTGCCATGGCCCTACCAGTTCAGCCGCATCCGTCGGGCCGAGGATTTTGCGCCGCTGCCGCCACCCCCGGAAGCGCAGGCGTCAGTGCACTCGGGCTATGCCACCTTCGTGGACCACTGCGTAAAGTGCCACCGCCTGGGCAACCGCGGCGGCCAGCTCGGGCCGCCGCTGGACCGCGATCCCGGCATGCTGCGTGCGTTGTCTGATGATCAGGCCGTGGCACTTGTGAGCCAGGTATCCAACTTCTTTCCGGGCTCGAAAATGCCTGACTACCGGGGCAAGTTGAGCGAAACCGAAATTCGTGAGGTCATCGGCTTCCTGCGCTGGCAGTTAGCCCAGCCGGCGCCGACGCATATGGCGCCAGAGCAGCACGCAGCCGATAACAGCCAGAGCCACTGATAGCCCCCAGATCCCCTGGATGGCGTCGCCCAGGGGCAACGCTGTCGCCCGACTGTGATTGACGATGGCGCCGCCCAGGCCGGTCGCCAGGGCGAGTCCCAGTGAGATGCTGAGGTTGACGGAGCCGCCGATCTCACCG
>JAZBPS010000397.1:0-3893 GCA_036353375.1 Halieaceae bacterium | reverse complement strand
GCAGTGCTGCCCGCGGCATCATTCCCAACGATTTCCAGCAGGCAGTGCACGAACTGTGCACCAGCATCCTCTCCCCGGACGCGATCGGGATGAAAGAACTCTGGGATATCGACTGGGTCTCCACCGAGGCCGACACCGACTGCCTGGGCGACCTGTCGCGCTTTGACCTGACGGCAGCTGCCATCCGCCTGCAAGAAGATGCCCGCCTGGTGGAACTGCTGCGCTACCGGATGTCACAGACCCGCGTCGCCGTGCTGCTGTTCAAGGGACAGCACGCGGCAGCGTCGCGGTTGCGTGAACGGTTGCTGGTCTCGGAGTGAATTCGGGGCAGTTTGCGTAATGACTGCCCTGCCCACTTCTTCCGCACCGCAAGCCACGCCAGGGCCAGCGCGTCGCCGGTGTGGCTACAGCAAAGCAAGCCGCTCAAGGCGCGGCGCCTCGATCGTCGGGCAGCGCTGGTGATGGACACCCGCATCGACGGGAGACAAGTAGGCCCCCGGCTATTCGCCCTGCTCAAGCTCGAGTTATCTCGGTGAACAGGTGGGCTATGCATCGGGCCAACTGTCCCCAGACCTCCTGCTCCTGGTTGCTATTGTTCTCATAAAAGCTACAATTGTAGCGTTTTTGAGAACATGTTAGGGCCATGGCCAAACAACTCATCGATTTCCTGTTCAGCCCCTATCGAAGGCAGGTACTTTCCGTGCTCTTCCTGAGTCCCGGCGAGCGCTTTCATGTGCGCCAGCTAGAGCGGCTGACAGGCATCTCGGCCGGCTCACTACACAGGGAGCTGAAAGCCATGGCGGTTGCCGGACTATTGAAACGGGAAACGCAGGGTAACCAGGTTCTCTACCAGGTGGCACAGGATTGTACGATCTATGAGGAACTCGCCTCCATCTTCCGCAAGACAGTCGGTATGGCGCACGTTTTGGGTGACAGTCTCACGAATCTGGCAGGCCAAATTGATATAGCATTTGTGTTCGGTTCCATGGCGTCCGGGACACAGCATAAGGACAGTGACCTGGACCTGTGTGTACTGGGCGACGTCGCGTTGTTCGACGTGGTTAAGGCACTCGGGCCAGCGCAAGATTCACTCAGACGGGAAATCAATCCTGTGGTGATGCGCACATCGAAATTCCTTGATCAGCTGCGCGCGCAAGACCGATTCGCAGAGCGCCTTCGCCGTGAGCCAAAGGTCTTCGTTGTAGGAGGCGAGCGTGAGTTTAGAGAACTTACTCAGGATTGCGCTACTTGAAGAGCATGTCACCAATGCCGCTCAGCTGGCCAGATTGCTGGATGCGGCGGCGCGAAGCCTCGAAGATGCACGCCAGAATTCAATAACCAATGAAACGCGACTGGACGCCGCCTACAAGTCCATCACCCAACTATGCTCGGCCGCCCTGTGGGGGAACGGCTACCGAACCAGCAAGAGCAAGCCCGGACACCACCAGACAATGATCCAGTCCCTGGTTCACTCTATCGAAATGGATACAGACCAGGTGCGGCTCCTCGATGTATTTCGTGTCAAGCGCCATGCCATTGACTATTCCGGCGAGGATGTAGACGACAGTTCCGTTCAAGAGTGCATCGCAGCCGCGGAAAACCTGCAACGAGAGGTTACGGACTGGTTGCGCACCAACAGGCCCGAACTGCTGCCCTGACCCACCCCGGCTCAGTGCTCCACTTGCATCCGCTTCAACAGCCGCCCACCCTGCGGGCTGCTCCTGTTCCTGGGCGGCTCGCCACGCGACGTGGACCCACTGGCACAGCCCAGCAACCACTCACCGCTGTTCTATGTGGATGAATCCACCCTGAAGACCGGTGTGAATGTGCTGACCAACCTGGTGGCGGATTACTTTGCGCAGGCGAGTGCGAAGTCGCAGTAAAGCAGCGGCTACAGTAAACCGAGGCGCTCAAGCCGGGGCGCCTCGATCGCCGGGCAGCGATCCATCACCACGCGAATGCCGTGCCCCTCCGCCCGCGCGGCAGCCTCAAGGTCGATAACACCCAGCTGCGTCCACAGGGTGGCTATACCGGCGCTGATGACCTCCTCAACAATACCCGGCAGATACTCCGGATGCCGAAACACATCCACCATGTCGACCGGCCCCTGAAGCTCTGCCAGCGATGCCACCACGGTTTGGCCGAGCAGCTGCGTACCGGCCAGCCCGGGATTCACGGGAAACACCTGGTAGCCCTGCCGGAGCAGGAATTCCATGACCTCATGGCTGGGCCGCTCGGGCTTGTGGCTGGCACCCAGCACCGCAATCGTTTTGACCTCGCGCAGGACGGTGGCGATGGCCTGGTCGCTCGAAAGGGGCATAGCGGTCAGGCGTCTCCCCACTGGGGTTTGCGCTTCTCGAAGAATGCGGCCTTGCCCTCTTCGGCATCCGGCGATGTCATCGCCCGCACCATGGCCTCATTGGCGTAGGCAAAGGCCTCTTCTATCGGCATGTCGACCTGCTGGTAAAAATCGGCCTTGCCGTGCCGAATACCCTGGGCGGATTTCGAGGCGATGCGCTCGGCAAGCTCAGCAGTACGCTCCCGCAGTCTGTCTTCGGGCACCACCTCATTGACCAGGCTCATGCGCACGGCTTCCTCTGCCGGGATGGCATCACCAGTGAGCGCCAGCGCCATTGCGTGCTTGCGGTGAATGTTGCGGCCGATGCCGACCAGTGGCGTGGTACAGAAGCCACCCATGTTCACGCCGGGTGTACAGAATGTTGCACCCTCGGCGGCAATGGCCAGGTCGCAGGCTGAGACCAGCTGGCAGCCCGCCGCCGTGGCCGTGCCCTGCACCGAGGCAATGACCGCCTTGGGATGGTTGATGATGCCCAGCATCATGGTTGAGCAGCGCTCCAGGATCTCGCGCATACGAGCCACTTGCGATGCCTGGTCTTCGCCCTCGTGCTTGCTCATCTCGCGCAGGTCATGCCCCGCGGAGAACACCGGGCCATTCGCGGCGATCACAATGACCCGTATCGATGCATCCTCCCCCGCCCTGTTGAGCGCGTCATGCAGCGCATCAAGCATGGCCAGCGACAAGGGGTTGCGCTGCTCGGGACGGTTGAGGGTAATCCACCGTACGTGGTCCTGGGTTTCTTCGAGAAGCAGTTTGGTCGATGGTTGCGTGGCCGTGTTCATCGCGCGCTCCCTGTTGTTTGCGAAGGGCGTCATGGCAACTCCGGGGAATCCAGAACCGACAGGCCCTGACTCTCCCTTGTGTCTGCCGATAGTGTACCCGTAAATCCTTCTTACGCGGTCTGCGCCTTCAGCCTCTGGTGCAGGTAGGAACCAATCTATGTGGCCGTGGCCCCTCCGCCACCAGCCAGGCCGGCAGGGCTATGGCCAGCAGGCCGTAGGGAATGCCCCGGGAAAAATACATCAGCGCCCCGGTCAGGTAGCGCACCCGTGGGGGGGTGCTGCGCCGTGTCACAGGGGCCGGTACGCCGGGTGGCCGGCCTGCTGAATCTGCAGGATTGGCAGGTTCAAGCCCGAGCCGGCCAGCTCATCCAGCCCGTTGGGCAACTGGTAGGCAAAATCCAGGATGTACTTGCGCTTGAGGATGCGCCACTCACCGTCGCGCTTCTCCCACTCGTCGAGATAGCGGCCGCCGAACAGGCTATCCACCTTCTCACCGGCGTCGTTTTCTGAACAGCTCACGGTGAAGCCGTAGCACTCGCTGCTGGCACGGTGGCCGTGTACTGCAATCAATAGCCCGCCGCACAGGTGCCAGCGGCGCTGGGTACCCAGTTCAACCTCCATCACCACCGGCAGCCAACCGGCGCCGTCGCCCTCATAGAACCCGTAGTTGATCTCAGCGTCCGGCCAGTAGCAACTGCCCTGCCCCTCGGCATCCAGCCAATCGAGTGTGCGGCTGTAGCGCATGGCCACTT
>JAZBPS010000442.1:0-1245 GCA_036353375.1 Halieaceae bacterium | reverse complement strand
CAGGAGCTTCACCGTCTGGCCGACGACATAGCCGCCGCAGCCCGTGCCCGCGGGCGGGCCGCCGGCCTCGACGCAGAGCACGCCGTTGAAGCCCTCATAGACGAAGTCCTCGGGGCGCAGCTCCTCGGAGTGGAAGTCCACATCCTTCAGCACGTCGATCACGGTCGGCTGCAACCGGCCGGTCAGCGTGAAGGTCGAGTCGTGCTTGGGGTCGCAGCCGATCTGCAGCACGCGCTTGCCGAGCTGGGTGAAGGCGACCGACAGGTTCGACGAGGTCGTCGACTTGCCGATGCCGCCCTTGCCATAGACCGAGAACACCTTGGCGCCTTCGATCTTCAGCGCCGGGTCCATCTTGACCTGCACCGAGCCTTCGCCGTCTTCTCCGCGGCCGAGTCGCGGGGGATTTCTGTCGAGGGGGGCCATGGGCTCTCCTTCCTTAGGTGACGGCTTCGGACACGCCTTCCAGGCGGTCCTCGAGCTCCTCGCCGGCGCGCCTGAGCGCCTCGAGGGTCTCCTCGTCGGGGGTCCAGTAGTTGCGTTCGTGGGCTTCGATCAGGCGGTTGGCCAGCCGGGCCGAGGCCTTGGGGTTCAGATCGGCGAGGCGCTTGCGCATCTCCTCGTCGAGCACGAAAGTCTGGGTCAGGCGCTGATAGACCCAGGGGTCGACCGCGCCGGTGGTCGCCGACCAGCCGACCGTGTTGGTGATCGACGCCTCGATCTGGCGCACGCCCTCCTGGCCGTGCTTGAGCATGCCCTCATACCATTTCGGATTGAGCATGCGGGTGCGCGTCTCCAGCGCGACCTGCTCGTTGAGGGTGCGCACGCGGCCCTCTCCGCGGGTGGCGTCGCCGATATAGGTCGGCGCATCCTGCCCGCGGGCGCGCTTCACGGCGCGGCCGATGCCGCCCAGCGTATCGAAGTAGTGGTCGATGGTGGTCACCCCGAGCTCGACCGATTCGAGATTCTGATACGCCAGATCAACTTTGCCTAATATGTTCTGGAGCAATTCCGGCTGCGCTTTCGGCGCGCCGTCGCGGCCATAGGCGAAGCATTTGCGCTTCTGATAAGCGTCGGCCAGCTCGTCCTCGGCGTCCCACGCCCCGCTGTCGACCAACTGGTTGACGTTTGCGCCGTAGGCGCCGTCGGCGTTCGAGAACACCCGCAGCGCCGCGGTTTCAAGGTCGCAGCCGGTCTTCTCCATATGCGCCAGCGCATTGGCCCGGACCGCGTTCATCTCCAGCGGCT
>JAZBPS010000396.1:0-2992 GCA_036353375.1 Halieaceae bacterium | reverse complement strand
TCTTCCGGCAGGCCTGGCTGGTGGTGCTGCCTGCCGTGCTGCCGGTACTGGACCTGGCGCCCTGGACCGGCCGCTTCTTCTTCGACGAGAGTGACCTGTTCCTCCTGGTCAGCTGCGGCGTGGCTTTGCTACTTGCCCCCCATCCACAGGCCGGACGCTACCTGTCGCGCCGGACCCTGGTGCTGGGTGGGTTCTTTGCCGCCACCACCCTGCTCGCCCTGCTGGTGGGCCTATTGCCGCTGTCCCCACTGGACGCGAACAGCTTCAGCAGCTACTTCAGCCACTACAATGCCCTGCGAGTGGCCAAGGGCTTCGCCTGGGGGCTCGGCTTTTTCCTGCTGCTGCGCTGGACGGTGCCAGCGAAAGCAGAACTGCCCGCGCGGCTGTTCACGACCGGCATCCTGCTGGGACTGCTGGGGGTGATCCTGATCGGCCTGTGGGAACGCTCCCAATACGCCGGCCTGCTGGATTTCTCGGTGCCCTACCGCATCACCGCCAGCTTCTCGAGCATGCACACCGGCGGCTCACACCTGCCGGCGTTCCTCGCCCTGGCCATCCCTTTCATCTGGCTGTGGGTTGTGCGCCGACGCGATGTCATCAGCCTGCTGGGCGGCCTGGCGCTGTTCAGCGGCAGCGTCTACCTGATGATGTCCACCGTCACCCGCGCCGGCATCCTGGCACTGGTGGTGCAGCTGTTGCTGCTGGGCCTGCTGTGGCTGCGCGCGCTGCAGCAGCGGGGACGCGGCGGCATGGCATCCGCGCTGGCCTTGCTGGTGATGATCGGCGGTACCGGCAGCGTGTTGCTGCTGGGCTCGCAGAGCAGCTTCCTGCAGCAGCGCCTGTCCACGGTCGAGCAGGATGCGCAGACCCGCCTGGACCACTGGAGCCTGGCCTACCGCATGATGGACGAGGGGCCGGCCACCAGCCTGTTCGGCATGGGCCTGGGCACCTTCCCCGAGACCTTCCTGTTCAAGAACCCGTCCGCACAGGTGCCGGGCAACTTTCGCTATGCCAGCGAGGGGGACAACACCTACCTGGCGCTGGGCGCCGGGGAGACACTGTACCTGGCCCAGCGTGTGGCGGTGGAACCGAACACCCGCTACCGGCTGAGCTTCGAAATGCGCGGCGAAGGCAAACGCCTCCAACTGACCATCCCGCTGTGCGAGAAACACCTGCTGAACTCGCGCGATTGCGTGTGGAAAAGCTACCAGGCGGAGGGGCGCAAGGGCTGGCAGCAGGTTGCAGCAGACCTGAACAGCGGCGACATCGGTGGCACCTGGCTGCACACGCCGCCGGTGGAACTGTTCCTGTACAACGCCGAGCCGGGCCAGGTGGTGGAGGTGGACAACCTCAGCCTGCGCGCCCCGGACGGCAGCGAACTGCTGCGCAACGGCGATTTTTCTGCCGGCGGGGACCACTGGTTCTTCAAGACCCACGAACACCTCGCCTGGCACATCAAGAACCTCTGGGTGTCGCTGCTGTTCGAACAGGGCTGGGCAGGGCTGCTCGCGTTCAACCTGTTCCTCCTGGCAGTGACGATCCAGCTGGGCAGGCAGGCATGGGCGGGCAATGCCATACCGGCCGCCACGCTGACCGCCCTGATCGGCTTTCTCACCCTGGGACTGTTCGCCAGCCCCTTCGATGCCCCGCGCCTGACCAGCCTGTTTTTCGCGGTCACCGCGTTGGGCTTGCATGCCACGCCATGGCTGACCGCGCGCGGACCCAGTCCACGCCCCGGCAGCCAGCCGCACCGCTCACCGGACTGAGGCCTCGACACCATGCGCGATATCGGACTACTGGTTTCCCTGCTGTCGCTCGCCAGCCTGGCCCTGTGGCGCCCCTGGCTGGGGGTGCTGGCGCTCGCTTTCTTCGGCTTTACCCAGCCGCACAGTTACGCCGACGGCTTCATGCGCGACTTCCCCGTCTACTGGTCCCTGCTCGGCGCAACCCTGGTCGGGGCCCTGTTCACCCGGGAGCGCAGCCTGCCGCCGCGGGATTGGCGCGTGGCCGCCCTGCTGCTGTTCTGGCTGGGCATGTTGCTCTCGACCTACCACGCCCTGTTTCCGAACTACGCCTGGCCCCGGTTCGAGCAGGTCAGCGCGGTACTTGCCTCGACAGTGCTGATACTCGTGCTGATCGACACGCGGCAAAAACTTTTTCTGCTGCTGGCCACCATCGCCCTGGCGTTCGCCCTGGTCACCATCAAGGGAGGCTACTGGGCGGTCATCTACGGGTTCGGCGACCGCGTCTACGGACCGCCGGGCAGCCAGTACCATGACAACAACGCCTTCGCGGTGGCCGCAGTCATGACCATCCCGCTGCTGCTCCTGTGGTTACGCCAGAGTGGCAATGCCTGGTTGCAAGGTTTGCTGGGGGTGATCATCGCGTTGAGCGTGCTGGCCGCGCTGTCCTCCTGGTCCCGGGGCGGGCTGTTGGCCCTGGGCACGATGGGGTTGCTCCTGTTGCTTGCCTCCACCCGCCGTATGGCCCTGGGGCTGGTGCCACTGGCCGTGGTGGCGCTGGTCGCGGTGTTTTGCTTCTTCCCGGAACAGTGGCTGGAACGCATGCAGAGCATCGCGAGCTACGAGACGGATGGCTCCGCACAAGGTCGCCTGGAAGTCTGGCAAAGGGGGCTCGGCTTCATCGAACGCTTCCCCTTTTTCGGTACAGGCTTCGAAAGCTGGACCTATGGCGAGCGGTTCCAGGACTGGCACAGCGCCTACATCGAGGTGGCGGTGGAGCAGGGCCTGGTGGGCTTCACCCTGTGGTTGTCCCTGATCCTGGGTTCGCTGGCAGGCCTCACGAAGCTGGCCTGGCGCTTTGGAAATGCGCCGGAAACCGCCTGGATCCGTGACTACAGCGTCACGCTGCGCGCCTCAATCGGCGCTTACTGCGTCGGTAGCGCCTTTCTCGGCATCGCCTACTGGGATCTGCTGTTCCACCTCATCGCCGCGGCCATCCTGTTGCAGGCGCTGGCCCACCAGGAAGCCGC
>JAZBPS010000395.1:0-8911 GCA_036353375.1 Halieaceae bacterium | reverse complement strand
TGAATGCCCCCGCGCTGGCGGGGCAGGACGCCGCATACCTGGCCCGGCAGATCACGCATTTCAAGGCAGGCGTACGGGGCTCCGATCCGCGCGACACCATCGGCCGCCAGATGCAGGCCATGGCAGCGACGCTGGCCACCCCGGAGGCTATCAATGAAGTAAGCGCTTACTTGGCGGGCATGCCAGCAATAGCCGGGCCCGAGCCCGGTGAATACAACGTGCGCAATGGCGAGGTGCAGTACAACGCGTCCTGCGGTGCCTGTCACGGGCCAGCGGCCCAGGGCAATGCGTCACTGAATGCACCCAACCTCAGTATCCTGGACGAGGCCTACCTGCGGCGTCAGATGGCGCACTTCAAGGAGGGTGTGCGCGGCGCGCACCCCGACGACAAATACGGCAAGCAGATGGCGATGATGGCGACCATGCTGGCCACTGAGCAAGATCTTACCGACGTCATCGGCTTTATACTGGCCCAATGATGCGACGTGTTTCCTGGCCGGGCCTCGCGGCCATCCTGCTACTGGGGGTGGCGCCGGGACTATTGATTTTGAGCACCGGGCCAGCAGCAACGCACGCCCAGCCAAGCGCGGTGGCGGATTTCACCCTCAGCAGCCGCTGCCCGCCCGGCTTTGAGAAAACGTCGACCAACCAGTGCAAGCTGGTGTCTTTCTACCAACTGTACGACTCCACCCAGAACCGGGGTGTCGGCGGCACGCAAACAGCACTGCCCGCGTACCGCGATGGCTTCACACCCCAGCAGATCGACCTGGGCCGCTATCTGTTCTTCGATCCCGTTCTGTCGGGTGACGGCTCCCATTCCTGCGCCAGTTGCCACCACCCCGCGCTGGGCTTCAGCGATGGTCGGGGCCGCTCGGTGGGCGTGGCGGGCCACCCGGTCAAGCGCGGGGCGCCCACGCTGTGGAACGTGGCGTTTCTGGACAGCTTTTTCTGGGATGCGCGCGCCGAGTCGCTGGAGGCCCAGGCCGCAGGCCCGCTGTACTCACCGGAAGAGATGGCCAATACCCCGCAACAGCTGCTGGCCACGCTGAATGCTAATCCGCAGTACCGCAGAATGTTCCAGCAGGCCTACCCGGCCGCGGAACGCAGCGATATCGGGTTGGCGCAGGTGTATCAGGCGCTGGCGGCCTTCCAGACCTCGCTGGTGTCACTGAACAGCCGCTACGACCGCTATGCCCACGGCTATCACGCCGCCCTGAACGAGCGCGAAATTGCCGGCATGAATGTGTTCCGCTCCTTCGTCGCGCGCTGCGCGGAATGCCACACGCCGCCGCTGTTCACCAACAACCAGGTGGCGGTGATTGGCGCACCGGAGCCCGCGGGCCTGCCGCTGGATATCGGCGCTGAGGCCACCTGGAATGCCCCCAAAATGAAGGGCGGCTTCAAGGTGCCCACACTGCGCAACATCGGTAAAACCGCGCCTTATATGCACTCCGGCCGGTTCGAGACGCTGCGGGACACCGTGGCCTTCTATACCGGCGGGCGCGGGCACGCGGTGCCTGAGGGCGTGGACCTGCACATACACTGGCATATCTGGGAACCCAACCTCAGCGAGCACGAGCTGGACTTACTGGTGGATTTCCTCATGACACTGACGGACGAGACTTTTACGCCGGCAATCCCGGCCGCCGTCCCGTCGGGGTTGGCACCCATCGGCGTGTCGCCGCTGGACAACACAGAACACGATAACAAGCCCGGCACCATGGTGAGTCACCGGTACACTGGGCAACAAGGAGCATCATCATGAGCATGGGCAAAATCGTTGGCGTGGTACTGATCGCCGCGGCCTTCGCGGCGGGCTTGCAGCTGGGACGCAGCACCTCGGAACCGGCACCGGTGATCACCAGCAGTGGCGCCGGCGCGTCCTACGGTGGCAGCACGGCGGGCGCCGCTACTGAGGCGGATGTGGCCGCGGCAAAGCAAATCATTCGTTCCGGCAGCAGCAAGAACGTGGCCGGTCCACCGATGACGGACATCGTGGTTACTGTGGAAGACGGTGAATCCATACAGGAGGCGGTCAAGGCCGCCGCGCCCGGCACCACCATTCACGTGATGCCCGGCACCTACAAGGAAACCGTATACATCGACAAGGACGGCATCCGCCTGATCGGCATCGTGAAGGGCTCCGAACGCGCGACCCTGCACGGTGAAGGCACCCTGAACGATGCCATCCTGTTCTCCGGCAACAATATTGTTGTGGAGGGCTTCATGATCACGAAATACAAAGGCAACGCGATCATGAGCCAGGCCGGCAACAACTACGAGATACGCGACAACATCATCGTGGATACCGGCGTGTACGGCATCTTCCCGCAGCTGGGCACCAACGGGGTGGTGGAGCACAACATCATCTCGGGCATTGAGGATGCCGCCATCTACGTGGGCATGAGCGACAACGTGCACGTGGCCTATAACGAGGTGTTCGACTCGGTGGCCGGCATCGAAATTGAAAACAGCCGCCACGCGATTGTGGAAAGCAACTTCGTCTACAACAACACCGGCGGCATCCTGGCCTTTATCACGCCGGGCCTGCCCATCAAGACCACCTACGACGTGATCATTCGCAACAACTGGGTCAGCAACAACAACACGCCTAACTTCGGCGCCCCCGGTTCTACCGTCGGCGGCATCCCCGGCGGCACCGGCATGATGATCATGGCGGCAGACGATGTGGTGATTGAGGGCAACATCATCACCAACAACAAGACGGTGGGGATTCTTTCGGTAGACCACAACACGGCCGCGGAACTTACAAATGTGACGGTGGATCCCGAGGCTGACCCCAACAGCGACGGCCTGAAGATTCTCGATAACACCATGCACAACAACGGCTACGACACCATCGACGAGATTCGTGGCCTGATGCTGGCGCAGCTTAAAACCGGCAACCCGGACATCTTTGTGATCGGGCCCACCACGGACAGCTGCATTATCAACCGCCATCGCTACGTCACCGCCGGTGTCGATGATTTTGCCGAGTGTGAGTTCACCAACACCGACAGCATCGGCAACTACCTGCTGGCGGATGTGGCCCCGCGCGTGATCGAGCCGGGCGAGCGCGGCAAGATCGCCTACCTGGGGGTTTGTGCCGGCTGCCACACCTACGAGGGCCGCATGATCGGGCCACCGGTGAAAATCATCCAGGCGCTGTACATGGACAACCCCCATGGCCTTGCCGAGTACATCGCCGAGCCCGTGAAAAAGCGTGAGGACTACCCGGAAATGCCACCCCAGAACTACCTCGACGAGGAGACGCGCCTGGCGGTGGCGGAGTACATGCTGTCGGTGAAGCGGTAATCGTCATGTAAGTCTGACGGAGGGGCCTGCGGGCCCCTTTTTTATGGAGATTAGCCTGCCGGCGGTTAGCGGTGTGGTGCACTCAGAGGGGAGCGCGTGCGGCCTGCAGGGTGTTTCCAGGACCGTCTGCGGCCATGGATGGCCACAGCCGAGCCTACATGGATGTATTTACGGCGTGTCCTGGAAACACCCTGCAGGTTGCACGTGCGTCAACCGGAGCGCACCTCCCGAGCGGCTCCACACAAGCACAGGCGGTTACTCTAGCCTGCCACCGCCGGCTGCTGCTGCGTGATGCAGTGAATGCCGCCACCGCCCTCGGCGATGTACTCGATGTTCAGCATGGTGATCTCGCGGCCCGGGTAATAAGACGCCAGCCGCTCCTTGACGACATCATCCTCGGGGATGCCGTAGGCCGGGGCCACGATGCCGCCGTTGGCAATGTAGAAGTTGACGTAAGACACGCAGAACATGTTGCCGCGGCCCTCCACCTCGCTGGCTTCCGGCAGGGTGAGCAGTTCGAAGGGCCGGCCCTTCGCGTCTGTCTGGCCCTCCAGCGCGTGGCGCACGCTGTCGAAGAACGGCTTGCGCGGGTCGTCGTCGCGCTCGGTGGACTCGATGATGATTTTGCCGGGCTCCGTGAAGCAGGCGATTCCGTCCACGTGGCCGTCGGTTTCCTGATCCAGTGGGTCGCCTGGCATCCAGATCACCTTCTCCACGCCCAGGGTGCGTTTCAGCTCCGCCTCGATTTGCTCGATACTCCAGTCCGGGTTGCGGTTGGGGTTGGGGAAGCAGCTATCGGTGGTCAGCAGGGTGCCGTCGCCATCCACGTTAAGGCCGCCGCCCTCGGCGATCATGGAAGAGCTGATGATGGGCACACCCAGGTACTCCAGGATGCGGTCGGCCATCAGCGCGTCCTGGTCGAAGGGGTCATACTTGCCGCCCCAGGCGTTGAAGGTAAAGCTTACGCCCGCCAGGCCATCCTCGCCCAACACAAAGCACGGACCGCTGTCCCGAGCCCAGGAGTCATCGATGGGCAGCTCCAGAATCTCGATATCGGCCCCCAGCAGGCTGCGGGCCTCGGCCAATTTTGCCGGCGGCACCACCATGGTGACAGGCTCGTACTGGCGCACCGCGTGGGCAACCGCCGCGTAATTGCGGCAGGTGGCGGCATAGTCCGACCACATGTTGTCCCGGCAGGGCCAGGCCATCCAGCAGCGCTCGTGGGGTGCCCACTCCGGGGGCATCTGATAGGGCATGGTGTTCTCCAGACAGTCAGCCACCGCCTGTTGCGGCGTAGTGAGACTAGGCCAGGCGGGGCCCAGCGACAAGCAGATTTAGTGCCTGCCGTCGCCAAGAAAGGGTTTGCCTGCGGCGCGCAAGGCCTGTGTAATCGTGGGAATTGAAACAGGGAGAATGCCCATGTCTGCCGCACCGCGTTCGGTTACCGTGGCTGCCACACAGATGGCGTGTAGCTGGGATCTGGAGGACAACGTCACCCGGGCAGTCGCGCTGGTGCGGGAAGCCGCCGCCGGGGGCGCACAGGTGATACTGTTGCAGGAGCTGTTCGAGGCGCCGTACTTCTGCATTGAGCAGCGCGGCGAGCATTTTGCGCTGGCCAGCGCGCGGGAGGACAACCCGCTGATCCAGCGCTTCCAGGCGTTGGCGCAGGAGCTACAGGTGGTGTTGCCCCTGAGCTGGTTCGAGCAGGCGGGCAATGCCTTTTTCAATTCACTCGCCATGATTGATGCCGATGGCAGCGTGTTGGGTTACTACCGCAAGTCGCACATACCCAATGGCGTCGGCTATCAGGAGAAAACCTATTTCACGCCCGGGGACACGGGCTTCAGGGTCTGGAAAACCCGCTATGGAACTATCGGCGTGGCGATCTGCTGGGACCAGTGGTTTCCCGAGGCGGCCCGGGCCATGGCCCTGCATGGTGCCGAGCTGTTGTTCTATCCCACGGCCATTGGCTCAGAGCCGGACAACCCCGGGCTCGATTCCCGCGCGCACTGGCGGCGCGTTATGCAGGGGCATGCGGCGGCCAACGTGATGCCGGTGGTGGCCTCGAACCGCATCGGCGAAGAAACGGCGACCGGGGACCCCAACCTGCGCCTGACCTTCTATGGCAACTCCTTTATCTGTGACCACACCGGTGACCTGGTTGCCCAGGCCGATAGCGACAGCCCCGGTGTGCACATCGCCACTTTCGATCTGGACGCCATCGCCGCCTACCGCGCCCAGTGGGGCCTGTTCCGCGACCGGCGTCCGGAACTCTATGGCGATCTACTCAGGCATAGCCCGGGACTGCCGGAAGGATCTTGAGCTGCTGCTCCTGTATCCGGGCGCGAGTATCGCGTCAGCCTAGTTGCTCGGCGGCGCGGGCATGCCAGGCTTTGAGGGCCTCGCATTCGTCGGGGATGCCCTTCTTGATCCAGCCGGCGAACTCGACCACGCAGTACAGGTCGATATCGGCCAGGCTGAAACCGTCGCCCGCCACCCAGCTGTGCTGGGCGAGGTGTTCATCCATCATGGTCCAGAAGGCTGCAAGCCGCAGCTCGCCGCGGTCGCACAGTTCCGGAATCTGAGCCAGCTTTAGGGGGCCGGGCAGGGCGCGATCCTTGAAGGCGGGATTGCCGTTGCGGAAGATCTCGGCGATCGGCAAGAAGCCCTGCAGGTACAGCTTGTGGTCCCAGCTCAGTATGTCAGCACGCTCCAGTGCGGTGGTGCCCATCAGCGGCTTTTCCGGGTACACCGACTCCAGGTAGGCACACTGGCCGATGACTTCAGTCAGGACCTCGCCGCTATCCAGCACCAGTGCGGGCACCGTGCGCGCCGGGTTGAGCTTGCCGAATGCCTCGTTCTCGAGATGCTCCTGCTTGCCCAGGTCGATCTGCTCGGTATCCAGTTGGATGCCTTTGTATTGCAGGAACAGGCCCAGGCGACGCGGGTTCGGGGCTATATCAAAGGTATACAGTTTCATAACAGGGCTCTCCAGGCAGTAACGCCGCCAGGGCGCCGTTGGTCGGGGTTGGATAACGGGTACGGATAGTAGGCAGGGCCGCGTTATAAAGCCAGCCCCTGCGAGTTTCCGCGCGGTTATGAAGCCGCTATACTTCCGCCTCCTTAAATTGATCGATCGCACGGACGAACGAGGAGATCATGAGCAAGCTTTTGAAAAACATCGCGATTTTCGCTTCGCTGACTGTCGTCAGCCTGACTGCAGCGGCGATTTCCGAAGAACAGCGCGCTGCTATACAGGAGCGCATAATGCCCCACGGGCAGGTGTGCATCCAGGGCGATGCCAACTGCGGCGATGCCGGCGCACCTGCTGTTGCCGGTGAGGTGGATCGCTCCGGTGAAGAGGTTTACAACGCCGCTTGTGTGGCCTGCCACAGCACTGGCGCCGCCGGCGCACCGAAGGTGGGCGACGCGGTCGCCTGGGCAAAGCGCCTGGAAAAGGGGCGTGATCAGCTGCACAGCAGCGGCCTCAACGGTGTGGCCGGCACGGGCATGATTGCCAAAGGCGGCTGCATGTCCTGCTCCGATGACGAAATCATCGCTGCCGTCGACTACATGATCGACAACAGCCAGTAAGGTTCAACGTTGTTTGAAGCCGCCCTCGGGGCGGCTTTTTTTTAGGACCGCTCAGGTTTCTTTTTAAGACCGCTCAGGCTTCACGCGAATAAGATGGCGCAGAGGGGCAGCTTCACCCTCGTGCTGTTTTTAGGACCGCTCAGGCTTCACGCGAATAAGATGGCGCAGAGGGGCGGCTTCACCCTCGTGCTTTTTTTTTGGACCGCTCAGGCTTCACGCGAATAAGCCGGTGTAGAGGGGCGGCTTCACCCTCGTGCTTTTTTTGGACAGCTCAGGTTCCGCGCGAATAAGTCGGTGTAGAGGGGCGGCTTCACCTTTTTGCTTTTTCCAAGATCGCTCAGGTTTTGCACCACTGAGGCGTGGACGTGGCGCCGTGTGACCTGTTTGTTTCTTTTATGACCGTTCAGGTTCTTCGCCATCCTGGTGTGGCTGTGGGGCGTATCTACTGACCCGGCCAGCATCCTCCGGCTTTCGGTTTCTCGTTCTCTCGATTACTCGCGGTGCCTGGCCCGCGTAGGCGTGTGGCTTGAATTGGTTTTCTGGACAAAAATTCCCAAAAAAACACAAATATTCAGTTGACCACCTTTGCATTTGGGATTATTTTCCCAATAACGCTATAAAGGGGTGGTTATGACTACAAACGCACAAACTGCATTGCGCTTGGCCGTGTTCCGGCTGATGCGCCCCCTGGCCCGGGTGATGCTGCGCCACGGTATGGCCTACGGCAGCTTTGCTGAGCTTGCTCGCAAGGCGTACGTGGACGAGGCGCTGGCCATATTGCGTGGCAGCGGCAAGCGCGCGTCGATTTCCAGTGTGGCTGCCATGACCGGCCTCACCCGGAAAGAAGCCTCGCGACTGGCCAGTCTCGACCTGGATTCATCCGAAGAGGCAGACCAGCGTTACAACCGTGCCGTGCGCGTGATATCAGCGTGGGTCGTTGACCCGCGCTTTCAGGGCCGCGACGGGCAGCCGAAACCGCTGCCCCTGGAAGGCGACGGCAGTTTTGCCGAACTGGTGAAGGATTTCAGTGGCGATGTACCCACGGCCGCGATGCTCACCACGCTGGAAAGCAGTGGCACGGTACAGGTCCGGGACAATCAGGTAGAACTGCTGCGCAAGGCTTACGTACCCACCCAGACCCCCGTGGCGAGCCTCAACATACTGGGCAAGGACACGGCCGAACTGCTCAGCACAATTGATCACAACCTGGGTGCCGCGCCGGAACAACGTGTGTTCCAGCGCAAGGTGTCCAATGCCAGCCTGCAGGCGGGTGCACTCCAGACGTTCCGGGAACTCTCCAACCGCAAGTCTCAGGAACTGCTGGAGGAGTACGACGCCTGGCTCAAGCAACACGAAATCAATTCGGCTCACTCGGACGCAGATGACGCGTGCTACGTGGCCGTCGGTATTTACTATTTCGATCAGACTCTCATCGAGGAGACTTCCGATGAACACCTTGGTTAATCTGCAAGATATTCGCCGCGGGCTTGCCCTGCTGGTCGCGGCTTCAGTGCTCACTCTCACCGCCTGTGGTGGGGGTGGCGGTGGCGGCGGTGGCGTTGGCGGCGGCGATACCGTCGCCGACGTGGGGTCGCCGGGTGATGGCGGTGGCATCGGCGGCAGCGGCTTCTCCTCCAGCGGCACCGTGGACGGCACCGGCAGTATCTTCGTCAATGGCGAGCGCATTGATGTGGACAGCGCGGAGTTCTTCATCGACGGCGAACCCGCAACGGAAGCTGACCTGGGTCTGGGCATGGTGGTGACCGTCACCGGCCGTCGCGATGAGACAGGTGCGGCATTTGCCGAGCGTGTGGACTACGGTCCGCTGATTGAAGGCACCATCGATGCGATCGAGCGTAATGCCGACAACAGCAGTGCAAGGCTACGCGTGCTTAACCAGGTCATCATTGTCGAGCGTACCAGCACAGTCTTTGAAGACCTGAGCTTCGACAGCCTCGCGGCAGGGCAGCGCGTGGAGCTGTCCGGCTATCGCGACGACGCT
>JAZBPS010000394.1:0-8672 GCA_036353375.1 Halieaceae bacterium | reverse complement strand
TCAACATCCACGCCTCGGGCGGCAAGCGCATGATGCACGCAGCGCGGGAAGCGCTGCTGCAATACGATCGCGCGCCCTTGCTGATCGGCGTGACGGTACTGACGTCAATGTCCGAGGAAGACCTGCGCGAGCTGGGTCACGGCGTCAGCGCACTGGAACGTGTCCTGACGCTTTCCGCCATGGCCCGGGACTGCGGTCTTGATGGCGTTGTATGCTCGGCGAAAGAATGTGCTGCCCTGCGCGAAACCTGCGGTGAAGACTTCAGCCTCGTGACGCCGGGTATTCGTCTTGACGGTGAGGCTGCCGGGGACCAGCGCCGGGTCGTGACTCCCCTGGACGCGATGCAGGCCGGCAGCGACTACCTGGTGCTGGGGCGATCGATAACCCGGGCGGCAGATCCCATCGCGACCCTCAGCCAGATTCACCGCGACTTGAGCGCTGCGGTAGAAAACTAGGCGCGCGAGCGTCAGTACCCCTTCTAGACTCAATGAACCGGATCGGCAGGATGCCGCATCCGGCAGCGGTGTTGCGGCCGGGTGTCGCAATCTGCCCGATGCACGCCAGCGCCCGGGGCGTGTTGCAACACCACCCAAGCAGAGAACTGGAAAAGGAGATCCAAGATGCTGAAACGTTTTATTTTTCCCCTGGGCCTGGCGCTGTGCCAGGCCGTGACCTTTGGCGTCGGCGGACTGGCTGGCCCGATTGCCCAGGCCGATGAGGCCGTTCTGGCCGTCGCCAGCTCGACCGTGAACATCAACACGGCGGATGCCGTCACGCTGGCGGATGCGCTCGCCGGCGTGGGCCAGTCCCGTGCAGAGGCCATCGTGCGCTACCGCGAGGAGTTCGGCCCGTTTTTCACGCCGGAAGACCTGCTGCAGGTGAAGGGTATAGGTCCCGCGGTACTGGAAAGAAACCGCGCCCGTATCGCGTTGGAATAAACCCGGCGGGTCCGTATCATGCGGGGGCTCAGGCCCCCTTTTTTGTGCCTGGGATTGTGTACCAGCGTGCCGTGGCAACGGTGCATCGGTTGGCGAGACGGCATAGCGAGAGAGCAGCGAGGCCTTGCAGGAAGTGATTGACAGCGAGTGTCGCGGGTGAGCTTCCTGGTAACGGGCTCCAGCGGGTTTATCGGCGGCGCGCTGGCGTCGCATCTGGAAGCGCAGTCGCTGGCGGTGCTGCGTTGTGCCCGCAACGCGCCCGCGGATAGTCAACTGGCAGACTGCAAAACGGTAATCCACTGCGCCGGCATCGCTCACCGGGCCGCTTCAGAACACGATTACAAAACTGTCAATTACCAGCAAACCCTCGATCTGGCGGAGCGGGCTGCCGCTGCGGGTGTGTCCCGGTTCGTGTTTGTTTCCAGCGTTAACGCCGCGCTTGAACACGACACCTACGGTCGCTGGAAGCGCCGCACGGAACTGGCCCTGACCGAGGCGCACGTCAACAGCGGCATGTCGGTGGTCTGTTTGCGCCCGGCGCTGGTGTATGGCCCGGGGGCGGCGGGCAACCTGGCCAGGCTTATTGCACTGGTGAAGAAGGGGTTGCCGACACCGCCTCCCGGCGGTGAGCGTTCCATGATTGGCTCGCAAGACCTGTGCCGGCTGTTGCAGCGTTCGGCCGAGGCAGCTCTCGAACACGGCTGCGTGCTGGTCGCGACCGACGGAGAGTCCTACAGCCTTGCGCGGCTGCATGCAGCCATCAAGCGGGCCTGTGGCCGCGAACCCGGGCCGGCGTGGTTGCCTCGCCGGGGCTGGCGCTTGGCCTGTGCGTGCCTGGATCTCGCCGCCGGCAAGCCGTTTTCCGGGGAAACCTATCGCCGGTTGTTCACCGGCGCAGAGTACAGCAATGCCAGGACCTGCGCGCTGCTGTCGTGGACACCCCGGCAGCGCTTTGAGGATGTGGTGCGTGAGATGCTCCCGGAGACTGGCCAATGAGTATCCTGATTGGCATGTTGGCGCTGGTGCTGTCTGTGCTGCTGACCGGGTTGATCAGGCGGCGCGCGGCCCTGGATGTTCCCAACGATCGCAGTGCCCATACGGCTCCGGTGCCTACCGGGGGCGGTGTCGGTATTGTGCTGGGTACAGCGCTGACGGTGCTGTTGGCGGGGTGGCTGCTGTCTCCCTGGCCCCTGGATTACCGGATGCTGGTGAACCTGGCGCTGGTGCTGATGTTGCTGGGGTGGATGGACGACCGCATCGGTTTGCCGGTGTGGCTGCGCTTCGGTGTATACCTTGGCGTTTGCGGCTTTGCCGTGTTCGACCTCTTGCCGGCTGCGCCGCTCTGGCTCGTCGGACTGGCCGGGTTTTACTGTCTGTGGATGGTGAACCTGTTCAATTTCATGGACGGCATCGACGGCATAGCTGCCAGCGAGGCCGTTTTCGTAATGCTCGCCTCCGCGGGGTTGGGGAGCCTGGCGGGCGCCAGCCCGCACTTTGTTCTGCTCTGCGTGTCACTGGGCGCCGCCTGTCTGGGCTTTTTGTACTGGAACTGGTATCCAGCCCGCTTGTTCATGGGAGATGAAGGCAGCATCCCCCTCGGGTTTCTGCTGGCGGCCCTGGCATTACTGGGTGCGGGGCAGGGTGATCTGCCGCTTGCTGTCAGCCTGATTCTGGTGGCGGTGTTTGTCGGCGACGCCAGCCTGACCCTGGCGCGGAGGCTGTGGCGGCGGGAAAATGTGACTGTCGCCCACAGTCAGCATGCGTACCAGCGCCTGGCGCGATATTGGGGCAGGCACGACCGGGTAGTGCAGGCCATGACGGGCTACAACCTGCTGTGGCTGCTGCCCCTTGCCTTTGCAGCGTTGCGCTATCCCGCGCTGGCCGGACTGTGTGTCCTGCTGGCCTATGTGCCGCTGCTGGTGCTGCTCCTGAAAACGGGCAAATTACCGTGAATTCCCCCTGAGGCGGAGTAAACTAGGCACTTTTAAGCGGCGACCCGCGTCGTCCACGCAATCCGGGTGCTGGGCCCGATAAGGAGTGCCGTGAAACCTGTCAAACAGTTTGCCAACCGAACCATTGGCGGGCTGGTCGCAAACGGCGTTATCGCCCTGGAAAAGATGATTGAGCTGCCGCGCAACATCAAACAGGCGCTGCTGTTGTTGCTCGACATCGGTTTCGTGGGCACAGCCCTGTGGTCTGCCCGGGCGCTGCGCTACTGGCAGACGGACGTCACGCCGCTACCTATCGGTCCAGTAGAGATTACGATTGCCCTGGTCACCATGCTGGTGAGCGCGATTGTGTTCCTGCGACTGGGGCTGTATCGCGCTGTTATCCGCTTTATGGGCCAGCAGGCGGTATGGGCGATCGTCCGTGGCGTCACCTATTCGACGCTGGTACTGGGGGCCTGCATCTTCTTCCTGCAGCCTGCGCCGCTCAGTGTGCCGCGGTCCCTGCCGTTTATTTATTGGGGGATGGCGCTGATCCTGGTGGGCGGCACGCGCATGCTGGTGCGCTCCTATTACCAGGACAAGCTGTTTACCGATTGTCGCAAGGTGATTATCTACGGGGCAGGGGAGTCGGGCAGGCAGTTGCTGACGGCGCTGCACCACGGCGATAAATTTCGCGCAGTGTATTTCGTGGATGACGACCCACAGGTACAGCGCAGCGTGATTAACGGAGTGCAGGTGGAAAGCCCGGACAAGCTGCCGGGCCTGATCGAGGAGCACGATATAGCCCAGGTGCTGCTCGCCATGCCGTCGGTGAGTGCTGAGCGACGCCGGCAGATCATCAACAGTCTGGTAAACCTCCCCGTGTACGTGCGCACGGTGCCCAAGTTCGTTGAGATTCTGCAGGGCAAGGCCAGCATTGCGGAAATCCAGGATATCGCCCTGGAGGACCTGCTGGGCCGCGAGCCGGTGCCGCCGCATCCCGAGCTGATCGATCGCTGTATCACCGGTAAGGTGGTGATGGTTACCGGCGCCGGCGGTTCCATCGGTGCCGAACTCTGCCGCCAGATTCTGCTGGCGCGGCCGCGTGAGCTGGTATTGCTGGATACCTCCGAGTACGCCCTTTACACGATAGAGCGCGAGCTGCGCTCCCTGCAGGAGGGCGCGGCGTTGCCCTGCGAGATTGTGCCACTGCTGGGAACAGTGCAGGACCGGCGCCGTCTGCTGCGTATTTTCCGCAGTTTCTCGGTGCAGACCGTTTATCACGCCGCGGCCTACAAGCACGTGCCGCTGGTGGAGTACAACGTCGCCGAGGGCGTGGCGAACAACGTGTTCGGCACCTGGCATGCGGCTGAGGCTGCCGTCGAGGCCGGGGTCGAGAGCTTCGTGCTGGTGTCCACAGACAAGGCCGTGCGGCCTACCAATATTATGGGTGCGTCCAAGCGCTTTGCAGAGATGTGCTGCCAGTCATTGGCCTCGGCTCAGGACCGCACCCGCTTCTGCATGGTGCGGTTTGGCAATGTGTTGGGTTCCTCGGGCTCTGTGGTGCCTCTGTTTCGGGAGCAGATCAGCAGCGGTGGCCCGCTGACTGTCACCCATCCTGAGGTCACCCGTTTCTTCATGACCATTCCCGAGGCGGCCCAGTTGGTGCTGCAGGCCAGTGCCATGGGCACGGGTGGTGATGTATTCGTACTGGATATGGGCGAACCTGTAAAAATTCTCGATCTCGCCCGGCGTATGATCCAGCTCAGCGGCTACACCATACAGGATGATGAAAATCCTCTGGGGGAGATCGCGATCAGCTTCACGGGCCTGCGGCCCGGGGAGAAACTGTATGAGGAACTGTTGCTGGGCGACAGTGTGAGCGGTACCGGTCACCCCATGATCATGCGCGCGGAGGAGGAATATCCGACGCTGGATACCCTCAGGCAGTGGCTGGATGCATTGCAACAACACTGCGACCAGGCCGACTGTGATGGCATCAAGGCCGTCTTCATGGAGGCTGTCAGCGGTTTCGAAGAGCACCGCGACCTGCATGATCACCTCTGGAAAAAGCAACAGGGCGAGCAAGCGGCGGGCCTCGCTGCTGGCAACGTGCAGCCGCTTTTCGCAGAGGGCAAACCCGAAAAGTAACGCCGCAGCCTGCGGCACTGGATCAGGATTGGCAAATGGCAGTTTTCGACGTATTCAATGGTGACGCAGACGGGATCTGTGCACTGACCCAGCTGCGCCTTGCGGCGCCCATGGAAAGCACCCTGGTGACCGGCGTGAAGCGGGACATCAATTTGCTGAAGCAGGTGCAGGCGGGCCCCGGCGACCAGGTCAATGCACTGGATATCTCCCTGGACAAGAACCGCGACGCACTGCTGCGCATTCTGGATGCGGGGGCCGAGGTGTTTTACTGCGACCACCACTTTGCCGGTGAGATTCCCGACGCGCCGACGCTGACCACATTGATTAACACCGAGCCCGACGTATGCACCAGCATTTTGATTAATGGTCACCTCAAAGGAGCCTATCTGGCATGGGCGGTTACCGGCGCTTTTGGTGACAACCTGTTTGATAGCGCCCGGAGGCTGGCAAAGCCGCTGGACCTGCCGGAAGCCGAGCTGGAAAAGCTCAAGAATCTCGGCACCTATATCAATTACAACGGCTATGGCTCCAGCCTGGATGACCTGCACTTTGCACCTGCGGAGCTGTTCAAGCTGGTTTCCGTACATTCCAGCCCGTTCGACTTCATGCAGGACAGTGCCGACGACTTCCAGCGGCTGGAGGCCGGCTACCGCGACGATATGGCGGCAGCGGCCAGCGTGACGCCGGAACGTGAAATGGAAAAATGCGCTGTTATCATCCTGCCGGATGAGCCCTGGGCCCGTCGCGTCAGTGGCGTCTATTCCAATGATCTCGCCAACGACAATCCCGACCGCGCTCACGCAGTGCTCACAGCGAAGAGCAATGGCAACTACCTGGTCAGCGTGCGTGCGCCGCTGAACAACAAGACCGGTGCCGATGAACTGTGCATGCGCTTTCCCACCGGTGGTGGTCGCAAGGCGGCGGCCGGCATCAACGATCTCCCTGCGGAGCAATTGTCAGATTTCATGGACCAGCTGGCGACCTTTTACGCCTAGGAGAAACCCATGCGTGCTTTTGTTTGCCTGGTGTTGTCACTCGCCAGCAGCCTCGCCTTGGCCCAACAGGACCTGATAGAGCTGGCTCGGCAGGACATACGTGCGGGACGCATCGGCCTGGTGGCGGCTTCCATGCCACTGACCGAAGAGCAGGAAAAAGTGTTCTGGCCTATCTATCGGGAGTACGCCGACGAACAGGAGGCGTTGCTGGACAAGCGCATCGCGATGCTCACAGAGTTCGCCGACGCCTACGAGAATATGACCGCGGACAAGGCCCGCTCCATAGCGGCGCAGTCCTTTGCCATACAACATGCGCGACTGGAGCGGCGTGAGCGCTACTTCCAGCGGCTCTCGGACGCCCTCGACCCGGCGTTGGCCGCACTGTTCATGCAGGTGGACGGCCAGATATCCACGTTGCTGGATTTCGAGATGATGCAGCTGACACCGCTGCTCAAGCCATCCGTCGACGACGCAGTGGCGCCCTGAGGATAAAAGGCGCCGGACGGATGCCCCTGGGGAATCAGGCGGGGCATCCACCCGGCTGCAATCCAGACGCCGACGACCTCAGCCTTCCTGATGGCGTGCCGTCAGTCTGGCGTTATCGATCTTCTCCACCGTACGGTCCATCGTTTCCTCTACACAGCTACGGTCCGGGATCCGGCTGTAGGTCTGTGAGCAGACTTCGTTGGCAGCCCGTTGCAGTTGCCGGTACAGTGCGTCCGCGCTTTCCGGGGTTTCCAGGTTAATCTTGGCGGTGTTAATGCGAAGGCTCTCGGTGCCATGGGTGCCGAGGCTGGCGTGGCCCAGCGATGCGGTGCTGCCTGCTACGGCAAATACGATAGCGGTGGCCAGGGTATTGCGAGTTGTGCGTGTTTTCATGGGTAGACTCCTTGGTGTGTAGTGACCCTTGCTGCACAGGCCGTGACCTGTGAAGCCAGTGTGACCACACGCAGGCGTCTTGTTGAGCGATTCGCGACGAACCGTTGGCTGGCGTCGACGAAGTGCGAACAGCGGGTCTTACTCGCAGTAAATTACGCCGTTATCCACCAGACAGCTGTCGATTACGGCAATAACCGCTGCGCGGAAGTCAGGGTTTTGCGCCAGCGACTGCCAGCTTCCGTCCAGGGAGTCTGGCAGGCCGGCAGTCGGTATGTCAGCGTGCAGCTGCGCGGCAGTCCCAAGCAGGGCACCGGCCCCGAACAGAGCGATCGCGCAGGCAGTTTTCAGCAGGGAGTTCGTGGACATGCTTGTCTCCTGTCGGGTCCAGACGGCAGTATACGCCTTCAAGCTCACGGGCCTGCGTTCATGATCTATCAGGAAGCTGGCGCCGACATCCGCGGCGCCAGAAGACAGTACCGCTATTCACTCTGGCGCATCTGGGACCGATCCCTGCCCGCAGTGCTTTTTATCGGATTAAACCCCTCCACCGCGGACGCGCGGCGGGATGATCCCACCCTGGTGCGCTGCATGGGATTTGCCCGCGACTGGGGCTTTGGCGGGGTGTACACCGTAAACCTGTTCGCCTTTCGCGCAACGGACCCCGAGGTGATGAAGCGTGCCCGCCACCCGGTGGGGCGGGATAACGATAACGTGATCCTCGCGACCGCCGCCCGCGCGCAATGCCTGGTAGCTGCCTGGGGCAATGACGGCGCCTGGCGGGGCCGGGGAGAGGCAGTAAGGTCGATGCTGCCCGGTCTGCACTACCTGAAATTAAACGCGACCGGCCAACCGGCACATCCACTGTATCTACCCCGCGGGCTGCACCCCATGGCGTGGGCTTAAGTACGGGCCTCTTGCCGCCTCAGCTATTCCCGAGTTCGACCCGGTTGGGACAGGGTCGGCCAGCCTTGAAGTCCGCGATATTGGCCAGGGTGGTCGCGGCGATGGCTTCCAGAGCATTGCGCGTGAAGAAGGCCTGGTGTGAGGTAATCACCACGTTGGGGAAGGATTGCAGCAGCTGGAACTGGTCGTCCTGCAGCACCTGGCCGGACAGGTCCTCGAAGAAAAGATCGGCTTCTTCTTCGTAGACATCGATGCCGAGGTAGCCCACCTGGCCCGATTTGATGCCGTGGATGACATCCCGGGTGTTTATCAGCCCGCCGCGGCTGGTATTGATCAGCATCGCGCCGGGCTTCATGCCTGCGATCGTGGACGCGTTGATCATATGCTTCGTTTCCGGCAGCAGGGGACAGTGCAGCGAGATGATGTCGGATTGGGACATCAGTTCTTCCAGGCTCACATACTGCATGCCCAGGCCGACGCAGGATGGGTTTGGCTGCAGGTCGTGGCCCAGCAGCCGGCATCCGAACCCGTGCATGATTGCGGCGAAGCATTCACCGATCTTGCCCGTGCCTACAATGCCAACGGTGCACCCGTTGAGATCGAAACCCAGCAAGCCCTGCAGGGAGAAGTTGTCGTCCCGCACGCGATTGTAGGCCCGATACAGTTTGCGATTGAGCATGAGAATCAGCCCCGCTGTATGTTCGGCTACCGCGTGGGGTGAGTAGGCCGGCACACGGGCCACTTCGATGCCGCAATTGCTGGCCGCCTGCAGGTCTACATTGTTGAAGCCCGCCGAGCGCAACACCAAAAAGCGCGTGCCACCTTCGCTCAGTGCTTTCAGGACGTCGGCGTCCAGTTGGTCGTTGATAAAGGCGCAG
>JAZBPS010000393.1:0-3597 GCA_036353375.1 Halieaceae bacterium | reverse complement strand
TGCCTGCCGAGACTGTGCCCCAGCGGTCCTCCACGCCCATCATTACCGCGCCCCAGTAGGTCGCGCCGCGGATGGCCGTCATGGGATCTATACCCATCACTCTCACCCAGACGTCCAGCTCGTTCCAGGTGCTCTGGCAGTGAAACTTCATGGGAATGCCACTGTCGGTGCCAACCAGCAACACCACCCCCGCCTCGCGTAACTGGCTGATCTTGCGCTTGAGGGTAGGTTTGCGAATGGGAGTCAGCTGGGTATAGGCCAGCTGACCCGGCTGCTGTATAGACTTGTCGATATCCGCGATGGTGCTGTCCTTCAGGCCCCGGTGCCAGCAGTCGTCATCGAGGAATTCGGGGTTGTCGACGGTGTCCATGTAGTTCCACAGCCCCTCAACCGTGGGCGTCCAGAAAAGGGGGCCGCCCGCGACCCGGCCGGTGGCGGTGCGTTCTCGAAGCTGGGCGATGATATCCGGCGGGTACTCCGGCGCCGTGGTAAGACCGGTGTGCTCGAAATTGTCGACGCCGATGGCGAGCCCGCGGCGAATCTCATCCGGGCGATGGGAGTGGGCCACCACCTTCAGGCCGCGGGCATGGGCCTCGTCGACGACGGCCTGGGCCTCTTCCAGGGTCATCGCATCCTGGTCGATCAGCTTGATGATATCCACACCGGCATCTGCCAGTTTCTTCACCTTGCGCCGGGCGTCTGCCACACCGTCGACACCCCAGCGGAAGCGCTCGGTGCCCGGGTAGGATTCGTGCTGGATAAAGGGGCCGGCAATAAACAGCCGCGGTCCCGGAATATCGCCTTCTTCGATACGACGCTTGACCGACAGCGAGGGCTCCAGCGGTGCCCCCAGGTCCCGCGCCGTGGTCACCCCCGCCAGCAACAACTGCACGGCGCTGGCGGGCATGATTTCGTCTTCCAGCCGGTCGATGTAGGTGGGGAACCAGTGAGCGTAATCCGCGTGCCCGTTCAGCATGAGGTGGGCATGGTTCTCCCACAGGCCGGGCAGCACGTCCATACCCTCGGTGGAGATGACCGCGTAATCGGCGGGTACTGGCAGCGTGTCGACCGTTCCCACCTGCCGAATCACCCCATCCTCCACCAGGATCACGCTGTCAGCAATGGGCCGGTGACCGAAGCCGTCGATCAGACGGCCGCCGACCAGTGCCGTTCCGGCGTTCGCACCCACCCCCCACAGACAGGCCACGCACAGCGCGGCGAAACGATGGAGCAGAGAGCGCCCCTGGGCGCGGGGAAAGAAAGGCATGCAAGGGTCTCCAGATTTCAGGCTAGCCGGATGAGACTACTGGAAACCCTGCAGACACTCCACCCGCCCTGGACTGTCGCGACGCGCAGGTTCTGGCAAGAAAGACGGTATAAAAAACCGGCCTATCCCGCGAGAAATCCAATTTGTGATCACGACGTATACTATGTTTACGCCGTGTACAGTTTTTGTCCGGCCAGCGATGCGATACCCGCATCGCGCACGAGCGCCATCTCGCGTCGCGGGCAGGGTGCCTTGTGCGTTGTAAACCCCATGGCTCGCTTTCAGGGGCGGCCTGGGTGACACCAAATAAGACAGTCGGAGACACGACGGTGGCCGAAACAAATAATAAGTGGGGCCTCCTGGGGTCTCAGCAGGACGAGGACACTCACCGCCAACGGGCCATCGCTGACCCGGGTGCCTACCACGGCGACATCGCCGCTGCTGAACTCCACTGGTTTGACAACGCCAGCCAACGCTGGATTAACCGCAGTCCGGACGACCACGCCTGGCACGGCATTGCCGTGGCCGATGGCAGCCACGCGCCGGCGGCAGATATTGCCGCAGACTGGACGCCCTGGAGCACCGCGCTGGACGAAAGCAACGCGCCTTTCTTCCGCTGGTTCGTGGGCGCAAACACCAACGCCTGCTTCAACGAAGTTGATCGCCATGTGCTGGCAGGTCGCGGGTCACACACCGCCATCATTTTCGAAGGCGACCGCTGGGACCCGTCCAAGAACGATGGCAAGGGTGGCCCGGTGTTCGAGCGCCACATCAGCTACCGCCAACTGCTGGTCGAGACCGTATTGCGTGCGCGGGTGCTGCAAAACCTGGGGCTTGAGAAAGGCGACCGCATTGCCTTCAACCTGCCGAATATTCTCGACCAGATCTACTACACCCTGGCGGCCAAGCGCCTGGGCATTATTTATACCCCTGTATTCGGCGGATTCTCAGCCAAAACACTGTCGGATCGAATCTTTGACGCGGGCGCCAAGGTCGTTATCACCGCCGACGGCGGTTACCGCAACGCCGAAGTCGTCGCCTATAAAGGTACTTACACCGATCCGGCGCTGGACAACTATATTCCCCGCACCACCGCGCTGGCCGCACTGGAAGACTGCCTGGCCGGTTTCGAACTGGGCGAAATCGCCCAGCGCCTGACGACCTCGGTCGCCGAGGCACTGGCTGGCGAGATTACCCTGGAGCGCAGCGACCTGATGCGCGAGCTGGGCCTGGCGCTGGCGCGGGAAACCAACCTGGCCGCCGAGCAGTCCGCCGAGTTGCGTACCGCCGTGGCCCGGCAGCTGGCAGACGCCCGCCACGCTGTGGAGAAAGTCGTCGTGGTGCGCTACACCGGGCAGGAAGTGGTGGAGCAGGCACGTGACAGCTGGTCCCACGACCTGATTGCCGAAGCCACCGGCGACGTGCTCGCCGATGCCGGTGTTGAAGGCATGGAGGCACTGGAGGCACTGGACGACCAGGCACTATGGGCCGCGCTCAACAAGGCGCACCCCGCCCTGCCCGTGGAGGCCAACTGGCCGTTGTTCATCATTTATACCTCCGGCTCCACCGGCAAGCCCAAGGGCGTGGTGCACACCCACGGCGGCTGGCTCGCCGGCATCACGCATACCATGCGCACGGTGTTCAATGCCGGCGAGGAAGATCGGTTGTACGTGATCGGCGACCCGGGCTGGATCACCGGCCAGTCCTACCTGATGGCCGCACCCCTGTCCCGGGGCATGACCACGATTATCCACGAGGGCTCGCCGCTGTTTCCCCACGCCGGGCGCTTTTCGTCGATTATCGAGCGCCATGGCGCCACCGTGTTCAAAGCCGGTTCCACCTTCCTGAAAGCGGTGATGACCGACCCCGCCAGCACCGAGGACATGGCCGCCTACGACATGTCGAAGCTGCACGCGGGCACGTTCTGTGCCGAACCGGTCTCACCGGCGGTACAGCAGTTCGCCATGGATCGTATCTGCCAGCACTACATCAACTCCTACTGGGCGACCGAGCACGGCGGCATCGTGTTCTCCTGCCCCTGGGGCGACTTCAAACCCCTGTCTGCCGACGCCAAGACCTGGCCGCTGCCCTGGATACAGGCTGAAGTGCGGGTGGCAACGGAAACCGACGCCAACGGTCGCGCCACACAGTGGCGCCTGGCCGAGGAAGGCGAGAAAGGCGAACTGGTTATCACCAGCCCCTACCCTTACCTGGCTCGCACCATCTGGGGCGATGCGGCCCGCCTGGGTACTCCCGGGTGGTCTGGCGATCTGGAGCGATTTCGCACGGTCTACTTTGATCGATGGCCGGGAGACCTGGCCTATACCCAG
>JAZBPS010000392.1:0-14668 GCA_036353375.1 Halieaceae bacterium | reverse complement strand
TCGCGCAGGATGACAGTGCGGCGGGTCTGCTGCGGCCTTCCGCAACCGCCGAGATGGCCAGCAAGGCGTACGAGACCTTGCTGCGTTGGGATATAGATTGGCGGGAGAACGCAACCCGACAGCTGTTCGAGTTCAGTGAGGACAGCGCGCTGTTCATTCGTTGGGCAGACGCCTTTGAATCTGCGCTAGCAGGCTGCGGCCTTGCCATGCTGGACCACGCGCTCCCGCAGCTGGCTGCAGAACAAACCGAGCCGTGCATTGTTCTGGCCGAATTCAGCGAGTTAGCGCCGCTACATCGGCGCGCGCTGGAGGCGCAGGCGCTGCGAGTGGTGCATCACCACGGCAACAGGCAGGATGCTGATTGCCATCTGCGGGTGTTCGACACGCACGCTGAGGAGATTGAAGCCGCCGCGGACTGGGCAACGCGACAATTCCGTGAGGCGCCGCAGCGCCGCCTGGCGATACTGCTGCCATCCCTGCAGCAGGAGCGCAGGAACGTAGAGCGCGCGTTGCGCCGCAGCTTCGGCGCGGAGCTTCGGCGGCCGGAATCGCTGCCCGTTAACTTTTCCGCAGGGGTCCCCTTGTCCACCTGCATGCCGGTCACGATTGCGCTGGAGCTGCTTGGTTTTGTGGCCGAAGCCGTACCCACGGCGACGCTTACTCACCTCGTGCGCAGTCGCTATCGTCACACTGCAGATACACAGCAGCTGGAGCTGGCGGCCCTTCGCCGGCTGCAGCTGCGGGGCCGCGAACCTGTGTCACTGCAGTATTTCAGAGCTACGCTGCAGAAGACTGACCCGACGGTTCCACTGTCATCCTTGCGTTTACCGGACCCAACGGATTCGCGAACAATGCACCAACGCCGTTTGCCCTCAGAGTGGCTGACGGTGTTCCAGGAAATCCTGGCGCAATTCGGATGGCCGGGCCCCGGTCCGCTGGATTCCGTGGAGTATCAGCAGGTGGCTGTATTCCTGCAACGGCGAGAGGAGCTGGCGACGCTTGATCGCGTTTGCGGTCAAACGGATTACAGGACCGCGCTGTCACTGCTGGAGCAAGTGTGCCGGGAAACAGTGTTCCAGCCGGAAACGCCGGATGCTCCGATACAGGTTCTTGGCCTGCTGGAGGCGGCGGGTCTGGAGTTTGACGCTGTCTGGGTCTGCGGCATGGTAGCGGGTGCTTTCCCGGCACCTGCCAGCCCGAACCCGCTCATTCCGTTGGGCTTACAGCGCTCGCTACGCATGCCTCACGCGGACGCACAGCGAGAGCTTGACTATGCACAGACCCTGCTCGCGCAACTGCGGTGCGCCAGCGGCGAACTGATCGCCAGCTATGCTCGATTGGAGCAGGACACGGTGCTGCCACCCAGCCCGCTGGTAGCGAACTTCACAGCGCAGGCCTGTGTCACCGCTCCCCGCACACCGCATTACTGGCCGCCCGTTGCCGACCCGGCAGACGCACTGGAGCAGGCGGTCGATACCCAGGCGCCTCTGGTAAGCCCAGAGGAGGCGAAAGGCATCGCCGGGGGTAGTGCCGTGCTGGGTGACCAGGCAATGTGTCCGTTCCGCGCTTTTGCCAGACATCGACTGGGCGCCCGCACCATCCCCGAGGTGGAGTCGGGGCTCAGCGCCGCAGAGCGTGGCAGTCTGGTACACAGCGCACTCTATTGCCTGTGGGGGTCGCTGGAGAACAGTGAACACCTGCATGCACTGAATCAGGAGCAGGCGGCCGCCCTCGCTGATGCCAGCGCCGCAGAGGCGGTAGCCGCGTTTCGCAGCCGCAAGGACGCCGTGACACTGGCGCTGCTTGAATTAGAGCAGCGGCGCCTCGGGGAACTGTTGCTTGCCTGGCTGGATATCGAACGTCAGCGGGAGGCTTTCGTGGTAAAGGCCCGGGAGCAAACCGTTGAGCTGGAAGCGGGACCGTTGACCCTCAGATTGCAGCTTGATCGCATCGATCAGCTAAGCAACGGTGAACAGGTTCTGATTGACTACAAGACCGCGAACAGCCGCACCAACGCCTGGCTGGGGGAGCGTCTGGAGGATCCACAACTACCTCTTTATGCCAGCGCTGTCGGCGGCGATCAGTTGCAGGGCATCAGTTTTGCCATACTGCGGCCGGACGCCCTGGAATACAGAGGCCTCGCGGCAGTGCCGGTAGGGCCAGGCGTGCGCAGCGATATAGCATCCGCCACCAACGCGACACCGCTGGCGGTGGATGACTGGTCGTCGCTGCTGGAACAGTGGCAGCAACAGCTGGACGTGCTGGTCGAGGAGTTCCTGCACGGCCAGGCGGCGGTGGACCCCATCGACCGGAAACAGACCTGTAAATACTGTGGACTGGAGGCCCTGTGCCGGATCGCGTCGTAGACCAGCAGGCCCGCGAATCGGCACTGGACCCGCTGCGTTCTTTTTGCGTTACCGCGCCTGCGGGCTCGGGCAAGACCGAGTTGCTGATACAACGCTACCTGACGCTGCTGGCCCGTGTGCCCAGTCCGCAGGCGGTGCTAGCGATCACCTTCACGCGCAAGGCCGCAGCGGAGATGCAGTCCCGGGTCGTGGCAGCCCTGCTGGATGCACATACGGGCGCGCCGGCTGAGGACCCCCATCAGGCAAAGACCTCGGAGCTGGCTGCTGCTGCTCTCAGGAACAGCGACCAACACGGCTGGAACCTGCTGCAAAACCCCGCGCAGCTCAATATCCGGACGATTGATGGATTCTGTAGCCTGCTTACCCGCCAACTGCCGCTACTGTCTCGCTTCGGTGGTGCTGTCAGCGCGGTTGACGACGCCACACCCCTGTACCGAGAAGCGACCGAGCTTCTGCTGCAAAGCGTTGTCCAGCAGGCGGGTACGGGTCCCGACCTGCGGCGACTGCTGCTGCTGTTCAACAACAACTGGAACCGCTTGCGCGAGCTGCTGGAGGGCATGCTGGCCCGCAGGGACCAGTGGCTGCTGTCACTGGGCACCGGTCTGGACACAGAGCTGGACACCGGAGAGGCAGCAAACAGGGTGGAAGCGAGTCTCGATGAACTGACTCGCGACTACCTGCAAACGGCGGCCGCATCGATCGCATCCTTCAGCGATACGCTGCTGCCCCTCTGGCAATACCGCTGTGACAACCTCGGTCTGGAAGCCGTGACAGCCAGGCTGCCTTCGACGGAGGCCGCGGCCCTGCCAAAGTGGCGCTCACTGGCAGAAACACTGCTGACAGCAAAGGGCGAATTGCGTCGCACCGTCGACAAGCGCAGCGGTTTTCCGGCGGGAGACGAAGCCGCAAAGGATCAGCGGGACAGGATGCTGGCGCTGCTGCGCAACCTGGCAGAGCAGCCCGATGTCGCCGAATCCGTGACCGGCGCCCTGGCAGATGTACTGGCTCTGCCGATGGTGCGCGCTGACGACACGGCCTGGGGGGACATACTCGCCTGTACCCGATTGCTGCCCCGGCTGGCGGCCGCACTCACGGTGGTGTTCCAGCAGCAGGGCAGTGTCGACCACACCCAGGTGGCGCTGGCGGCGCTGGAAGCACTCGGGCCCGACGAGAGCCCTACAGAGCTTTCACTGAAACTGGACTACCAGCTGGAACACATCCTCGTCGATGAATTCCAGGATACGGCGGTTGCCCAGTACCGCCTGCTGGAACGACTCACAAGAGGCTGGGAAGAGCACAATGCCAGCAATGGCCAGTCTCCGCGCACACTGTTTATCGTCGGGGACGGCATGCAGAGTATCTACGGCTTCCGCGATGCGGATGTGAGCCTGTTCATACGTGCCAAACAGTTTGGACTGGGCGGCATTGCACTGGCCCCGTTACTCTTGCAGACCAATTTCCGCAGTCGTGCAGGCGTCGTGGACTGGAACAATCGTGTTTTTGGCGAGGCGTTCCCAAAGCGGGATGATATACACCGGGGCGAGATTGCGTTTTCACCGGCGACAGCCTTCGACCAGCGTATTGAGCCTGCGCCCGTGCGTGTGCTTGCCTTCGAGAGTGCGGTCGCCGAGGCCGCATGGGTGGCAGACGCTGTGCAGAAAGCCCGGCACGATGACCCCGAAGCCACCATAGCAGTGCTGGTTCGCCGCAAGGCGGACCTGCTGCCGTTGATTCCTGCATTGAAGGCGCGATCCCTGACCTGGCTGGCGCAGGACATAGACCGGCTTGCAGATGTCGCTGTCGTGCGAGACCTGGAGAACCTGTGCCGGGCCCTGTACAACCCCACCGACCGGGTCGCCTGGCTTGCCCTGTTACGGGCCCCCTGGTGCGGTCTTACCCTCAACGACCTTCACGCAGTCGCATGCCACTGCACCGGTGCCAGCCTGTGGGCCGATATCTGGCACACTGGTATCAACAGGATCCCCCTGAGCCCGGATGGGGCGACCAGGCTGGAGGCCCTGGTGACGGGGCTTGCCCCTGTGGTTCAGTACCTGGACCGGTACAACCTTCGCGATGCAGTGGAAGAGGCGTGGTTGCGGCTGCGCGGCCCCGAATGCGTCGAAGACAGGTCGAGCCTGGAAAATGCGCAGGCTTTCCTGAGCATGCTTGCTGACATGGAGGACGACGCAGCCGTGTTCGATCCCGCCCGCCTTGCCGATGCGGTTTCGCGGCTTTTCGCCAGCAGCAGCGATCCTGATAGCGACCTCAGCCTGATGACCCTGCACAAGGCCAAGGGACTGGAGTTTGACCATGTCTTCATCCCCAACCTTGCGCATTCCACCCGCGCCGAATCGCGGCCACTGCTGCTGTGGGACCAGGCTTATCGCAGCGACGGTGGCAGCGGCCTGCTGTTGGCGCTTAACCAACCCGCCGGTGACGCGGGTCCCGGTGTCTATGATTTTCTTTACCGGCAGCGCAAGGCGCAGCGGGCCCGGGAAGCCACCCGCCTGCTCTATGTCGGGGCCACACGGGCCGCCCGCCAGCTCTGTCTCAGTGCGACGCTGTCCAGAGACGACGACGGCAGCTGGAAAGCACCCGGGTCAAATTCCTTGCTGGCCACAGTCTGGCCCTCGATTGCCGACGAGATACAGGAACAAACCGTGCCTGACATCGACGAGGGGGTTGGCGGCAAGCATGTATCCATACTCACGCGACTGCACAGTGTGGCGGCAGCCCGTGAGGCAGTAAGCTGGCATACGCCGGAGGAGGAGGGCAGCGATGCAAACCTTCCCGCGGTGCCGAACCTGCTGGCAACCGCTATAGGGACCCTGGTACACGCGGGGCTGGAGCGACTGTCTCTGGCGCCCCTCCCCGACGACGTAGCGGACTGGACACCGTGGTGGCTGGATGAGCTGCAGCAAATGGGTCTGGTGGGCAGCGTGGCCCGGGAGGCGGCTGTAGAAATCAACCGCCAACTCAGCGTTACCCTTGGCGATGAGCGCGGGCGCTGGTGCCTCGATTGCGCGCAGCATATGGCGAAGAGTGAATGGCGGCTTTCAGGTATTTCCGATGATGGCTCGCCCCGGGAGTACGTGATCGACCGTTGCTTCGTGTTTGAAGACACCTGCTGGGTTATTGACTACAAGACGGGCATGCCCGCAGAGGGAGAGCCCCTGGCGGACTTTCTGCAGCGACAGGCCCTGGACTACCGCCCCCAGTTGCAGCGCTATCGCGAGTTGCTGGCCGCGCTGCGTGAGCAACCTGTCCGCGCTGCGCTCTACTTCACAGGAGTGGCCGCGTGGGTAGAGCTGGATTAGACTTCCTGCGCAATACAACAATAAGGAGCACGCCGTGTACGACACGCTGACAGAATATCTGGACCACTGGGCCGAGGCACACCCCGATGACACCTGGCTCACGGACCGGCACGGCGACACCATCACGGATTGGAGCTGGTCCCAGGTCCGGGAACAGGCTTACGCACTCGCCGCCTGGCAGGAAGCTGAGTTGTCCGGCCCCGGCGTCAATGTTGGGCTGTTGTCACGCAACTGTGCCCACTGGTTTATCGCCGACATTGGCACTATCGCAGCAGGCAATGTGACGGTGCCCATGTTCACGACCCTGCCCAGGGAAACCGCCGAGTACGTCATGGACTTCACCGACATGCAGGTTCTGTTTGTGGGGCAGACTGAAAATTGGGAGCAAGTGTCTGCCGTGCTTCCCGAGGGCATAAAACTGATTGCGCTGCCGGGTGCGACGCTGGAACAACCGCATTTGACCTGGGATGAGGTGGTTACGCCGTATCTCGGCAAGTCGCCATCACACCGTGCCAGCAGGGACGATCTGGTCTCCATTGTGTTCACCTCGGGTACCACCGGGCTGCCCAAGGGGGTTATGCAAACCCACGCGTCCAACGTCGTACCCATCAATCGCTTCCTCGACGTGTTTGTGCTGCCGAAGCGTGCGCGCAAGTTTTCCTATCTGCCCCTGTCCCATATTGCAGAGCGGCAGATCGTTGAGTTCAGCTCCCTGGTCGACGGCGGCTCGGTCTATTTCAACGAAAATCTGCTGACAATCCTGCGTGACCTGCCGGCCTGCAAACCTCACATCATGTTCGGTGCGCCGCGCGTATGGGAGCAGCTGCAGCAAGTTATTATCGGGCACTTCGGCGGCCAGGAAGCCCTCGATAAGGCGCTGGCGGAGGACGCCGCAAGTGCAGGGAAACAGGTGCAGGAGCTGCTGGGCCTGGAGGAAGCCGCCTATCTGCTGACCGCTGCGGCACCCACACCGCCTGCACTGATCCACTGGTACGAACAGTTCGGGCTCATATTGATGGAAGGGTTCGGGCAAACCGAGGCCATGGGTCTGATCGCCAACAGCCATGACGAGCGGCGTATAGGCTCCATTGGCAAACCCAGGGGTGAGGTCGAAGTCGCGCTGACCGATGAGGATGAATTGATCTGCAAGGCCAACGGACTGTCGCCCGGGTATTACAAGATGCCTGAAAAAACCGCTGAAACATTCAAGGACGGCTGGGTCTATACAGGTGACAAGGCGCGCATAGACGAGGACGGCTTCGTCTACCTGACCGGCCGGGTGAAGGACTACTTCAAAACCATACAGGGCAAGTTTGTGGCGCCGACGCCCATTGAGAACGAATTTTCCCGCAATCCCCACACCGACCAGATCTGCCTGCTCGGGCGGGGCTACTCAAAAACCGTCATGGTGTGCGTGCTCAACGGTTTCGCCCAACAGGCCGAGCGCGACGCCATTGAGGCGGACCTGATGACGTTGGCAAAACAGGTCAACGACGTGGTCGACAAACATGCCAGGCTGGGCGCAGTGATCATCAGCACCGATCCCTGGAGCATCGAAAATGCAATGCTCACCCCGACCCTGAAGATCCGCCGGGAACAAGTGGAGATGAAGTTCGGGGAGCGAGCCCAGGAGCTGGCGCGGCAAGCGGCAGAGCAGGGCCAGCTGCTGGTGGAGTGGCTGTAAGGCCTAGCGGTCGGCGTTCATAGGCTCGATGATGTCCTCGGCAAAGCGGCGGATACCATCCAGTTTTTCGTCGAGGACCTCGGTTTCGCCGTGGTAGAACGCCCAGGGCATGGTCAGGATGTGGGTGACACCGGCGTCTTCGAGGCGTTTGTAACCATCTATGTCCCAGGCGTCTGACGGTGTTGCCATCACGGAAAAATCACCCTCGCGACCATATTCCTCCCGCCATTGCATAATGCGCTGTATGCTGGTGCTGATCTCTTCGCTGGTTTGCAGGTCAGTCACCCAGCCGTCGGCCAGTCGGGCCGCCCGCCGCATTGCAGCATCCGAGATTCCACCGATCCAGAAGGGCACGTAACCCGGTGGCGGGGGGTTCATCTCGAGACGGGGAAAGTCATAGAACTCCCCGTGGTACTCCACCCATTCGCCACTCCACAGCAGCCGCAGGATCTCCAGTATCTCGTTAGTGCGCTTGCCCCTGGTTTTGAAATCCTCGCCTACCAGGCCGAACTCGTCGGCAGACCAGCCCACGCCGAAGGCGGGTATTACCCGATTGTTGGATATCACAGCGGCAGTACTGATGGCTTTCGCCACCATGAACGGGTGCCGCATGGGCAGTACGTAGATATTGTTCGTGAACTTCAAACGCTCGGTGATGGCGGCAAGTGCCCCTATGGTGACCCAGGGGTCAGGCCAGTCGGTGAAGGCGGGCCAGCGCCGACTGCCGTCGTCGGTATAGGGGTAGGGCGTGGATATTGATTCCGGGTGTACCAGGTGATCGGAAAAAGACATCGCCTCCCAGCCGCACTGGTCTGCCACGGGGGCAATGCGGGTAAGGTGTGAAACACTGGAAAATGATGTCGACAATACAAACTTCATACACGGGCCTTGCTGGACAGTCCGGAAACCAGACGGCAATGTACCCAGTGCCGACTACGTACTCAATCCTGACGACAGTCCTCTCAAATGAACGGGCTTAAAACCGAACACTGGCACAACATAGTGGTCCTCACCGGCGCGGGCATCTCCGCGGAATCGGGCCTCGGCACCTTCCGCGGCGCCGGCGGACTGTGGGAGCAACACAGGGTCGAGGAGGTCGCTACACCTGAGGCCTTTGCCGCCGACCCCGCTATGGTCTATCGCTTTTACAATGCCAGGCGGGCACAGCTCGCCGAAGCAGAGCCCAACGCCGCACATCGTGCGCTCGCCGAGATGGAACGGCGCTGGCAGGGTGGTTTTGCGCTGGTGACCCAGAATGTAGATAACCTGCATCGCAGGGCGGGGTCGACGCGGGTTTACAGCATGCATGGAGAGCTGGACAAGATGCGCTGCCAGCGCAGCGGCAGCGTGCTGGACGCGCCGGTGTACTTCGATAGCGAGCACTGTTGCAGCTGCTGTGGCGTTGCCGGCTCCTTGCGCCCCCACGTGGTCTGGTTCGGGGAAGTACCGCTGTTTATGGACGAGATCACCGCACTGCTGGCCCACTGTGATCTTTTTGTTGCGATTGGAACGTCCAGCACTGTGTATCCGGCGGCAGGCTTTGTGGCGCTTGCCCGGGAGGCAGGTGCCACGACGCTGGAGATCAACCCGGAACCCACAGAGGCGAGCTCACGTTTCCACCATCACTGGCGGGGCAGGGCCACGGAGCTGGTGCCGAAGCTGGCAGACCTGCTGCTCAGCTCTCCCTGACGTCAATGTAAAGGGTCACGCGCTGTCCCGGGTGGATATATTTCACATCCCGCAAGGATGCGTTCCACTGAAGGATATCCTGCGTACTGACGTTGAACCGGCTGGCTATCCGTGCCAGTGAATCGCCACTGCGGACGCGGTAGGTCACTTTGCGAACCATGGGTTCGCGTTGGGGAAGGGCGAAATTCACCTGCGTGAGGGTGCCCTCGGAGATCGGTTGTTTTGACCAGATGACCAGGGACTGGCCCGGCAAGAGCGGGTCTCGCACTGCCATATTGTTCCACTCGGCCACTTGACGTGTGCCCACGCCGTAATCACGCGCGATCTTCCAGAAGCTGTCACCGGGCTTGACGATATAGTCAACCCGGTAACCCTGGCCCCCATCCTGGCTTTTCGCCAGGCGCTGCTCTTCACTCAGTGCATAGCGTGACGGCGGCGCACTGGCCACGGGAATCATCAGGCTGTCGCCGGCGATAATACGGGTGCCGCGGAGATTATTAACCTCGGCAATAACCTGCGCTTCTGTGTTGTAGCGCTGCGCGATGCGACTCAGCGCATCGCCACGGCGGACAGTGTAGCGAACCCACTGCAGGCGTTGGCCCTGATCCACCTCGGCAAGACGGCTGCTGAAGGCTTTGGCCTGCGCGCGGGGCAATAGCAACTGATGGGGGCCCGCGGGGGGCGTAGCCCAGCGATTCAGCCCGGGGTTGAGGCGATACAGCGTCTCCATATCCACACCCGCCAGCGTGGCGGCCTGCGCGAGATCAATCTGGCCACCGGTGTCTACAACAGCGAAATAGGGCTGGTCGCGCACGGGCGTCAGGGTTTGTCCGTATCGCTCAGGACTTTCCACCAGACTCGCCAGCGCCAGCAATCGCGGAACGTAGTTGCGCGTTTCCAGCGGCAGCTCCAGCTCCCAGAACGAGGTGCCCCGGCCAAGTCGCCTATTGCGACGCTCGGCAGCCGCGATCCTGCCCGGTCCTGCGTTGTATGCGGCGAGAGCCTTCAACCAGTCGCCATCAAATCGCCGCGCCATTCTCGTCAAGTACTCCAGCGCAGCGGAGGTCGATGCGCGCAGATCGCGCCGACCGTCTTGCCACCAATCCTGGGCCAGGCCGAGATCCCGGCCAGTGCCGGGAATAATCTGCCACAAACCAGCGGCGCGCCCATGGGAATAGGCGAACGGGTCGTAGGCGCTTTCGAGAATAGGCAGCAGGGCGAATTCCATTGGCATACCGCGCCTTTGCACCTGCTCCACCACGTGGTGAAGGTACGGCGTTGATCGCTCGGTAACGCGCTGCAGATAGGCAGGGTGGCTGACATACCAGCGCCGCTCTGCCTCGACCCGTGCATTGTTCGCCGGCGCCAATTGGAAACCGCTGCGAACCCGCGCCCACAGGTCCCGCCCAACAACCACGTCAGACCAGTCCTGGTGCCACTGTGACGGCAGTGTTGAACTCGCCACAACCGGTCCCGTTAGCAGGCACAGGCAGGCGAACAGCGAGCTCGCAGCGTATCTCGAAATATTGCGAATAATGTATTTCAAACTATTGAAAGATATGACTTTCTAGAATTCATCTTTCCAGCCTCGTACAGCGGCAAACACCGCTGTCGCATCGCTTGCATCGATCGCGTTGCGCGCGGCCATGCGCTCTGCAACGGCGGGCTCACGGCAGCGCAAAAAGGGGTTGGTCCGGCGCTCCAGGGCGAGCGTGGAAGGCACCGTGGGCTCGCCCCGGTCCCGGCGCGATTGGTCGTCCTGGATGCGCGCCTGTAACGCGGTGTTGTCCGGCTCCACCGCTGCCGCAAAACGCAGGTTTGCGAGGGTGTACTCGTGGGCACAGAAAACCCGGGTGTTGTCGGGCAGCGCTGCCAGGCGGTCAAGCGACGCCAGCATCATGCCCGGGTCGCCTTCAAACACCCGACCGCAGCCGCCCGCGAACAGGGTGTCGCCGCAGAACAGCAAGGGGTCGGCGTCTTCTGGCCGGTGGAAAAAGGCGATGTGGTCCAGCGTGTGCCCCGGAACCTCCAGCACGTCCCAGCAGGCGCCCAGAATATCCACCTGGTCACCGTGGCTCAGCCGGTGGCCTATTTGCGGGATATCCGGGTTTTGCGGTCCGTACACGGGTACCGCGCCATTCCCCAGCAAGGTATCGATACCGCCGGTGTGGTCAAAGTGGTGGTGGGTGATGATAATCCCTGCCAGGGTGAGGCCGCGCGCCGCCAGGGCATCAAGCACGGCCTGGCCGTCGCCGGGGTCAACCACGACAGCCTGCTTCTCCCCGTCACGCTGCATACACCATATGTAGTTGTCGCTGAAGGCGGGGATTGGTGTGACGTTCAACATTATTGCGCTACCATCGCGATATGCCCTTGGAGTTTAACGAGATTTGCACCCGACTGGAAAGCTGGTACGCCAGCCCCAGGGGCCGCTATCTGTTTGAACTGGAAAAAAGGATGTTGCGGCAACAACTGGATGGTATTTACGGCTATCACCAGCTGCAGATCGGCGTTGTTCGTGACCACAGTCTGGCAGAGGGCAGCCAACTCAGCCACAAGATTTATGCCTCACCCACGGCCGGTGGCAAGGTCGGCCTTGTCAGTGAAGCCGACTACCTGCCTTTCGCCAGCGAGAGTATCGATGTTGTCATCATTCACCACGCGCTGGAATTCGCCGAGCGCCCGCACGCATTGTTGCGAGAAGTGCACCGGGTTGTCGCCCCGCAAGGGCGCATTGTAATCGTCGCCTTCAATCCGCTGTCGCTGTTCGGAATGGCGCTGCAGTTGAATCGCCTGCTGCCTGACAGGCTTTGGTCCGCCGCCAGGCAGCTGACCGCACACCGGCTCAAGGACTGGCTCAACCTGCTGGGCGCAGAGGTTGAGCCGGTGCAGCACGCGCTGGTGACACCGCCAGCGGGCCGGGGTCGCCTATTTCGCGGGCTCAGCTATCTGGACGGACTGGCCATGCGCTACAACCTGCCGGCCGGTGGCGTGTACACCATCAACGCCCAGAAGCGCGTATCCACTCTGACGCCGATGAGAATGCGCTGGCGACCGCAGATGGGTGGCCGCCTGATCGGGCTTGCCGTGCCACAGTCTGCCGCCGGCTCGCGCAAGAATCGGCCTGCGCCGTGAAGCAGGTAGAGGCATTCACCGACGGCGCCTGTCGCGGCAACCCCGGGCCAGGCGGATGGGGTGTGCTGCTGCGATTTCGCGAGCAGGAGCGTGAGTTGTGGGGCGGCGAAGCGAATACAACCAACAACCGCATGGAGCTTACGGCGGCAATCGAGGCCCTGCAGGCCTTGAAGGAACCCTGCCGCGTGATTGTCACCACCGACTCCGAGTACGTGCGCCGGGGCATCACCGAGTGGCTCGCAAACTGGAAGGCTCGAGGCTGGAAAACCGCTGCAAAAAAGCCCGTCAAGAATGTCGACCTGTGGCAGAAACTGGACGCAGAGAACTGCCGTCACGACGTGACCTGGCGCTGGGTGAAAGGACACAGCGGTCACCGGGAGAATGAACTGGCGGACATGCTGGCCAACCGCGGCATCGACGAGCAATAAAGCCTGGTGACGCTGTGAAGCGCAGGCTGTCGCGGGTGTTGCAACACCGGCAGGCAATCACAGAGGGAATCATAGTCCTATGAGACAAATCGTACTGGATACGGAAACCACCGGACTGGAAACCAGCCAGGGCCACCGCATCATCGAAATCGGCTGCGTCGAGTTGGTCAACCGGCGCCTCACCGGTCAGCACTATCACCAGTACATCAATCCGAAGCGCGAGATCGACCAGGGCGCCATCGAGGTGCACGGGATTACCAACGAATTCCTCGCAGACAAACCTCTTTTCGAGCATGTCGCCGAGGATTTCCTTGCCTTTATCGACGGTGCGGAACTCATTATCCACAACGCACCTTTCGACGTGGGTTTCATCAACAGCGAGCTGGAGCGACTCCCTGGCAACGCGGGCCTGCTTGAATCGCGTTGCAGCATCGTCGACACGCTGGTGATGGCGAGGAAGAAGCACCCCGGCCAGCGCAACAACCTGGATGCGCTGTGCGCACGCTATATGGTCGACAATTCACAGCGAGATCTCCACGGCGCCTTGCTGGATGCCGAAATCCTCGCCGATGTCTACCTGTGCATGACCGGTGGTCAAACCACCTTGACGCTGGGTAGTAACGACAGTGACGGTGACAGCCGCGCTACACAAACCGGGCAGTTTCGGCTGCCGACGGATCGCAAGCCGATGGCGGTGCTACGCGCCAGCGATGCGGAGCGTGACGCGCACCGGGCGGCACTGGAGAAAATCAGCCAGGAAGCCGCCGGCACCACGCTCTGGCAGGAGCTCGGACTCGATTAAAGAGGGCTGCGCCGCCTGTTCCACGACGCCGCCTTACTTCACAGGTTGATCACCACCATGCTAAGGCCGACGGCCGTCAGCACGATAGTGTAGGGCAGGGCCATGATGACCATGCGCCCGTAAGACAGCCGGATCAGCGGCGCCAGCGCCGATGTCAGCAGGAACAGGAACGCCGCCTGCCCGTTGGGTGTCGCCACGCTGGGGAGGTTGGTGCCCGTGTTGATGGCGATGGCCAGGCGATCAAATTCATCCCGCGTGATGTTGCCGGCATCCAGGGCGGCCTTGACGTCGGTGATGTAAACCGTCGCTACAAACACGTTGTCACTGATCATGGACAGTACACCATTGGCGAGGAAGAAGGCCGACGTGCGCAGGCTGCTGTCCAGCCCAAGCACGTACTCGATAACCGGGGTGAACAGGTGTTGCTCGTGGATTACGCCCACGATCGCGAAGAACACCACCAACAGGGCGGTGAAGGGCAGGGCTTCCTCGAAGGCGTGTCCGAGCTGGTGTTCCTCAATGATGCCATTGAAGGCCGTGAGCAGCACAATAACCATCAGGCCAATCAGGCCCACAGCAGCCCAGTGCATGGCGAGGCCAAGCACCAGTATTACGGCAACGATTCCCTGTACGACCAGCCGCGCCGTATCCAGTGAGGTGCGATCCTTCTCAAGATGGCTCTGGTATTCCTCCAGCACTTCGCGCACCGGCTCGGGCAGTTCATCCCCGTAACCAAATTTGCCGGTGACCTCCAGCAGGTAGCAGGTGGTCAGGCCCGCGGCGAGGGTCGGCATGGTGATAGGCGCCATCAGCTTCACAAAGGTTACAAAGTCCCAGCCGGCAATGGTGGCGATAAGCAGGTTCTGCGGTTCCCCCACCAGCGTGCATACACCACCCAGGGCTGTACCCACAGCGCCGTGCATGATCAGTGAGCGCAGAAAGCCACGGAAGGCGTCGAGATCCTCGCGGTGCAGGTCCACGACCAGGTCGTCGCCGGAATGGTCATGGTCATCGTGGGTAATGGACTTACCGGAGGCCACCTTATGGTAAACCGAGTAAAAGCCCACGCTCACACTGATCAGCACGGCCGTCACCGTCAGGGCATCCAGAAATGCGGATAGCAGGGCCGCTACCGAGCAGAACAGCAGTGACAGCATCTTCTTGGAGCGCACCCGCAGCAGAATCTTGGTGAACACGAACAGCAGCAGCTCTTTCATGAAATAGATGCCCGCAACCATGAACATCAG
>JAZBPS010000391.1:0-33409 GCA_036353375.1 Halieaceae bacterium | reverse complement strand
GCTTTGATCTTTCCAGCGTCGACGGCCGGATGTCGTTTGAGGCGACTGACGGTCGCTTCCTGAAGACATCAGGGGCTACGGAGGGAACCCTCCGGGTGGTGGGTATTCTCAACCTCACCGAGGTCGTGCGCAGGCTGAGCCTCGATCTCAGCAACGTGTACAAGTCGGGTGTGCCTTTTGACACGCTGGAGGGCGAACTCAGTTTCCAGCAGGGGCATATCGAGGTTCCCGATATTGATGTGCGCTCGCGCAGTAGCCGGCTGCAATTTGCAGGCATGGCAGAAACAGCTTCGCGCACTGTGGACGGCGAGCTGGTGGCGACCCTGCCCATTGCCAGTAACCTGCCCTGGCTGTTCGCGCTGGTGAGCGGCCTGCCGGCCGCCGCGGGGGTATACGTGATCAGCAAACTGTTTGACGACCAGATGGACCGCTTCTCCAGCGCGGTTTACCGTGTTGATGGCAGCTGGTCGGACCCGGAGGTCAGCTTCGAGCGAATTTTCGATAACAAACCGGGGCAGCCGGCCCAGCCTGGTGCGGCCCAGCCTGGTGCGGCCCAGCCTGATGCTGCTGAATCCAGCAAGACCCCGGCGGATGCTGAAAACGCCGGCTCGGCAGACGCGCCCCCGGGCTAGTCTTCTGCCGCCTCCGCCAGTTCGCGCAGGTAGCGGAACAGTTTGCGGGCCGCTGCCGGAGCTTGCGCGCGCGCCTGCTCCCGCTGGTGCTGACGCAGCAACTGTCGAAGCTGTTGCCGGTCGGCGTGGGGAAAGTGCGCCATAAGGGCTTCCACAGCCGTATCGCCTTCCTGCAGCAGGCGATCGCGCCAGCCCTCAAGTGCTTTGAACGCGTCGGCTTCAGCCCGCCGACTCTGGTGCAGTGAAGCCAGCGCTGCTTCAATGGGTTGCGGGTCCACGGCGCGCATCAGCTTGCCAAGGTACTGCAGGTGACGCCGTTTGGCGGAGTGGCTGCGAATATTGCGCGCCTGCTCTATGACCTCCAGCAGCCGGGTGTCGTCGATGGGGATTTTCGCAAGCTCGCCATCGCTGAGGCCCACCAGTGTCTCGCCCAGGTCCTGCAGGGCGGTCATCTGTCGTTTGCGAGCGCTTTTGCTGGGCGCCGCGTCCTCGGCGTCCGGCTCCGTTGTATAAAGCGTGTCATCTTGCCCAGGCCTGCGTCTTCCTGCCATGCGCCGGCTACCCGTAGACCAGGGTGGCGAGTCCCAGAAAGGACATGAAGCCGACGACATCGGTCACGGTGGTCAGAACCACGCCACCGGCCAGCGCCGGGTCGATCTCGTAGTGTTTCATCGCCAGCGGAATCAGCGTTCCCGCCACACCGGCTGTGACCAGGTTGATGACCATGGCAACGGCAATGATGGCCCCGATTTTCCAATCCTCAAACCACAGTGACGCGACCGCGGCCACCACGGCAGACCACAACACACCGTTGAGCAGGCCCACCATCAGCTCACGGTTAACCAGCCAGCCGCGATTGCTCAGTCCGATCTGCCCCAGTGCGATACCGCGAATCATCACCGTCAGCGTCTGGGTACCGGCGATGCCGCCCATGCTGGCAACCACCGGCATCAGGACTGCAAGGGCCACAACCTTGTCGATGGTGCCCTGGAACAGGTTTATCACGGCAGACGCTATGAACGCGGTCAGCAGGTTGATACCCAGCCAGAGTGCGCGGCGCGGCGTTGTCCGTAATACCGGTGCGAAGGTGTCCTCATCCTCGTCGAGGCCGGCCATGCTCATCAGTGAGTGGTCCGCTTCCTCCCGGATCACATAAACCACGTCGTCAATGGTGATGCGGCCCAGCAAGCGACCGGCCTCATCAATAACGGGGGCTGACACCCAGCCGTTGCGCTGGAACAGCTGGCTGACTTCCTGGGCTTCGGTATCGGCAGGGATGGCGGTGACGTCCGTTTCCATCATCTCCCGGACGGTGGCGGCAGGATCTGCTACCAGCAGGGCGCGCAGGGGAAGCACGCCGAGAAAGCGATCGGCGCGGTTGACCACGATCAGGCTGTCGGTCATGGCGGGAAGTTCCCGGTGTCGCCGCAGGTAACGTAGGACAACGTCTGCGGTGTGCTTCGCCCGAACCGTGATGGTATCGGTATTCATCAGGCCGCCGGCGGTGTTTTCCGGGTACTCCAGTACCTGTTCGACCCGCGCCCGGTCCTGATGGTCCATGGCCTCCAGTACCTGTGGCAGCAGCTTTTCAGGCAGCCGCCGCAGGATGTCAGCCATATCGTCCGCTTCGAGACCTTCGGTGAGGGCGGCAACCTCCTCAGCCTCCATGGCCTTGAGGAACTGGGACTGAATCTCGTCTCCCAGTTCCTGTAGCACCTCGCCCTCGACATCGTCGTCAACCAGCTGCCAGAGCACCGCCCGGGTGGGTGGTGGCGAGGATTCCAGCAAGCGGGCGATATCCACGGGAGACAATGCGTTCAGCATGTGTCGCACGTTGACGAAGGTGCCGCTCTCAAGCCCACGCGTCAGCGCGTCGAGCTGATCCTGGGTGCGGTTGGTTTCAGAGGCAGGGGCGGACGTCACGTTTACTCGCCCTCGTCGAAATAGTTCTCCACCAGGGCCACCAGTGCGGCCAGAGCGTCGTCCTCGTCACGGCCCGCTACCTCGAGCTGGAGAACGGTACCCTGGGAGGCCGCCAGCATCATGACAGACATGATGCTTTTACCATCCACCATGCCGTCCGGCGGCCCCACCTTGACGCTGCTGGCAAAGGCGGCCGCACAATTGACGAACTTGGCTGCGGCGCGAGCGTGCAAGCCCAGTTTGTTGATTATTGTTATCTCCTGGCGAAGCATGATCGCGTTTCCTGGTTCAGGGACTGCGCGCGGAAAGCAATATTGTACGCCCCGGGCGGGCTGGAAGCACGTGGCGGCTCAGCGGCCGCTTTGCAACTCCCGGTGGCGAAGGTTTATTTCGTCATATTGCCCGCGGAAGTGGCTGTACAGCCGCTCGGCCATATACACCGAACGGTGCTGGCCGCCGGTACACCCCAGGGCGACGGTTACGTAGCTGCGATTGCTGTCGCGATAGCGGGGCAGCCAGCGCTCCAACAGCCCGCAGATGTCGTCAAATAGTGCCTGGGCGTCCGCCTGCTGCTGCAGGAACGCGGCAACCTCGGGATCGCGGCCCGTTTTGAGACGCAGGTCTTTTTGCCAGTGGGGGTTGGGCAGCATTCTCACGTCGAACACCAGATCGGCATCGGCGGGCAGGCCACGCTTGAAGCCAAAGGATTGGATGAGAATGGAGATATCTCCGGTTTGCGAGCCGATCAAACGCTCTCGCACGGCCGCCCGCAGTTCATGCACGGTCATCTGGCTGGTGTCGACCACCAGCGAAGCGCTGCTGGCAATGGACGAGAGAATCTCACGCTCCAGCGCTATGGCGTCGGCCAGTGGCACAGTTTCTGTGGTGAGGGGATGGCGCCTGCGGGTCTCGCTAAAGCGTTTGATGAGGCTGGCGTCGTCGGCATCCAGGTACAGGATATCGACCGTCACAGCCGCCGGCAGCTCTGACAGCAGGTTGGAGAAATGGGCCAGGTCGGCGTGCGCGTTGCGGGCATCAATACAGACTGCAAGACCGTTCCCGGCAAAGGCCCCGCCAAGGGCGCGCTCCACCAGCGCCGGTAGCAGGGTGGCGGGCAGGTTATCGATGCAGTAAAAGCCCTCGTCCTCGAGCTGGTGCAGGGCGGTGCTCTTGCCCGATCCGGAACGGCCACTGATAACAATCAGGCGCACGTTCGGTCAGAGCTGGTAGCTGACGGCGTTGTGATGCAGCTGCCGGGCGGTGTCGGCCTCCCTGAGGCTGCGACGAAATCCGGGCTGGTTCAGCAGGCCAGCGAGACCCGCCAGCAGTTCCAGGTGCTCCTCGGTGGCCTCCTCGGGCACCATCAGCAGGAACAATATGTCCACAGCCTGCCCATCGGAGGCGTCAAAGTCCACGGGGTCGGCCAGCGTCATGAGGGCGACAATCGGCTGTTCACACCCGCTCAACCGGCAATGGGGAATGGCGATACCATCCCCCAGCGCCGTGCTGCCCAGTTTTTCCCGGGCAAGCAGGTTGCTGTAGAGATCATTCTCGTCAAGCGTGGGTACCTCAGAGCAGATCAGCCGGCTGGCATCTTCGATTGCCCGTTTTTTGCTGACGCCGGCGACGGCGCAGAATGTCAGCTCCGGTTTCAGCAACTGCGCAAGTTGAAACATCAGTGGCCGCGGCTCTTTTCCTTGTGCTTGATAAGCTGGCGGTCCAGCTTGTCTGCAAGCTGGTCGATGGCAGCGTACATATCCTCGGATTCCGCGTTGGCGAACAGGTCCGCCCCGGAGACATGCACCCGGGCCTCGGCTTTCTGCACCATTTTTTCCACAATCAGGGTCACATCGGTATTGGTTATCTGGTCGAAATGTCGCTCCAGCCTTTCAAATTTGGTGACGACGTAGTCGTGCAGTGCGGGCGTGACGTCTACATGATGGCCGCTGATTGTGATTTCCATATGTCGCTCCTGTTATCAGTTGCAGGCGTTCGGTTCGCTGAAGCCTGCTGCGGGCTGTGCTTGTAAGTCTAGACCAGCGATAGTGTGTAAGTCGGGTTTCCTCACACCAGTCGCTTGCGTTCATTGGAGGGTGGTATGACCAGGGCCTCCCGGTACTTGGCGATGGTGCGCCGGGCAACCTTGATGCCCTGTTCCTCCAGCAAGGTGGTAATTTTGCTGTCGCTCAGTGGTTTGCGGGGGTTTTCTGCCGCAATCAGTTTCCGGATCAGTGCGCGGATGGCGGTGGAAGAGCATTCGCCCCCCGCTGCGGTGCTGACGTGGCTGGAAAAAAAGTATTTGAGCTCGAAGATACCCCGGGGCGTGTGCATGTACTTTTGCGTGGTGACGCGAGAAATAGTCGATTCATGCATCTCCACCGCCTCGGCAATATCGTGCAGCACCAGGGGTTTCATGGCCTCTTCGCCGTACTCCAGGAAGCCGCGCTGGTGTTCCACGATACAGCTCGCCACTTTCATCAGTGTCTCGTTGCGGCTTTGCAGGCTTTTCAGGAACCAGCGCGCCTCCTGCAGGCTGTCGCGCATATAGGTATTGTCGGCGCTGTTATCCGCCCGTTTCACCAGACCTGCATAGCCCTCGTTGATGCGCAACCTGGGGGCAATATCGGGGTTGAGTTCCACCGCCCAGCTACCGTTCTTCTTTTTGACGAACACATCGGGAACCACGTATTCGGTCCTGTCTTCGCCCACGCTCTGCCCGGGGGTTGGGTTAAGGGACTGAATCAGTGCGAGCACCGAGCGAAGCTCGGGTTCACGGATCTTGCTGCGTCGCATCAACTGGGCATAGTCACGGTTGCCCAACAGGTTGATATAGCGGTTGATAACCAGCTTCGCCTCCGGGAGATAGGGTGTATCCGCGGGAAGTTGCTGCAGTTGCACCAACAGGCACTCCTGCAGATCGTGGGTGCACACCCCCGGCGGATCAAACTGCTGCAAACGGTGCAGTACGGCCAGCGCCTCGTCCAGTTCTACCTCAAGTTCCTCCGCCAGCGGCTCCCAGATTTCTTCCAGGCTCGCGGTGAGGCGGCCGTTGTCGTCGGTGGCGTCAATGATGGCCAGGGCTATTACCCGGTCCTTGTCGGAGAAGCGCGTGAGGTTGAGCTGCCATAGCAGGTGGTCGCTGAGTGTTTCGCCGGCACTGTTGCGACTGTCCAGGTCGTAATCCGCATCGCTGCCACCAGCGGCAGGGGTGCTGCCCGATGTATAGACATCATCCCATTGGCTGTCGACGGGCAGTTCATCGGGAATGGCGTCGCTGAAAGCGTCGGCACCTGCGTCTGCGGGTTCGAATTCGGCGTTCTCGTTGCCGCCGTCCGCAGTGTCGTTCAGGGATCTGCCGTCAAGCCCCGCGCTGTCCGATGCGTCAGTGCCTTCGCTGCTGTCCGGGCCTGCATCTTCGGCAAGCTCTTCCACCTCCAGCATAGGGTTGGTGTCCAGGGCTTCCTGGATTTCCTGCTGCAGGTCCAGCGTCGAAAGCTGGAGCAGTTTGATCGCCTGCTGCAGTTGGGGCGTCATCACCAACTGCTGGCCAAGCTTGAGTTGTAGGGACTGTTTCATGGCCCTCGCGGAGGCCGCTCAAATAGGCCTCGAGTGTAACTTCCGCCCCAGTATGGTGCAAGATTGGCATGAAATTAGCATAAACAATTCCCTCGCGGGCAGGGAAGCTGCGGAGTAGTGAGGCAGGTCAAGCGAGTGCGGCGAGGGGGGAGCGGGTGCTTGCGTTTCAGGCCGGGGTTGCGTCGGGAATCGCGCCCTGTCAGAGGCGGAATTCCTCGCCCAGATAGACCTTGCGCACCTGGCTGTCCGCCAGGATGTCATCGGCTGAACCCGCTGCAATGATGTGGCCCTCGCCGACAATGTAGGCTTTCTCGCAGATATCCAGTGTGTCACGCACATTGTGATCGGTAATGAGCACGCCAATACCGCGCTCCTTGAGATGGTTGATGATCTGCTTGATGTCATTCACCGATATGGGATCGACGCCAGCGAAGGGCTCGTCCAGCAGGATAAAATCCGGGTCTGTCGCCAGGGCGCGCGCAATTTCCACGCGCCGCCGCTCGCCACCGGACAGCGCCATGCCGGCACTGTCCCGAATGTGGGTAATGTGGAACTCCTCAAGCAGTTCCTCCATTTTCTGGCGGCGCTGGGCGCGTTTCAGGTCGGCGCGCTGCTCCAGAATGGCCATCAGGTTGTCTGCCACCGACAGCTTGCGGAAGATGGATGCCTCCTGTGGCAGGTAACCGATACCTCGCCGCGCCCTGCCGTGCATGGGCAGCAAGGTCAAATCCTGTCCATCTATGCTGATCAATCCGCGGTCAGGGCTGATAATCCCGACAATCATGTAGAAACAGGTGGTTTTACCGGCGCCGTTGGGACCCAGCAACCCGACGATCTGGCCGCTCTCAACCTGCAGGGAAACATCCTGCACCACGCTGCGACCGCGGTAACTCTTGGCGAGATTACTGGCGCTGAGCAAAGCCATTGTCAGGGAGTTGCTTCGGGTGTGGTGTCAGTTGCAGCGTCCGGCGCCGGACCCGGGGTTAGCGGCGGCGGTGCGGCGCTGTCACCTTCTGCTGCAGCCGGCCCGGCATCACCGGATACGGTATCCGTGGTCGTGGCCTGTTCCGGTACCACCGAGGTATCTGCTTCCGGGCTGCTGGCGGGCTGCTCCGCTTCCTCACTCTTCAGGCGGTGCGGCGGGATGACCACCTTCACGCGACTGTTCGGTTCGGCCGTGTCTGCTGCAGCCTTGACCAACTGCTCGTTGATGAAGTAATCAATCTTGTCACCGCGTACGGTGGACCCGTCCTGCTCCACTTCAGCGTTCTGACGTACTTCAATGCGTTCCTCGCTGCGGAAGTACTCTATGACCTTGCCCCGCGCGTGCATCAGTGGGCTATCCGGTTCCGGCTGCTGCTGCATTCGAGCAGGGTTGCCCTCTGCGACGATGCGGTCTGCCTCGATGTTCTCGCTGTAAAAGGTAATCTTGTCTGCACGGATGCGGATCGTGCCCTGAACCAGCTCGACGTTGCCTTGATAGACCGTGCGTCCGGATTTCTCATCCCGCAGCGCTTCATCGGTGGTGATGTGTATGGGTTGCTCTGTATCGCCTTCAAGGGAGAATGCCGGGCTGGCGGGAAGGCACAGTGCCAGGGCCAGGCCTGCAGCGATGCCTGGCAGGCCAGGCCGCCTGCTCCCGGGCGCGCGTCGCACAGGAACGTTCCCTGGCCTTTTCATGCTCCGGCGGTCGCCGCAAACGCCGCCCGGACTTCTTCCAGCCGGCCCTGGGCGCTGAGGATCATTTCGCAGGCTTCACGCACTGCTCCGCGGCCGCCGGGGCGGCTGCTGCGCCAGTCCGCCCGGGTCGCAACATAGGCGTCGCCGTCCGCAACCGTCATGCCCAGGCCGCAGGCCTCAATGGCCGAAAGGTCCGGCAGGTCATCGCCCATGTAGGCAACGCATTCCAGCGGCAGGTCGTATTCCTGCAGCAACTCTTTGAGTGCCACCAGCTTGTCATCCCGCCCCTGCACAACGCGGCTTATACCCAGTTCGTTGGCTCTTCGCATAACAATATCCGAGCGCCGGCCGGTAATGATCGCCACGTCGACGCCGCTGGATTGCAGCAGTTTGATGCCGAGGCCGTCAGGCGTATAAAAGGCTTTGAGTTCCTCGCCGCCACTACCGTAGAAGAGTGCGCCGTCGCTGAGCACGCCGTCTACGTCCAGCACCAGCAGCCTGATCTTGCTTGCCTTGTGCGCGGTACTGTTCACACCACCCCTGCCTTGAGTATGTCCTGAAGTTTGACGACGCCTGTGGGTCGTTGTTCCCCGTCTACAGCAACCAGCCCGGTTATGGCGTGTTCCTCCATGATGTGCAGTGCCTCGGCCGCGAGGATTTCCCTGTCAATGGTGACGGGGTTGCGGGACATAACCTCGGCGATAGGTGTGCGGTGAATGTCGATCTTCCGGTCCAGGGCCCGGCGCAGGTCGCCATCGGTAAACACGCCGGCCAGGCGGCCATCGTTGTCGAGAACAGTCGTCATACCCAGCCCCTTGGTACTGATCTCCATCAGGGCTGTGTCCACGGTGGTGCCGAGGCCGACCCCGGGTAGTCCATCGCCCCCGTGCATAATATCGTCAACCTTGAGCAGCAGTTTGCGCCCCAGCGCTCCGCCCGGATGGGAGAACGCATAGTCCTCGGCGGTAAAGCCGCGGGCTTCCAGTAAGGCGATGGCCAGCGCATCACCTGCGACAAGCGCCACCGTGGTGCTTGAGGTGGGCGCAAGGTCCATCGGGCAGGCCTCTTGCCGGACGCCGGTGTGCAGGTTCACGTCCGCCGCCCTGGCCAGCACGGAATCGGGCTTGCCCGTCATCGTGATCAGCGGGATTGCCAGCCGTTTCAGCAGCGGCAGCAGGGTAACGACTTCGGTGGTGGAACCACTGTTGGACAGCGCAATAACGCTGTCCTGGTCGGTGATCATGCCCAGGTCGCCATGGCTGGCCTCGCCCGGGTGCACGAAGAATGCGGGCGTACCCGTGCTGGCCAGGGTTGCTGCGATCTTGGTGCCGATATGACCGGATTTTCCCATACCGGTCACCACAACCCTGCCGCGGGTATGCAAGAGAATGTCGCAGGCCCGGGAGAAGCTGTCGTCCACCCGCCCCAGCAAATCTGACACGGCGTCACGCTCAAGCTCGATGGTGCGCCGGACGGCGCCGAGGTAATCGGGGTTTTCAGGTCTGGACACAGGATCAGCGGGCGGTTTGGAATAACCAGTAATAATACAGTGCGTACAGCAACAGGAACAGGGCGCCCGCGCCCCGACCTACGCCGCAGGCGGCCGGTGTGCCGTCCTGTGCGGGTTTGCGCAGCAGGACACTGTAGAGCCCGGCAGCCAGCACAAGGGTCAAGCCCAGCATATAGGCGTAATCCCGTTTCAGCACTTCTTCGCCCAGAATCTGTGCCTCGAAAAGTCCTGGCAGTGACATGACGCCGAGGAGGTTGAACAGGTTGGAGCCCAGGACGTTGCCCAGCGCGATTTCCGCGTGTCCTTTCATGGCGCTGGCCAGAGAGGCAGCCAGCTCCGGCAGGCTGGTACCCACCGCCACGATGGTCAGGCCAATCACCAGCGGGCTGACCCCCAGCTCCAGGGCAATATTGGTCGCACCCCACACCAGGATTCGTGAACTCAGGATGAGAAAGCCCAGGCCGGCAGCAAAACTCAGCCAGGCCCTGCCAGTGGGCATATGCGGCAGCTCCTCGACGCCGGCTTCTTCCGCCGCGTTGGGGTCGTGGGCCTGGGAACTCACCATCTCTGCCAGAATGAAGACCAGTGCCCCCAGCATAAGAACGCCGTCGAGCAGGGTTAGCTCCAGATCCAGCAGCAACAGCCCGCAACCGATAGTAACAGCCAGCAGGGTTGGCATTTCGCGTTTCAGGCGATTGCGGTGTACAGGTAGGGGTGCGATCAGGGCGGTAAGGCCCAGCACCAGTCCGATATTCGCGAGGTTCGAGCCAATGGCATTGCCCACGGCGAGTTCACCCGCCCCGGTGAGCGCAGCGTTGATACTCACCAGCACCTCGGGCGCAGAGGTGCCCAGGGAAACGATCGTCAACCCGATCAGTATCGGCGACATCCCCAGGTTTTCTGCGATGGCCGCCGCGCCTGCAACAAACAGGTCGGCACTCCAGACGAGGATGATAAAGCCAACCAGAATGGCGGCAGAGGCAATCAGCATAGGAGTGGGATTCCTGTTAGAGTATGCGCCGCCGGGGAGCGAGCGTGTCCCGGTGCTGAACTCCCAGGCGGGTAAACAGTCCAAGCCATGAGAATGATCGTATCATGCGGCGATTGCGGGCATCAGATGACACCTTCGGAACCGCTTGACACAATGTAACGACTGGAGCGGCCGATAGGCCAGGACAGGCAGATCGCATGGGCGTCAGGGATCCGGGTATCGGGTCGTTGTGCGGGGCCACAGGTTGCAAGATTGTGCGAGGCTTTGGTCTCATAATCCGGGAAAATATACAGGTGCCCAGGCTTCGAAATCAGTATGTCAGCATGCTTGTGAAAGGCACGAAAGCCATAAAATGGCATCAAAAGTGTGAGCCAGACAGCGGCGAGTTGCGAAACGATAGTGAGCAGGTCCTGACAGCGTGCACCCGGGTCACCTGTTGATGCTCAATTTGGCAACGAAGGCTAGCACAAGCGCGCCACTGATACAGGTATTGCCCGGCGGTTTCTGCCCGCCGTCCGACCCGTTAAACCCGATGCAGGAAGCTTGCTGGAGCGACCCGACATGACACAAAACGCAACGCCAAACGCCGCGTGTGCGAGGGCTTATATGAGAAACACAAAGAGCAGCTGCGCAAGCAGTCCGTCACAAATTTTCCGCAGCGGTATGCTGCGCTGGGTGCTGCTGCCTGTGGCAGGCCTGATGTTGAGCGTGACTGCCGCGGCGCAGGCTGCGGCGCCAAGCGCCTATGATGTGGTTGAAAATACAACGGACCGCGTCATGACCGTGGTGGAGAACGCTACAAGCTACGCCGACAAGGACCCCGAGCGATATTTCGCCGAGTTGCAGGCCGTCTTGGATGACGTGGTCGACTTCGGCTACTTTTCACGCGCGGTGATTGGTCCTTACGCCAGTCGAGAGCGCTATAACAGCCTTGACAGTGCCGGCAAGGCGGCGCTGCGGGACCAGGTACAGCGCTTTACAGGTGTCATGCGGGAAGGTCTGGTACGGACCTATGGCAAAGGCCTGTTGGCCTTCGGTGGCAGCCGGGTCGAAGTTCAGAGGCCGGAGAACGGTGCCGAGCTGGGCGACAAGGCAGAGATCAGGCAGCTGATCTATAGCGATGCGCCCGAGCCGTATGTGATTGAGTACCAGATGCGTCGGGACCGGGATGGCAGCTGGAAGCTGCGGAACCTGATTGTAGAGACCATCAACCTGGGTGTGATCTATCGCAACCAGTTCCAGGCGGCAGCGCGGGATGCCAACGGCGACATCGACCGGGTTATCGACACCTGGACCGTGCCCGATGGCGGTGCCTGAGTTCGCTATCAAACAAGGATTCTTCTAGAATTCCGTCCCGCGCGTTTCAGCGCAGTCACTTGACAGTAATCGAGGTAGCCAGACATGCAACCGCAGGAACTACAGGCAGTGCTCAATGAGCAACTGGAAAGCTGTGAGGTCACAGTGCGCGGTGAAGGCAGTCACTACGACATCCTGGTGATCGGCGAGATGTTCGAAGGGCTGCGCCCGGTGCAGAAACAACAGGCGGTTTACAAGGTGCTGAACCCGTATATCGCCGATGGCAGTGTCCACGCGGTGAACATTCGCACCTACACGCCCGCCGAGTGGCAGGCGCAGTCCGCCTGAGTCACGGAGCCACGACATGCTGACCCTGGCCTTGACCAAGGGGCGTATTCTCAAGGAAACGCTCCCGCTGCTGGCTCGTGCGGGCATTGAGCCGGCAGAGGACATTGCAGCCAGTCGCAAGCTGGTCTTCGCCTGCACACGCCCGGACGTGCGCCTGCTGGTACTACGTGGCACCGACGTTCCCACCTACGTGCGCCACGGGGCTGCAGACCTCGGTGTTGTCGGCAAGGACGTGCTGCTGGAAGAGGGGGCAGAAGACCTGTACGAGCCACTGGATCTTGGCATTGCCCGCTGCCGCCTGATGACGGCTGCGCCAGCGGGCTGGCAACCCGGGCAGGGCCGGGTGCGCGTTGCGACGAAGTTTACCCGCACCAGTCGCGAGTTCTTTGCGGCCCGCGGCATGAATGCAGATTTCATCAAGCTTTACGGGGCCATGGAGTTGGCACCGATGATGGGCCTTGCCGACCTGATCGTGGACATCGTGGACACCGGCAACACCCTCAAGGCCAATGGGCTGGAGCCACGTGAACTGATTGCAGACATCAGCACGCGTCTGGTGGTTAACAAGGCCTCTATGCGTCGTGAACACGCGGCGATTACCAGTGTGGTCAACCAGTTGGCAGAGGTGGCGGCATGATGCGCCGCCTCGACACGCGTAGCGAGGGCTTTTCCGGGCAGTTGGCGGCGCTGACTGCTTGGCAGGAAGGCACCGACCGTGAACTGGTAGCGGCAGTGGATAACATCGTTGATGACGTTATCGCGCGGGGTGATGCTGCGTTGCTGGAGTACACGCGTCGGTTCGACGAAGTCGATGCGGCGAGTGTTGCCGACCTCGAGCTGGATGCAGCGCAGCTCGCGCAGGCATTACAGCGAATTCCCGAAGCCCAGCGTGCGGCACTCCAGAGTGCCCTGCAGCGCATTACTGATTATCACCAGCGACAGCTGGGAGAGTCCTGGAACTATCGTGACGGCAGCGGCTCGCTGCTGGGACAGCGGCTGACGCCACTGGAACGCGTCGGCGTATATGTGCCTGGCGGCAAGGCCAGCTATCCGTCTTCGGTTCTGATGAATGTGACGCCGGCGCGGGTGGCGGGTGTGGACGAGATCATTATGGTAACGCCCACGCCCCGTGGCCAGATGAATGACATGGTACTGGCTGCAGCGGCCCTGGCGGGTGTGGACCGCCTGTTTTGCGTGGGGGGTGCCCAGGCCGTGGCGGCGCTGGCCTATGGCACCGAAACGGTGCCGCGGGTGGACAAGATTGTCGGTCCCGGCAATCGTTACGTGGCGACGGCGAAGCGGCGCGTGTTCGGCCAGGTGGGTATCGACATGGTCGCAGGGCCGTCCGAGATTCTTATTATCTGCGATGGAAAAACTCCGGCGGACTGGATTGCCATGGATTTGTTCTCCCAGGCGGAGCACGATGAGAATGCGCAATCCCTGTTAGTGAGCCCCGACGCAGACTTTCTCGATGCGGTGGAAGCGGCCGTGGAGCGCCTGCTGCCAACCATGTCCAGGGCCGACATTATTCGCCAGTCGCTGGAAGGGCGGGGCGCGCTGATACGATGTCGCGATCTTGAGGAGGCGGCTTCCGTTTCCAATCAGGTTGCGCCCGAACACCTGGAGCTGTCGGTAGAGGAGCCTGAGGCGCTGGCGCAGCAGATTCGCCACGCCGGTGCAATCTTCCTCGGTCGCTACAGCGCGGAGGCGTTCGGTGATTATTGTGCAGGTCCTAACCATGTATTACCCACATCGGGTACGGCCCGGTTCTCCTCACCCCTGGGTGTGTACGATTTCCAGAAGCGCAGCTCGCTGATCATGTGCAGCCGCGAAGGGGTGGCCGAAATGGCACCGGTGGCGGCAGAACTTGCCCGCGGCGAGTCGCTTGAGGCACACGCAATGTCCGCCGAGTACCGCCTGGAAGATTAGGGGCGGTTCCTGCTGGCGCAGGCTCAGCCACCAGCCTGTGGTTTGGTCCCGACGACGACGTTCAGCCGGATCTCTTCGTCTCCCCGGCGCAGGGTCAGGTCAACCGCATCACCGGGCCGCAGCAGGGCGATCTGGTTCATGGTACTGCGGCCGTCCTGCACCGGCTCCATATCAATATGGGTAATGATGTCACCTTCTCGCACGCCGCTTCGGGCAGCGGGGCCCAGCGGGTCCAGGCCGGTCACCAGCAGGGAGGGATTGTCAGATCCGGTCATGAAAATGGTCTGTACTGACAGACCCATCCAGCCGCGAATGACCTTGCCGTAGGCAACGATATCTTCCGTGACACCCAGCGCGAGGTCCACCGGTGTTGCCAGCCCTATGCCGGTGAACTCTCGGCTGCGCGAGAATGTGGCGGCGTTGATGCCGAGCAGGCGTCCCTCGCTGTCGATCAGCGCGCCGCCTGAATTGCCTTCGTTAATGGCGGCATCCGTCTGGATAAAGTCCTCATAGGTGCTGAGCCGCAGACCGTAACGGCCCAGTGCCGAGATAATCCCCTGGGATACCGAGTGGCCAAAGCCGTAGGGGTTGCCGATGGCCAGTACCACATCCCCCACTCTTGCCTGGTCCGGGTTACCGAAGGCGATAGCCTGGATGTCGGGCACGTCGATCTTCAGCACAGCGAGGTCGGTGTCCACATCGGCGCCCACGACCTGGGCGAGGGCGGTTCTGCCGTCGTGCAGGCGCACCAGTATGGTATCTGCGCCGTCGATTATGTGGCGGCTGGTGAGGATCAAACCCTGGCCGGATACAATAACGCCAGAGCCCAGCGAGCGCTGGATACGTTCCCGGCGCCGGTTGTTCTGGCGCAGGAAGCGCTGGTAATAGGGGTCTTCCAGCTCGGGCGGAAGGCGTTCCCGCAACACCTTGCTGGTATAGATGTTCACCACCGCGGGAATGGCGCGCTGCACCGCGTCGGCAAAGCTCACCCGGTGTGCCTGCTGCGCCTGGCTGCCCGCCGCAGGCAACCCTTGATGCTGCTGGCTCCACAGCAGAATCAGGATAGCGGCCAGAACGCCGGCGATGGCAGGCCAGATGATAAACTGTAACGCGCTTCGCATGGGGACCGTGCTTTTTGACGAAGCCCGCAAGTATACACGCACACTTTGAACGGGGAGATCACAGCCTGAAATGAAAGTAGCACGTCGCGAGCTTGAGGCCGCCTTCGATCGCATTTTGCAGCCAGGCAGTTTCTCTGACTACGCACCCAACGGTTTGCAGGTGGAGGGTCGGGAGACGATCTCCCTGCTGGTTTCCGGTGTGACGGCCAGCCAGGCGCTTATCGATGCCGCCGTGGAGCAGGGTGCAGACGACATCCTGGTGCACCACGGGTTTTTCTGGAAAGGCGAGTCGCCCGTGGTCAGCGGTATGAAGCGGCGCAGGCTGGCTGCGTTGCTGGCCGCTGACGTCAGCTTGTTCGCCTATCACCTGCCACTGGATGCGCATCCTGAATACGGGAACAACGCCACCCTGGGACGGCTGCTTGAAATAGAGCCGGAGGGCAGGCTGCGCCCTGATGACCCGGTTGGTGATGTCGGTAACCTTGAAGCCCCGCAGCCCGTGTCAGCACTGCTGCAGCGCATCAGCGAGCGACTCGGCAGGGTGCCACTGCACGTGGGCGATCCCGACCGCCGTGTGCAGCGAATCGCCTGGTGCACTGGAGCCGCCCAGGGCTACATCGAGGCGGCCGTCACTGCAGGGGCGGACGTGTTCCTGACGGGGGAAGTGTCAGAGCAGACAGTGCATGTGGCGCGGGAAGAAGGTATTGAATTTATTGCTGCGGGGCACCACGCGACAGAACGCTACGGTGTCCAGGCCCTGGGTGCGGCGATTTCAGCAGAGCTCGGCATCGAACATCGCTTCATTGATATAGACAACCCCGCCTAGGCCGTCAGCAGACGGTCTAGCTCGCCGTTTCCGGCGTTTTCCTGCTGGCCTCGTCGCCGTCTTCCGGCTCCGCCTTGGGCTGGTTGTGCACAAAATCTCCGGGCTCCTCGCCGTGTCCCATGGGCGTCTTCTCCAGCCCGAATTCCTCGTTAAGAACGCCGGACGCGCCAGGCGAGGTTCGCGGCGCGTAGTCCAGTGGCTGTGATATGGACGTGATTACATTGGCCGGGTCCCTGGGCTGCTTCATTGTCGGGTCAGCAATGGCGCGGATAATCGGGGCGGGGCTGTCCTGGCACAGCAGGCTGGCCCCGCTGGCGAGATGGTTGTGCACATCGCGATAGCTTTCGGCCAGGTTGTTCAACAGTTTTGCCGTGTCGGTAAAGTGTGCGGCAACCTCCTGCTGGTAGTCTTTCTGTTGCTGCGCGAGCCTCTCGACGTCGCGCTCCAGCTCGCGCTGTTTGCGCCCCTCCACAGAAAAGCGGCGGCTCAGGAACGCGCCTATAACCAGACCTGCCAGCACCGCGAGGGCGACGGCACCTATCAATTCATTCTGTTCGTACACTGGGACCACCTGCTGCCTGTCATCCGGTCTGATTATAACGCCATACAGGCTGTACCTGTATGGCGCGTTGCCAGTTTCAAGGCCTGTCGTTAAAGTACGCGGCCATGGCCAGCCCCCTAGAACGCTATCACGAAGACCTGCAGCGAGCGGATTTCCAGGAAGACCCCGCGCAACGACTCGCCGTGGAGAAACTCGACGCCCTCTACCACAAGCTGGTAGAGGCTGAATTGCAGGCGCAGTCGCAGCCGATGCTCTCCCGGGTCTGGCGACGCCTGCGGGGTGACCGACCGGAGCCGGTGCGCGGCCTTTACCTGTGGGGTGGCGTGGGCCGGGGGAAAACCTATCTGGTGGATACGTTTTACGATTGCCTGCCTTTTGAGCGCAAGCTGCGTATTCACTTCCACCGGTTTATGCAGCGTGTGCATGCGGAACTGACGCTACGGGAGGGTGAGGTTAACCCGCTGAACAGCATTGCAGATACGCTGGCGGAAGAGGCCAGGGTGCTGTGCTTCGATGAATTCTTCGTGTCTGATATCACCGATGCCATGATTCTCGGCAGTTTGATGGAAGCGCTGTTTGCCCGTGGCGTCACCCTGGTGGCCACTTCCAATATCGTGCCCGACGAGCTTTACAAGGACGGCTTGCAGCGCCAGCGCTTCCTGCCGGCCATCGCGCAGGTCAAACAGCACACGGAGGTCCTCAACGTCGATGCGGGTATCGACTATCGCCTGCGTGCCCTGGAGAAGGCGGAGCTTTACCACTACCCGCTGGATGACACGGCAAATGAGAGCCTGCTGGCGAGCTTCCAGAGCCTTGCACCGGAAGCCGGACAGCGGGACCAGGTTCTGGAGATCAACGGGCGCAGCCTCCGGGCTCGCTGGGTCGCAGACGACGTGGTCTGGTTCGAGTTTGCCGAGTTGTGCGATGGGCCGCGCAGCCAGAATGATTACATTGAGATCGCGCGCATCTATCACGCCGTGCTGATCGGCAACGTACCGGCAATGGGCGCGACCACGGACGACCAGGCCCGTCGCTTTATCAATCTTGTCGACGAGTTCTATGATCGCGGGGTCAAACTGATTCTTTCAGCCCAGGTGCCGATTCTGGAACTCTACAGTGGCGGGCGACTGGAGTTTGAATTTCAGCGAACCTGCAGCCGTTTGCAGGAAATGCAGTCCCGGGAGTATCTCGCGCGCTCACACAGGGCTTGAGGCCCAGGCCATACTGCGGCTATAGACGGTGCGCCTTGGGCCAGCGGCGCTTGAGGCAAATCCACTGATCCGGTTGTTCGCGAATCCACTGCTCAAAATGCCGGTGTACCTCCGTCGTCATGGCCAACGCCTGGGCATCGTTGTCCAGCGCCTCGGGGGGATCAATCGGGGCATAGACCGTGACGCGGTAGCGTGCCTTGCCCAGTCGCTGTGCGCGTATCGGCAGCAGGGCAGCGCCGGTTCGCAGCGCCAGCCGCGCAGCCGTGGTATTGGTCAGCGCATCGCGGCCGAAGAAGGGCAGCAACTGGCCGCTGTCGAGACGGGTATCCATGGCCATACCGATGCAGCGCCCCGCGTTAAGCTCTCGCAACAGAGGCCGGGCGCCCGCATCGGAAGGAATCAGCTTCACGCCGAAGCTCTCCCTGAGCTCCAGCATTTTCTCCCGCAGCGCCGCATTGGATTCCGGCGCGTAGATAGTGCTGATATCCAGCCCCAGCTCCAGGCTGATCAGGTTGACGATCTGCCAGGGGCCCGTATGCGCAGTGACAAACACCGCGGCATCACCCCGGGCAAGCCGGGTCCTGGCCTGTTCGTCGACCACGAACTCCAGTCTCTGCGCCCGCTCTTGCCAGATCTGGTCCAGTTTGATTAATTCCGCGGCGGATTTGCCCAGGCTCCTGAAGATGCCCCGCACCTGGTCCCTGCGCCAGCTTTCCGGCTGTTCGGGGAAGGCTATACCCAGGTTGATGTCGGCCTTGCGCGCCTTGGCTCCTAGCGGGCCGATTGCGCCAAACAGCGCCGCAGCCCAGGCGCTGGCGCGCTCCGGGGAAAGTCTGTCAATCAGCCAGAAAAGCCCCCTGAACAGGCGTGCCTCCAGCCACTTGGCGGCTTTCGCCAGGGGTGGCCAGCGGCGGGCGGCCCGCTTGGGGACCAGGTAGTATTCAGGCACCGCTCAGGCCCGACTGCGACCTTCCTGTGCAGCAGCCGTCGCCGGTGGCCTGGTGTTGAAGACCAGATCCCACAGGGGTGAGCTGACCCCATAGCGCCCTGTTTCACCGGAAAAATGGTGCTTCAGGTGGTAGTGCTTGAGAAAGCGCGCCACCGGGTTGCGCATGGGAAAATGGTGGGTGGCGTAGTGGATGTAGTCGTACACCAGATAGCCCGCGATAAAGAACGCGAAAAACGGCATCAGCCAGGGTTGCGGAACCAACAGGCTGAACAACAGGTACAGGGCCGCCATGATGGGAACGCCGCCGGCGGGGGGCATCACCAGGCGCGTTTTGTCCTTCGGGTCATCGTGGTGGTTGCCATGAAACAGGAAAACCAGCCATTTGCCGACTTTGCTGCGCGCCGGGAAGTGAAATACGAAGCGGTGTAGCAGGTACTCGGCCAGGGTCCAGGCCAGCAGCCCGGCCAGGGCTGTGCCCAGTAGTTCCAGCCCCGAAAAGTGATGGGTCGACGTCCCGCGCCAGAGCAGATACAGCGCCACCGGACTCCAGAACAGCAGGGGTGTGATCGGGTGGACATGCGATAGCCGTTCCAGAAGCTCGTTCTCGAACAAGCGGATGGATTCGTGAGACTTCTTCTGTTGCGCGTCAGGCTGCATAGGACTCTATACCGTTTTTTTCCTCAAGCGGATCGGCCGGACGGTTGCGTCCCGGCTTTTCCCACAGTCGTTTGGAGCAGAACCATTCCTCGGGCCGCTCCAGTATCCAGCGTTCAAACAGTTCGTGCACCTGCTGGATCATGTCCCGCGCCTGCTCATTCTCACCCGCTTCGGGGTTACGCGGCGAGACAGGGGGGTAGAACGTCACGCGATAGCGGGCGTCCTGTATGCGCTGTACCCGTGCTGGCACCATGGGGTGACCGGTTTTCAGGGCAAGCTTCGCGGGAAGCAGGGTGGAGGGCTTCTCGCGACCGAAAAACAGCACAGGCTGGCCCTCGTCGATGCGGCGATCCATGACCATTCCCGCCGTGCGGCCGCGCTTCAACGCCTGTAGCAGCAGGCGCGCCCCGTTGTCCCGGTTAAGCAGATCACAGTTCAGCTTGCTGCGATTATCGTGCAGCATGCGGTCAAGATAGGGGTTGGTCGGCGGGGAGTACAGGTTGGCATTGGGCATCCCCAGTTTGAACATTGCGGCGCCCGCGATCTCCCAGTTACTCAGGTGTGGTGTCACCACAATGCAGGGAGGGCCGCCCGGCGTGTAGGCGGGCACGGGCTCCAGTACCTCAATAGCGACCCGGCCGTTGTCGGGTAACATCTTGTCCAGGTGCGGGTACTCGGCCAGCACGCGACCGGCGCGCCCCCAGGCAGCGACGACCAGCGCGTCCAATTGCTGTTCGGAATAATCAGGAAAGACCGTGCGGAAGTTCTCGCGGAATATGGCGGTCTTGCGTTTGAGGCGCGGGCCGATCAGGCGGCCGGCGCGCTCGCCGAGGTTCGACGCGAAATCCACGGGGAGCAGGGCAAACAACCTGACCAGGCACCAGACCATGGCGTAATCCAGGCGCCACAGGGTGCGCTGTAATCGCGGGTGCTTGCGCGCCAGTTTGCGCAAGGGGTTGCCAAGGATGAATTCCGCCATCGGTACGCTGTGTCAGGTCAAAAGAAAAAGCTGATAAATCAATCTCTTATTATAGCGAAGCAGGGCCGCACCCGGGGTGGTTAATATTGGTCATTGTGCCGCTTGTCGCAGCGTTGCAAGGCCCTCAGCCAGGCGCAGTGCCGGCGTCCACCCTGTCGCAGCAGTGAGCGCTTCGTTGGTCGCTGTCCAATCCGGGTGGCGCAGTTCCCGCAGTTTTGGGGGCGTCAGCATGGCGCCACGGCCCGACAGCCGGGCGAGCGCGAGGTTGACGGCGGCGATGCTGTCCAGCAGCCACGTCGGGACTTGCCAGAGTTTCACCCGGCGACCATAGACGCGTCCTGCAACGGTCGCCAGCTCGTTCCAGTCGTAACCGTCGGGGGTGCCGTCGTCCAACTCAAAGCAGCGCCCTACAACCGAGGGAGCCTGCAGGCAGGCCGCGATCGCGCGCACCAGATCATCGACATGCACCAGGGAGGTTCTGGCGCTCAAGCTGCCAGGCACGGGGGCGAAACCCCGTGCCATGCTGTCGAAAATGGCGCGCATTTCCCTGTCCCCGGGACCGTACACGGCTGGCGGCCGCAGTATGGTCCAGGCGAGATCGCTGCTTTCCACCAGGCGCTCGGCGTCGCGCTTGCTGCCCGCGTACCAGGACAGTTCGGGCTGTCTCGCCGCCAGGGAGGAGATCAGAATCAGGCGCGCGTCGGGGCTGCCGCTTTGCAATGCCTTGAGCACGGCGCCCGTGCCCGCGCTGTTGGCACGCTGGAAGTCCCCTGGACGATTGCCGCGCACAGCTCCGGCAGCATGGACAAGGGATTCACAGCCCTTGGCCAGGGCTAGCAGCGCGCTGCTGTCCTGCAGTGACCCTTCGATGATATGTTCAGGCGGCAAGCCTTCGATGTTGACCCTGTGTGGGTCCCGGGCGAGTACCCGGAGCTGATACCCATCTGCGAGCAGATGCTGACAAAGGCGCTGGCCGATGAAACCGGTGGCGCCGGTAACGGCGACCGGCCCCTTCACTTCAGGCTGACGCCACCCTCAGGCGCATTTCCTCGGCCACAGCGTCCAGGCGATCTGCGTCGTGCGCCGCGATGAAATCCAGCCGCGCCTTGGAGCGAGACAGCTTGCCGGATGAGGTTTTTGGCAGGGAGTGGATCGGCACCAGCTCAACGTAGCAGTCCAGGCTCAGCTCCATGCGAACCAGGGCGGTCAGGCGACGCACCAGGTTTTGCCGCTTGCCCGGATCTGTCTCACGGCACTGGACAACCAGCACACAAAGCTCATCGCCTTCATTGTCCGGTGCAGAGAACGCCAGGGCGTCACCGACGCGAACCTCGGGCTGCGACTCGGCGATGTGCTCAAGGTCCTGCGGCCAGATATTGCGGCCGTGAATGATGATCAGGTCTTTCTTGCGCCCGGTGATCGTGAGCAGGCCATCCGCGAGGTAGCCGATGTCGCCGGTATTCAGCCAGCCATCCTCGCTGAGCACGTTGTTGGTCTCTTCAGGCAGGCCGAAATAGCCTGACATCACGCTGGGGCCACGCAGATAGATTGTGCCGCTGTGCCAGTCTGGAAGCACGCTGCCGTCGTCATCACGAATTTCTATCTCAAAGCCGGGCAGGGCGTAACCGCAGTTCACAAAGTGACGGCCGCGCCCGCTGGGTTCGTCGCTGTCCAGCAGCACGGCCTTGTGGTTGTCGGCCAGCTGGTCGCTATCGATGTGATGGGTGCTGAAACCGCCGTTGAGCGGTGAGAAGCTCACGCCGAGGGTGCATTCTGCCATGCCGTAACAGGCGAGGAAGGCCCTGGAGTCAAAGCCGCAGGGGCGAAGCACGTCTGCGAACAGCTCAAGGGTCTGTGGTCGGATCATCTCTGCGCCAATACCCGCGACACGCCAGTTGCTCAGGTCGTACTGTTCGAGGTCGCTTTCACGGACCCGGCGTGCGCACAGGTCATACCCGAATGAGGGTGCAAAGGACACGGTGGCGCGGGTGCGTGTCATCACGTTCAGCCACTGCCGCGGGCGCATGGCGAATTCACGCGTATCGAGATAATCCACAGATACCTGTGCTGCCATCGGCACCAATACGAAGCCCACCAGGCCCATATCGTGGTAGAAGGGCAGCCACGACATGAAACGGTCGTTCTCTGTCATGGCGAGGCCGGCGTTGATCGCCTGCAGGTTGGCCATTGCCGTGCGGTGCTCAATGACCACCCCACGCGGGAAGCGGGTGCTGCCGGAGGTGTACTGTATGTAGGCGATATCGTTGGGTTTGATCTCCGGCAACTCGCATTCGCCCGCCGGGAGACTGTGAAACGCATCGGGCTCATCGACCATGCGCACACGCAGGTTTTCCGCGGCTTCCCGCAGGAATGGCAGGTAGCCGCCCGACGCCACACCGACCACGGCATCGCTGGCATCCATCAGGCGCTGCAGCTGCGCGACATAGGCACTGTGAGCGCCAATTTTCACGGACGCGGGCAGTGCGACGGGGATCAAGCCCGCGTACTGGCAGGCGTAGAAAAACTTGAGGAACTCGGGGTTGGTCTCCGCAACCAGTGCCACCCTGTCGCCCTTGTGCAGGCCCAGGCCCAGCAGCTGGTGTGCCAGTCGAATCGCTTGTTCGCGCAGCTCACGGTAGGGCAGGCAGGCGTAAATTGCACCGCGACCGGTGTAGAAGTTTGCCCCGGTGTCGCCCTGGGCAGCGTAATCCAGCGCCTCAGTGAGGGTGTGGAAGGTCGCTGAGCGGAAAGCCAGATCGTGGTTGGTAGGCGTGGCGTCAGGTTGCAAAAATGAATCCCCCTCACTTTCGGCGACACTTGTCGCCGACGCAATAAAATTAAGTCTTCGGACCTCTCTCGCCAGACATCAGGCTGTTACCCGACGTACGAAAGGATCAGAAGACCGGTCTCGCCCCCACGTGGTCTTTGCGCTGAATGCGGCTTCGGTTGCCTTGCACTGTCGTGCAAGTGATACAACCTGCCGGGAGGTCTTCTCGATGCCAGCCAGTCTCATCGGCGTAATGCCAATGTTGTATTCGCTGCTATCGTCGCTACCGCCACCGCGTATCGCGCCATGCTTCAGGCCTGTTGTTTTTAATCACCTGATTGAGGCGAATGTTAGCATCGAAGCCTGTGTAACTTATAGGTAATAATACCAATCAGCCCGCTTCGTCGCGGGCGCATTTTGAGGGATTTAGCCGCAGAAACGTCTAACTTAGCCCTTTTTGTTATCTTCGCCTGGCCTCCGGGCGGTTACGGGGCAGCTGCAGGCCGGCGCAACGCATCCTAACCCTATGTTTTTACTGGAGAAATAGGTTCCGGCCTTGTCTGTCGCCCAAACGCGGCTATACTGCCCGCCCATTGCACCGCGACAACGGAAGACTCCAGATGCCTGCCAGGGCAGTGCCCCCGATCCAGCTTCAACGCGTCGAAGCCGCCAGTGACCTGAAAGACTTCCTGCGCGTCCCGTATCGCGTCTTTGCCGATAGCCAGAGCTGGATCGCACCGCTGCAGTTTGAGCAGAAGCAGCGCTTTTCCCCCCACAACCGATTTTTCCAGCACGCTCGCTGGCAGGGGTGGGTGGCGTTCAAGGATGGGGAGCCCGCAGGTCGAATCACCGCGCAGGTGGATGCCTTGCAGGCCCCTGTCGATGGCCAGCCGCTGGGGTACTTCGGCATGCTGGACGGGATTGATGACGAGGCCGTTTTTCTCGCTTTGTTCAATGCGGCAGAGTGCTGGTTGCGTGATCAGGGCATGGGACGCGTGCGCGGTCCGTTAAACCTGCATATCAACGAAGAAGTTGGCCTTCTCGTGGAAGGGTTTGATGATCCACCCTATGTGCTGATGGGGCACGCCCAGCCTTGGTACGGCCCCCGTGTTGAAAACTCTGGCTACAGTGGGGTGCGCGACCTGCTGGCATACCGCGTCCACCCGGATTTCGAAGCACCCTCGGTGATGACGCGGCTGGCTGCACGCGTCTCCGACCGCGTTGCCGTGCGCTGCCTGAATCGAAAGCAGCTTGCGCGTGATGCTGACATCATGCGCGATATATTCAACGACGCCTGGCAACACAACTGGGGCTTTGTGCCACTGGATGCCGACGACTGGATGGAAACCGTAACCACGCTGACGCGGCTGATGCCCGATGACTACATCCAGATCGCCGAGTATGACGGTGAGCCGGTGGCCTTTATCGTCGCGCTGCCCAATATCAATGAAGCGGCCCGCGACCTGAACGGCAGGTTACTGCCCTTTGGCTGGGCGCGGTTACTGTGGCGCCTGAAAGTTCGCCATCCCCGCACGGCCAGGGTGCCCCTGATGGGCGTCAGGCAGGCGTATCAGCACTCACGGCTGGGGCCCACCCTGGCGTTTATGGTGATTGATGCGCTGCGCAAGGCGCTCAGCGCCCGCGGTGTGGTTGATGTGGAAATGGGCTGGATACTTGAGGATAACGACGGCATGCGCAATATAATCGAGACCATAGGCGGTAGTGCTTACAAGCGCTACCGCGTCTACGAGAAAGAGCTCTAGCATGCTGCTGAATCCGGACACCCATCAGCTGACCGCCATCGTACTGGCGGGTGATCGCACCAAGCAGGATCGGTTGGTGAACGAATCGCCGGCGGGCTGCAAGGCCCTGATCGATATCGACGGCGTACCCATGGTGCGCCGGGTGCTGGATGCCTTGCAGGTTTCCCGCGTGGTAGACGGCATTACCCTGGCCGGTCCGGAGGCAGACGAGCTGGCGACGGATGAACCGCTTTCCACCATGGTGGCGTCGGGAGAAATCAGCTGGCGCGCGCCGGATGCCAGCCCCTCCACCAGCGCCTTTAACGCCATGCAGGCAGTCAGCGCCGAGCAGCCCATATTGCTCACCACGGCCGATCACCCCCTGCTTACCCCGGAAATTGTCGATGCATTTGGCCGCCAGAGCCTCGCCGATGATGTCGATGTGACCGTGGGGCTGGCGCCCTATGCCCTTGTGCAGGAGGCCTATCCCGGCATGAAGAAAACCGTACTGCGGTTTTCCGATGGCGAGTTCTGTGGCTGCAACCTGTTTGCCTTCCTGACGCCAGAGGGGCGTCGCGCAGCGAGCTTCTGGCGCAAGATTGAGCAGGAGCGCAAAAAGCCGCTGCTGGTCATCGGTCTGCTGGGCTGGTGGACGGTGATCCGCTACCGGCTGGGCCTACTGCCCCTTGAAGAGGCGCTGGCAAAACTTTCAAAGCGGCTGGGATTGCGGATGCGGGCGGTGATACTGCCTTATGCGAATGCCGCCATCGACGTCGATTCCATCGCCGACCTGGTATTGGTGAAAGGCGCCATCGAGCAGGCCAGGCAGCGCGACATCTGAAGCCTTATCAGAGGCTGCGCGCCAGCCAGATTTCCCGCGATTCGTCGCCGTTGAACTTGTTCTGTGCGTTATCCAGGCGCCGGGTCTCTACCTGCAGCGACCACCCACCCGGAGCCTGGGAGATGCTGCACAGGTTGTAGGCGGCTACATCCGCGCCGTACAGGCCGCGCGCCGAAGCGGATGGTACCGCCAGCACCGGGACATCGCCGTCACGGCCCGGTATTTGTGACCACCGCTGGCGGTGCCCGTGACCGTGCAGTACCAGCTCCGCCCCGTGCTCTGCGATCACCTCGCGTAGCGCTGCTGCGTTGCGCAGGCGCTTGCGCCACTTTTCCGCACCGTCCACCGGCGAGTGATGCAGGAAAATGATTCGACAGCGCTGCCGCTGCTGCTCCAGCAGCCTCGCTAGCGCGTCCAGCTGAGCCCGGTCTATCTCGCCGCTCGCCATCAGGGGCGGGGTGGGCAAGGCGCTTGAAAGGCCGATGAATGCCAGTGGACCGCGCAGGCGCAGGCTGGGCCAGTAACCGCCTGTAGGGGGTTGGTCCGCATCCGAGGCGATATAGGGTGCCCAGTGCGCATAAGTCTGCTCCCAGGGCGTCTCAACCAGGCTGTCGTGGTTGCCCGGGATGACAGCGACCTGTTCCGGCGGGCCCAGTCGCTGCAGCCAGTTCCGCGCCTCAATAAATTCTTCCGGCAGTCCCGTGTGCGTCAGGTCACCACTCACCAGTATCTGGCTGCAGCCGCCGTCGGCGAGGTCTTCCAGCAAAGCGTCCAGTACCTCAGCGCGATGCTCCAGGCGGCGCTTGCGCCGCCAGGACAGGTAGGAAAGAAAGCGCTTGCCAAGAAGCCGGGACAGGGGCACACCGTCCAGCGTGCTGAGGTGCGGGTCTGACAGGTGCGCGAACCGGTGTGTCATGCCACCGGTCAGACAGCGTCGCGCCAGATATTCGCGCCCAGGCCAGCGAGTTTTTCCACAATATTGGCGTAGCCGCGGTCCAGGTGATAAACCCGGTCAATCGTGGTTTCGCCCTCGGCGGCCAGTGCAGCGATCAGCAGGCAGGCAGAGGCGCGCAGGTCGGTTGCCATGACGGGCGCACCCTGCAGCTTTTCCCGGCCCGTCACAATGGCGGTGTGTCCCTGCAACTCGATATCTGCGCCCATGCGCTGGAGTTCCGCTACATGCATGAAGCGATTCTCAAAGATGTTTTCGATCACCGTGGCCGTGCCTTCCGCCACAGCATCAAGCGCCATGAACTGGGCCTGCATATCCGTGGGGAACGCCGGGTAGGGCGCCGTGCTAACGTGCACGGCCCTGGGCCGGCGTCCCAGGCTGTCCAGCGTGATCCAGTCGCTTCCCGAGGTGACTTGCGAGCCCGCGGCTTCTAGCTTGGTCAGTACCAGTTGCAGAAAATCCGGCCGGGTATTGCGTACCGTAATCTTGCCCCGGGTCGCCGCTGCGGCCACCAGGAAGGTGCCGGTCTCGATGCGGTCCGGTGGCACAGTATGGCGAGCACCGTTAAGCTCCCGCACGCCCTCGATGGTTACCGTGCTGGTGCCGGCTCCCGATACTTTCGCACCCATGGCGTTCAGGAGTTTGCCCAGGTCCTCAACCTCTGGCTCCAGCGCGGCATTCTCGAGAACTGTCTGGCCCTCGGCGAGGCTGGCAGCCATCATCAGGTTTTCAGTAGCGGTGACGGAGGGAATATCAAAGGCGAAGTGGGTGCCGCGCAGTCTGTCACAGCGCGCCTTGATGTAGCCCGCCTCGATAACAATTTCCGCGCCCATGGCCTCAAGACCTGCGATGTGTTCGTTGACCGGGCGCGACCCGATGGCACAGCCACCGGGAAGTGAAACATCGGCCTCGCCAAAGCGCGCGACCAGCGGCCCCAGCAGCAATATGGCACCGCGCATGGTTTTCACCAGTTCATAGGGTGCGCGCACCGAGTGGACCTGGCTGGCATCGATGCTCAGGTGATCCTGGTGGCGGTCTACCTGGCAGCCCAGCAGTCCCAGCAGTTCCAGCGCGGTATCGATGTCATTGACGGCGGGAATGTTCTCCAGCTCAAGTGGCTGGGCACTGAGCAGGCTGGCCGCAATGACCGGCAGCGCAGCATTTTTGGCGCCGGCAATCTGCACTTCGCCGGCCAGCGGCCCGTTGCCCGTAACCCGTATACTGCCCATCAGGCGGCCTGGTCAGTGGTGAGCAGTCCGGCGTCCTTGAGGCTGGCGTAGCCTGCAATGATAGTGTCGATCTGGTCCGTGCTGTGCGCTGCGCTGACACTGTTGCGCAGCAGGAAGTTGGTGGAGGGCGATGCGGGCGGAACCACCAGGTTGCAGTAAATGCCATTCTCGAACAGGGCTTTCCAGCAATCGATGGCCTGTGACCGGTCTTCCAGCTCTACCGCAACCACGGGACTGGCCGCAGGACCCACGGGCAGGCCCAGGCGCGCGAGGCCGTCATACAATCGATGTGCGTTTTCCCACAGCTTCACTCGCAACTGCGGCTCGTCGCGGATGATGCGCAGCGCCTCGCGGGTCGATGCCACCACGCTGGGAGACGAGGACGCAGTGAAGATATAGGCGCGGATACAAAAGCGAATGGTTTCCAGCTCCGGGTGTCTACTGGTGCAGAAACCGCCCACCGCTCCCAGGCTCTTGCTGAAGGTGCCGGCAAAAAAATCGACGTCTTCTTCAATGCCGGCAGCCTGCGCCGCGCCACGGCCCGTGCTGCCCATAGCACCCATGGAGTGGGCCTCGTCAATCATAAGGTAGCCACCGTATTCCCGCTTGACCGCGGCAATTTCCTGCAACGGCGCCACATCCCCCAGCATGCTGTAGATGCCTTCGGCGACGATCAGAGTGTTCCCGGTGCGATCGCCCAGGCGACGCAGCCGCTTGGCGAGGTCTTCCGGGTCGCTGTGTTTAAAGCGAATGACCTCTGCGCCCGAGAGCTTGACGCCGGAATAGATGCTCGAGTGGCTGTCAGCATCCAGCAGGATGACGTCGCCGGGACCTGCGAGCGTCGCTGTCATGCCCATGGTGGCAGAGTAACCGGTAGAGAAGCAGATCGCGTGGTTTACGCCGTAGAAATCGGCCATCTCGCGCTCCAGCGCCACGTGCTCGGCAAAGGAACCGTTGGCCATGCGCGAACCCGTTGTGCCGGTGCCCCAGCGTTCCACCGCGTCGCGGGCCGCTGCCATGCAGCGGGGGTCGTAGGAAAGGCCCAGGTAATTGTTGGTTCCGGCGAGGATTACGCGTCGACCTTCAACCACGCCCTCTGTCGCAGAAATCAACTCTTCGGTGACCGCCCCGAAAGGCGTGATGTCCTTGCTGGCCAGCTCCGTCCTGAAGTCGGCCATGTCCTTGAATTTGTCAAACAGCATCTGCGTGGTGAGCCCCGTGTTGTCGGAGCGACGCCTAGGGTTCGATCGCCTGGACCTTTCGAGCCAGCTCGCCGACCGTGTTTACATCGGGGAGAATGTTCAGCGGAATAGAGATGTCGAAGTGATCCTCGATCTTCTCTATGAACTCCATGACTTCCAGGGAACTTAAACCGATGTCAGCTACCAGATCGGTTGTTTCAGTCAGCTCCACGTTCTTCTTGTTCAGCGCTTCAAGCGCGCTGTACATAAAGTCGAGGTATTCCTGATAGTCGGCCATAGTACCCTTGCGCCACCCCGGGCAAGTCGCTAGATTTCGAAGCCGGAACTATACCCACGGAACCCCGGCAATGCCAGCCATTTGGTTAATAGACGCTTACCGCGCCGGTGAGCGGGGGCAGGTGCGCGCACTGGCCCAGACGTTGGCCGAGCTGCCGGGCTGGTCTCTTGAAGTCAAGCAGCTCGAGTATCGCCAGGCGGTGGTGTGGCCCCATGTTGTGGGTGCTGCCTCCCTGGCGGGCATCCGCTCACACGCCGCGAAGCAGCTTGCGCCGCCCTGGCCGGATCTGGTCATCACCTGTGGCGTGCGCAATGAACCCGTCTGTCGCTGGCTACGGCAGCAGTCTGGCGGACACACCCGGTATGTGCATGTGGGCCGACCCTGGGGGCCGTTGGACAGCTTCGACCTGGTGGTTACAACCCCGCAGTATCGCGTTCCCGATCGGCCCAACGTCCTCAACAACGTCCTGACGCTGCACCGCCTCGATGCCGCCCGCCTGGCGCAGGCGCAACAACTGTTCGCGCCGCGTTTCTCGGACCTGTCGCCGCCCTACATCACGGTTAATGTCGGCGGCAACAGCGGGCCTTACACGCTGGGTCCCAGAGCCGGCGCAAGACTTGGCAGGGAAGTGTCCAGACTGGCGGAGGAACGCGGCGCTTCCCTGCTGGTCAGCACCAGCGCGCGTACGCCGGTGGCAACCACAGATGCGCTGGCCGCCGCGCTGCGGGTGCCGCACAGACTTTACCGATGGCAGGCCGAGGATCCCGATAACCCCTACCTGGGCATGCTTGCCCTGGCTGACGAGATTGTCGTAAGTGCCGACAGCATCGCCATGCTCTCCGAGGCCTGTGCCACCGGCAAGCCGGTATACATGTTCGATCTGGGTGGTATGCGTCCCGCTATTGCGGTGGATCGGGATGCGCGATTGGGCGCATCGCTTTATGCGTTACTGATGCGCTACGGCTGGCAGCGGCTCAGCCGGGATATCTCCCTGGTCCACGCAGCCCTGGAGGACGCGGGCCTGGCTGCCTGGCTGGGAGATCCGCCCGGTTCCGGGCAGGCGCGCAGTGATCTGGACGCCGCCGTGGCTTCGGTCCTTGCCCTAGTGGGCGAGCCCCGCGCGCCGGTCGATGTCCAATAGCCTGGCGCTCCCATCGACCAACTGGTAGACCCGGTCCGCAGCGTTCACCATCGCCCGGTTGTGGGATATGGCGAGTATGGTGAGCTGTCCCTTCAGTCCTTCCATGGTCTGGCGAACCGCCTCTTCGCTCTCCGGGTCCAGGGCGCTGGTCGCCTCATCGAGTATTAACAACTGCGGCTTGTTCACCAGCGCGCGGGCGATCACGATGCGCTGGCGTTGTCCGCCGGAAAGTTTGCCGCCGCGCTCACCGACCACGGTGTCAAGGCCTTCGGGCATGGCGGCGACAAAGTCCCAGGCCCCTGCGTCGCGCAGGGCGCGCTGCGCGTCGTCTTTCGTCAATCGGGGGTCACCGAGGGTGATGTTGTGCAGCACGCTATCGTGCAGTAACACCGTGTCCTGGGGCACATAGCCGATCAGGTCACGCCAGGCGCGAATATCCAGCGTCTCAAGATTCTGCCCATCCAGCAGGATGCTGCCCTGGTCCGGGCGCAGCAGGCCGATGGTGAGATCGATGATCGTGGTTTTGCCCGCGCCCGAGGGGCCGATCAGTGTGGTCAGTGAGCCCGCGGGAATCTCCAGTTCCAGTCCCGTGAACACCGGATGGCGTTCATAGCTGAAGTGCACCGCCTCGAAGCGTATGTGCTGCCGCAGCACCGGTTCTGCGCCCCCGTGCAGGGCCTCTTCCGCGCCCTGTGCCGCGGCAATGCTGTCACGTATTGCCCAGTAGGCACTCTCACCCTGGGCGAGCTTCTGGTATTGCTTCTGTACCTTGCCCAGGAAGCTGAATGCACGACCCAGGGCGACCACCAGCACCATAACGGTGGTTAGTTCCATGCCGTAGACTTCCAGCGCGACGTAGATGCCCAGGCAGATAAACAGGGCGAACATCAACTCCTGCGCCGAGTCCAGCACCGCCGCACTGAGTACCTGTACCCGCAGCGCCTTGTTGAGCCGCTGGGTCTCGCGCGCCAGTACCGTGTCCGCCAGATGCTCCCGCGCCATGGCTTTCAGGGGCTTCACCGATTGCAGGGTATCGGTCAGGTTGGCAATCAGCGATGTCATCAAACTGGTTTGCTTGCGACCCGCCTTGCGCGTGATGCGCACCAGGAAATGCGACAGGCCAATCACCAGGGCGCCTGCGACAATCGCAACCAGGGAGGCGCGCCAGGACAGGGCAAAAGCGACCGCGCCGTAGATCATCGCCTGGATCAGAAATGTGATGGCAGTAGCGCCGTGCACAAAGGAGGCAGAGGAGCGCTGCGCCTCGGTCGCCAGTGCGTTGGTGAGTTTGCCGACGGGCTGGTGCAGGAAGTATTCCCACTTGCTGCGCAGCACCGCGCGCAGCATTTCCAGGCGCAGGTCTGTACCTACCTGGGCCGCGGTATACCCGACCTGGCGTTGCGCAATCAGCAGGAATACGCTTTTCATGAACACCCCGGCGACGATAATCAACAGCATATTGCCTAGCGTGATATCGATGCCCAGGCTGGCCAGCGCCTCCAGCACGGCACCTTCAAATGCCGTTTGGGCCTCGCCGCCCCCCAGTGGCGAATCTGCGCTGCCGCCCACGGCAATGTTCAACAGCGGCAGCAGTGCTGACAGGCCCACACCCTCGGCCACGCCCGACAGCAGCAACGCCAGCAACATCAGCAGGCTGTGCAGCCGGTAGGCGCGGAAAAAGCTCAACATGAGTCGCATCAGGTGAAGGTCCCGACCGGGGATGAATGAAGCGGCGCATTATGCCGCCCGCTGAATGCCATCACAATGCGCCCCTACCAGCGCATGCGCTGCAACAACAGCGCAGCAACGCTCGCAACCAGCAGCGTGGGTATCAGCGCGACCAGAGCCACATTGATATCCAGCAACTGGCCCAGTGCATAAATAATCTGTGCGCCTAGGTAAAACAGGATGCCGATCAGGGCGCCTATGCCCATGTTTACCCCGAAGTTGCGGTTGCGGCGCGATCCCAGGCTGGCGCTGATCGGGGTGGCCAGCAGGACCATGGCGCCTGCAGTCAGCGGCAGCATAAGTTTCTGCCAGAACGCCGCCAGGTAGTAAGTCCAGGGCTGTCCGTTCTGGCGCAGGAAGTTGCTGTAACTCCAAAGCACCGAAAGGGTCATGCTGTCGGGGGTCAGGCTCAGGGTGGGCAACTCGTCGGCAGCCCACATGCGCTCTACCTCCAGTTCCTTGAGTTTGCGTGTCACGAAGATGTCGCCGTCACGCTGTTTCTCGCGCACATTGATCAGCAGCCAGCGCCGTCCCGACAATACCCTGGCGCGGTTAGCGTAGAGCGCGCGCTCCAGCCGACCCTGTTCATCGAAATCAAAAATATCGATGGCGCCGGGCACCCCGTCGGGGGTCATGCTGCCCAGGTGCGTGTAGCGGCGCCCGCTGCGTGACCAGACGCCGCCGTCCGGAATGCGGATGTCTCCGCGGTAGCGCAGGCTGTGGCGCTGCTGCTCTGCCTGCTGGTGCAGCGCCGGCGTGACAAACTCAAGACCCGCCCAAAGCAGCAGCATCAGTCCCAGCGTGGGCAGCGCGATAGCGCCCAGCAGCTTGCGCCGGCTCACGCCTGCGCAGCAGACCACGGTCAGCTCATTGAAACGGTCCAGTCCGGCGAGGGCGAGAATGCTGCCCAGCAGTGCGATCACCGGCGCGAGTCCAACCATCTGCTGGGGTAGTGTCATCAGCGTGTACTGTGCAACCGCCAGTGCATCGTAATCGAATCGCGTGCGTTCCAGCTCGGTGATAAACGCGATCAGCCCAAACACAGAGCCCACCACCAGCAGTACGGTAAGCCAACCCCGCAGCAGGTTGCTCGCGATATAGCGCTCAATGATCATGCAGGCTTTCCGCGACCAGGCCGCCGCAAGCGCGGGGGGTAGACCAGCAATACCAGCAGCGCCGCGGTGATGCCGTGGGCTGTCCACATGCCTGGAAACCTGGGTACCGACCCCTGTTCAATGCCCGTTCTCAACACCGCCGTAACGCTGAGCAGGCCGATGTAAATCGCCAGCGCGATGAAAAAGCTGCGAAAGCGCGATTCCCGGGGTGCCGTGCGTCCAAGC
>JAZBPS010000390.1:0-2529 GCA_036353375.1 Halieaceae bacterium | reverse complement strand
TGTCACTCAGCAACTCGATGGTCTGCCCCAGAGGCCAGCCGCCGCCGCGCAGGGCCTGGTCCATCTGGGTGTAGCCGGTTGCCAGGCCGTCCTTTGCGGCGGCGCTGATGTCCTGTCCGCGCCAGGTGTCCCTGCGGCGCATCACCTGCTCGATAGCCGTGGGCGCGCTGTCTGCGCCATCGCCCGTATCGCGGGCGAGGGCGCTGTCACTGGCCACCGTACCTGGGCCATGCTGCGTGCCGCTAAATAGTCCGCTTTTCAGGCTTTTTCCTGATTTATCAATAGCTTGAGATATCAGAAGCCGTCCTGTTTCCGATTTTTCCAGGGGGGCCGGAGCCGCCCCACATTCATGCTGTAACAAAGCAAGTTGGGTCATGGTGTTCTCCCTCAGGGGATACTGTATGAATATACAGTAGTCCGCAGTCAGGGATAAATCAAGGGAAAATTTCGGCGATCAGGGGGCCCGTTGCTGGCGCCCACCGCATCAGCCCAGAAGCAATTTGCTAAAGATATGATATAAAGTATCATCACTGCCCATACATGACCTTCAGGGAAATCCGCTGTGGAAAAACTGCCTGTTACCGTGCTGTCGGGGTTTCTCGGTGCCGGAAAGACCACTGTGCTCAGCCACGTCCTGAACAACCGCGAGGGAAAAAAAGTCGCGGTGATCGTGAACGATATGAGCGAAATAAATATCGATTCGGCCATTATCCAGAACGATGTTTCGCTGCAGCGCAGCGAAGAAAAGCTGGTGGAAATGAGCAATGGCTGCATTTGCTGCACATTGCGGGAGGACCTGCTGCTGGAAGTGCAGAAACTGGCCAGGGACGGGCGCTTTGATTATCTGCTGATAGAGTCCACGGGCATTTCGGAACCCTTGCCCGTGGCCGAGACTTTTACCTTTGCCGACGAAGATGGCGTCTCGCTGTCGGATGTGGCCAGCCTCGACACCATGGTGACGGTGGTCGACGCCGTGAACTTCCTGAATGATTACGACGAGGCCGTCTACCTGCAGAATACCGGGCAATCCCTGGGAGAGGATGATGAGCGCAGTGTCGCCGACCTCCTCGTCGACCAGGTGGAGTTTGCCGATGTGATACTCATCAGCAAGACCGACCTGGCGAAACCGGAGGATGTCGAACGCCTGACAGCGATCCTGAAAACCCTGAACACTCGCGCCAGAATCATTCCCATTGCCCAGGGTGAAGTCGCCCTGAACGATGTACTGCACACGGGGCTATTCGACTTCGAGCATGCGCAGCAGGCACCGGGCTGGTTGAAGGAAATGCGTGGGGAGCATGTGCAGGAAACCGAGGAGTATGGGATCGGCAGCTTCAGCTATGTGGCGCGTCGCCCCTTCTACCCCGACCGGTTCTACAAGTTCCTGCATGGCACGGAACAGTACGGCAAGCTGATTCGCTCAAAGGGGTATTTCTGGCTGGCGTCACGCCCCGCGTTTGCCGGCCAATGGAGCCAGGCGGGCGGCATCGCGCGCTATGGGTATGCAGGCATGTTCTGGAAAGCCGTGCCCCGGGAGAATTGGCCAGACGACGAGGAATATCTCGCCTCCATCGAAAAGAGCTGGGAAGAACCCTTTGGCGATATGCGCCAGGAGCTGGTGTTTATTGGTCAGGGCCTGGACAAGGCCGCGATGACCCGGGCTCTGGACGCGTGCCTGCTGTCCGATGATGACCTGCTGAAGGGCAAAGACCACTGGCTTACGTTTGATGATCCATTTCCGGCATGGAGAGAGTTCGAATGAATGCACTCGCAATGAAACGCGCCGCAGCGGTTGGCGTGCAGCGACAAACCGTCACCGGTGGGGAGCCAGCCATTCTGGCGGATATCTATCGGGATGATGTGAACCTTTGCGTCTGGCAGCGTCGTCCTGATGCAGGTCTGAACAACGCGGTAGAACAGTTCATAGACGCCAACCCACGCTTCCAGCACGCCGTCAGCGTCTCACCCGGTCGCGCGCAGGATGTGCTTACGCCTTTGCTGACAAGCCGGGTTGCCGCCACGGCGTTGGTGGAGGATATCGCCGAGCTGGTCGACATGTACTGCTGCCTGTTCGGTCAGGAAAAGGTCGGACTGCGTCTCAGCGTGCTGGACCGCGCGATGTGCCCGAAATTCCATGTTGACCTCGTATTGTGCCGGCTCGTCACCACGTACCTTGGCGCCGGCACAGAGTGGCTTGCGCACGAGGCCGTGGACAGAAGCAAGCTGGGCAGCGGTTCCGGCGGCAAGCCCGATCACGAATCCGGCCTGTATCGGGACAGCAGCGATATCCAGCAGCTTCAGGGTGGCGATGTGGCGCTGCTCAAAGGCGAGGCCTGGGAAGGCAACGAAAACGCGGGCCTGGTGCACCGGTCGCCGTCACTCGGGGTCGGTGAGCGACGCCTGCTGTTAACCCTGGATATGGTGGCGGATTGACGCAATGCGGCACCCGGGGGTTAGTCCCGTGGCGTTGCTCTCAGCGTCATACACAGGCCATACTGCGGGGGTATGTTTAAGGTTGATGTGGAATGG
>JAZBPS010000389.1:0-2715 GCA_036353375.1 Halieaceae bacterium | reverse complement strand
GCCCCGATTTTCGTTTTAATCAGGTCGAAGTCCTCTTTCGTATGCGCAAAAGAGAAGTAAATATGGTTCGACGTGGGCAGTGAAAGCATCACGCCCTGGTTTATCAGGGCCAGGTAGAAAAGCTCTAACAACCCCGTATCGTCCGCTTTGGCTGTCTCGAAGGTAACTTCGTTACCACCCAGATGAATCTGCAGCATCGAAGCCAGGTGATTTATCTGGCAGGGTATGCCGGCTCCACGGAATCCTTGTTCGAGTGCTTGCGCGATGGACTGCACGTCCCGCTCCAATCGCTGATACTCCCCTGCATCAAACAAACGTCGATACTCACCAAGCGCTGCAGCCGCCGTAGCCAGCGCCACAGGCCCATCGTTTACAGTACCTGACTGGAAAACGCGGGGTGTGCCCGCCGGCGCCATCGGGTCTACAACGCTCATCACGTCTTCCCTGCCGGCCACCAGGGAGAGCTTTTCTCCCGCAGCAAGGGCCTTGGCCATGGTCACAAGATCCGGGATTACCCCGAAAAACTCTTGTGCACCGCCGGGCGCCAGCCGACAGCCGGAAATCACTTCATCAAAGATCAGCAAAACGCCATGTTCCCGGGTAAGTTCGCGCAGGCGGGCCAGACGGGATGCATCACTGCCCCAAAGACCCCCGGCATGCATGGCGGGATCCAGTATGACCGCCGCGATGTCTTTATCACGGCTGAACAAAGCCTGGAGCGTCTCGAGATCCAGGTAGCGGCACAGTCTGATTGGCGAAGGCGCTTCCGGCGGGACCCCGGCGGAAAACAGCGCGTCGCTGGTATCAATGCCGATCAGGAACTGGTCGTCCTGCCCGTGGTAATGGCCGTGGAACTTGACGATCCCGGATTTACCGGTGAAGGCGCGGGCAATGCGGACCGCCGTCATGACCGCTTCGGTACCCGTATTAAGAAACCTTACCCGTTCGGCGCAGGGCACGATCTGCTGCACCCGTTCTGCACACTCCACCATGATTTCAGGGTTTAGCGGCAGGGCTCCCAGTTCTCTAACCTTCTCAGCGGCCGCGACCAGTGCGGGATGGTTGTGGCCCAGTAGCATGGGACCATTCGCGCTGAAGCAGTCCACATAGTCATTGCCGTCGACATCCGTAGTGCGCGAGCCAGACGCGGACCGGATGTACAGGGGATAGGGGGCAAAGTACCTCAGATTACCCGAGACGCCTCCGGCGAGTGATGCCTGAGCTCGCTGGTAAAGTGCTCGCGAGCCGGGTGTTCGCTTAACATAATCTCCGATAATCGCGTCATGGAGCGCTGTATGAGATTCGCTGTCGCTGTGCGGTTGAGCGGCCATCGTCGCAGCCCGGTGGTGTTTTTCGAGTTTTCAGTGTAGGTCGCCGCATCTGAGGGCGCTTAACCACAAACGACAAGACGTTAGCGCCTCACGACATCTGCCCGCAGCACCTACATCACCTGCCTGGCAGCCCATTCAAGAGACGGTTCTTACAAGCTTGGGTTGACGCTCATTGCCAGGGAACTCACGGGAATCGTACAGGCCGTTGCGTGTGAGGTTTGTGGAGATCTGCGGCCGCAAGGCTGCGATCAGGTCGCAGCTTCCTGCTCGATGGTAAAAAAAAAGGCACCGTTGCTGGTGCCTTTTCATAAGTTTGGTCGGGACGGCAGGATTTGAACCTGCGACCACCACACCCCCAGTGTGGTGCGCTACCAGGCTGCGCTACGCCCCGTGGAGGCGAGATTATACAGCCTTGCGCCGACCGTTCAACGCTCTATCAGGCGTTGTCTTGCGGGCTTACTGGTCCAGCATGGAGCGCAGCATCCAGGCGGTTTTTTCGTGCACCTGCATGCGCTGGGTCAGCAGGTCCGCGCTGGGCTCGTCGCTGGCCTTCTCCACCAGCGGGATGATGGAGCGCGCTGTCTTGGCCACCGCCTCATGGCCGGCTACCAGGTTCGCGATCATCTCTTCCGCGCTGGGGATCTCGTCCTCCTCCGCAATGGAGGTGAGCTTGGCGAAAGCCTTATAGCTTGCCGGTGCGTGCACGCCCAGGGCGCGGATACGCTCGGCGATCTCGTCCACCGCCGTAGACAGCTCGGTGTACTGCTCTTCGGTCATCAGGTGTACCGTGTTGAACAGCGGACCCGTCACGTTCCAGTGGTAGTTCTGGGTTTTCAGGTACAGCGTGTAGCTGTCCGCCAACACACGGCTCAGGCCGGCAGCAATATCAATTCTGTCTTTTTCGTTAATACCAATGTCGATACTCATGATCGCGTCTCCTTCTGCGTGCTCATTATTGAACATGCTTATAGTGTAGGGAGCGGCGCCTCTGATAAAAAGCTGATTGACTAAGCGAAGTCTATCGTTTTTTTCGATAAAGCCTGGGGAGCATGGGGCAGCCCAGCTTTCATGGGCGCTGCGGGGTGATGGCTTGCGGCGGGTCAGGCGCCGTTCACGGCTGAGAGACGAACAAGACGGCGCTCAGGAGAGCGTTTTGAGGAGCTTTTCCAGGTCTTCGATGGTCTGCCGGAGTACGCTGGCGGCATCGGCGGGTACCTCATCCTCGGGCCCCTCTTCCATACGCTGGCGGGCGCCACCGATGGTATAACCCTGGTCGTACAGCAGGCTGCGGATCTGGCGAATGGTTTCCACGTCGGCACGCTGGTAGTAACGGCGGTTGCCGCGGCGTTTCACCGGCTTGAGCTGCGGGAATTCCTGCTCCCAG
>JAZBPS010000388.1:0-6472 GCA_036353375.1 Halieaceae bacterium | reverse complement strand
TGATGGATTTCATAGTGCCGGCTGTCCACCTGCGAACGAACCTGCACGGTGTAGCGGCCGTCGACAAAGATGGCGGCGCGATCTGCCAACACGATCGCAACACCGGCAGAGCCAGTGAAATCGCTCACCCAGCGCAAGCGCTCGTTGTGGGGAGGAATATACTCACCCAGGTATTCATCGGCCCGCGGCACAATCAGCGCATCCAGGCCACGCTCGGCCATCAGGGCCCGCAGCCGCGCAAGGCGCTCAGCTATTGATTCCATGCTTCATCCTCAAAAATGTCCGTTTTCTGGGAGTACCAGTCCACCCCGTCGGCGTCCCGCTCGCGTTGCACCAGGCGCCGCCCCATCAGGCAGTTCAGGTGCGCCAGCGTCTCACCGATAGCCAACTGTATCGAATTGTCGTCGATTTCCCGGTTGAACAGCGCTTCGAAGCAGTCCACCGCCCGCCTGGGCTCGGCCAGGTGCTCCCACAAACGATCCAGGTCACGTTCGTGTCCCTCGATGATCTGGGTAAGTCGCACATGCAGCCCATAGAAAGGCGCCTCGTGCGCAGGCAACACCAGCACGTCATCAGGCAACAGTTCGCGAATGGCCGCGCTGGCGCGCAGCCAGTCGCTGAGATTGTCGCCATCGGGCTCGGTGGGAAATACGCTCACGTTGGGCGTGATCCTGGGCAGCACCTGGTCTCCGGATATCAGCAGCTTCAGCGCCGGGCAGTAAAGTGCAATATGCTCCGGTGAATGGCCGCTGCCCGGTACCAATTGCCAGTAGCGTTCGTCGATGCGAATGGTCTCGCCGGCCACCATGCGCCGGTAGCTGTCCGGCAATGGCTCCACGGCTGCACCGAAACGCCCGAAACGACGACTGTAGTCCTCCAGTTGTGCGTCGGTGAAGCCCGCTGCCCGGTAGAACTTGAGCGCCGCTTCCGGTGCCGGCCTGCCGGTGTCGGACACCAGCGCCTTGCACATCAGGAACTCCGCCCGGGACATCCACAGCTCACAGTTGAAGCGCTCGCAGATCCAGCCGGCAAGCCCCACGTGGTCGGGGTGCAGGTGCGTGCAGATCACCCGCGTGACAGGTTTGCCCTCCATGAAACCCTCAAACAGCGCTTCCCACTGCTCGCGGGCGGAATCCAGCGCCAGACAGGTATCGACAATCGCCCAGCCATCGCCGTCCCGCAGCAGCCAGAGATTGATGTGGTCAAGCGCCATGGGCATGGAGAAACGTACCCAGTAAACGCCCTCAGCCACCTGCACGGGTTCTCCCAGGGGTGGATCCGCGCGCTTGCCCCAGGGGTAGGTTAAACCCCTTACGGTTTCTGTGGCTTTTTCCAAGAGGTGAGTTTCCTGCTGCAACAAATGAGCAGCGCAGTATACTACGCGGCCTTATCGAGGAAAGCGGCGCTGCTTGATCGGGTCGCAGTCGCGCGAGGCTGCCATGCGCTTTCCGTGAACCATTGTCTAGCCAACGGGAGTCGAAATGGCAAAGCGCGTATACCTGTTCAATGAGGGCAGCAAGGACGAGAGAGCCCTGCTGGGCGGCAAGGGCGCCAACCTCTGCGAGATGACCAGCCTGGGCTTGCCTGTTCCCTTTGGCTTTATCATCACGACGCCGACCTGCAACGAGTTTTTTGACGGCGGCAACAAACTGCCCGCCAACCTTGAATCGGAATACCGTGTGGCACTCAGCCTGGTGGAAGACAGGATGGACGCTCGCTTCGGTGATCCCCGCAACCCGCTGCTGTTTTCCGTACGTTCAGGTGCCCCTATCTCCATGCCCGGCATGATGGACACCATTCTCAACCTGGGCATGAACGACGCTATCGCCGACGGCCTCGCAGAAAAAACCGGCAACCCCCGTTTCGCTTACGACAGCTACCGGCGCTTCATACAGATGTACGCCAGCGTGGTGATGGGTGCCAACGGCGAGGCATTCGAGGACGTGATCAGCGACTACAAGAAAAGCCACGGCAAAACCCTGGACACGGAGATGAGCGCCGGTGACTGGCAGGCAATCATCGCGGTATTCAAGACCCTGGTGAAGTTCCCCCAGGACCCCTGGGAACAGCTCAAGCGCGCGATCGAGGCAGTGTTCCTGTCCTGGCACACGCCGCGGGCAATTGTTTACCGGGAGATGAACAATATCGATGACAACCTCGGCACGGCGGTCTGCGTGCAGGCGATGGTGTTCGGGAACTTTGGCGACACCTCCGGCTCCGGCGTGGCGTTCACCCGCAACCCCTCCACCGGCGAGAACGTGTTCTTCGGCGAGTTCCTCGCCAACGCCGCGGGCGAAGACGTGGTGGCCGGCACCCGCACGCCGCTGCCGATCAGCGCGCTGCAAGACAGTATGCCGGAGGTATACGAGCAGCTGTTTGAAACCCAGGCCCTGCTGGAGCGGCACTACCGGGACATGCAGGATCTGGAATTCACCATCCAGGAAGGCCGCTTCTACATGCTGCAGACCCGCAGCGGCAAACGCACCGGGCGCGCCTCCATCAAGATCGCGGTGGACATGGTTCGCGAGGGGCTCATCAACGAGCAGGAGGCGCTGATGCGGGTGTCTCCCGAGCATGTGGAAGCCTTCCTGCACCCCATGGTCGACCCCGATGCCAAGCGGGACGTGATCGCCCGGGGGCTGCCCGCCAGTCCGGGCGGCGCTACAGGCCAGGTCGTGTTCTCCGCTGACGAAGCCGTGGAAGTAGGCCGTGACGGCACCCCCGTGATCCTGGTCCGGCGCGAGACCACACCAGAGGATATTCACGGTATGAAGGTGGCACAGGGCATTCTTACCGAACTCGGTGGCATGACCTCCCACGCAGCCGTGGTGGCGCGGGGCATGGGTGTTTGCGCCATTACCGGCTGTGAGAGCCTGACCCTGGATTACAAGGCGGGCCGTTTCAGCACCGCCGATGGCGTGGAAGTCTCTCGCGGTGACGTGATCACGCTGGATGGTTCCACCGGCGAGGTCATGCTGGGGGACATTCCCAAGACCGAGGCCTCCTCCTCCGATGACTTCCAGACGCTGCTGGGCTGGGCGGACAAGTACCGCCGGCTCAAGGTGCGCGCCAATGCCGAGACCCGCGAGGACGCCGCCAAGGCCCGCGAGCTGGGCGCCGAGGGTATCGGCCTGTGCCGCACCGAGCACATGTTCTTCGAGGCGGATCGTATCGACCAGATGCGGGGCATGATCATGGCGGAAAGCCGCGAGGAGCGCCTTCAGTACCTGGAGAAGCTGGGCGAGTTCCAGAAAAAGGATATGTACGAACTGTTCGAGGTCATGCACGACCTGCCGGTCACGGTACGCCTGCTGGACCCTCCCCTGCATGAGTTTCTGCCCCACGACGAGGACGAAATGGCAGCGCTGGCGCAGCGCCTGGGCAAACCCCTGGAGGTGGTGCGGGAACGCGCCAGAAACCTGCACGAGGTAAACCCCATGCTGGGCTTCCGCGGCTGTCGCCTGTCGGTGGTGTATCCGGAAATCACCGAGATGCAGGTGGGGGCGATTATCTCTGCCGCGATAGAGGCCAAAAAAGCAGGCTTTAATCCCAAGCCGGAGATCATGATTCCACTGGTGGTGAACGTGCGCGAGATACGTATGATTACGGAAATCATCGAGCGCGGGATCCTCAACGCCATGGAAGAGGAACACGTATCGGTGCCCTACAAGATCGGCACCATGATGGAAACGCCCCGGGCCTGCCTCGGCGCCAAGCGTCTCGCCCCGATGGTGGAGTTCATGAGCTTTGGCACCAACGACCTTACCCAGATGACCTATGGCTTTTCGCGGGACGACATCGGCCGCTTCATCGGCGAATACCTCGATCGCAAACTGGTGGAGCACGACCCCTTCGTGCAGCTGGACCAACGCGCTGTCGGGCGCCTGATCAAGACCGCAATCAAGGACAGCAAGGAACGCAAGCAAGGCATCAAGTACGGTATCTGCGGCGAGCATGGCGGCGATCCCAAGTCGGTGCGCTTCTTCCACGAGATCGGCCTGGATTACGTGAGCTGCTCTGCCTTCAGGGTACCGGTGGCGCGTATCGCCGCTGCACAGGCGGCGGTGGGCGGCGAAATTCCCGACTGACACGCGGCGCACGCCACACCAGCGCCCCTGACCTGCTGACACCATCAGGGCGCGCTCCTCACACCGGCGACGTTCTTTTGTAAATCGTCATTTTCGATCAATTAATCATTAATTATTAATTTTACACATCGCATCCTGCGCTCTAGTCTTCACTACATTCTGGTGAAGGCCAGAAGGTAGCGCACTGATCGCGTCCGCATATCGCTAACGTCAGTCGCGTTCTTCGTTGAAAGACGCGGTGACAGACGTCACCGTCAGGAGAAGATCATGTTAAAAAAAGCCATTCCCCTCGTTGTCGCCGCTGCTGTAGGCAGCAGCGCCATGCTGTCCAGCGCGGCAAGCCATGCCGCCGAGGCAAAAACCAATCAATTCTGGTGGCCCGATCGCGTGGAGCTCACACCGCTGCGCAACCACGCCACAGCGTCCAACCCCTATGCAGATGATTTTGACTACGCGGCGGAGTTCTCCCAGCTTGACCTCGCCGAGGTTAAAAAGGACATAGAGAACATATTGACCACGTCACAGGACTGGTGGCCCGCGGACTATGGCCATTACGGTCCTTTCATGATTCGTATGACCTGGCACGCGGCCGGCACCTACCGCGTGGCTGACGGTCGCGGCGGCGCCGAGGGCGGCCAGCAGCGCTTCGAACCCCTCAACAGCTGGCCCGACAACGGCAACCTCGACAAGGCCCGCCGCCTGCTGTGGCCCGTCAAGGAAAAATACGGCCGCGCCCTGTCCTGGGGTGACCTGATGGTGCTTGCGGGCAACGTCGCCATGGAGTCCATGGGCTTCAAGACCTACGGCTACGCCGGCGGTCGTATCGATGACTGGGAAGCCGACCTGGTGTACTGGGGTCCGGAAAAAGTCATGCTGGGCGACGAGCGCTACAGCGGCGACCGCAAGCTGGAATCACCGCTGGCCGCCGTGCAGATGGGTCTGATCTACGTCAACCCGGAAGGCCCTAACGGCAACCCCGACCCGCTGCAATCGGCACGGGACGTGCGTGAGACATTCGGTCGCATGGCCATGAACGATGAGGAAACCGTCGCCCTGGTCGCCGGCGGGCACGCGTTTGGCAAGATGCACGGCGCACACAAGCCTGAGGAGTGCCTCAGCGCCGAGCCCGGTGGCGCGGGCGTCGAGGAACAGGGCCTGGGCTGGAAAAACAGCTGCGGCAAAGGTCACTCTGAAGATACAGTGACCAGTGGTCTGGAGGGCGCATGGACGGTTACCCCGGCGCGCTGGAGCATCAACTACCTGCAGAACCTGTTCGCCTTCGAATGGAAGCAGGTCAAAAGCCCCGCGGGCGCGACCCAGTGGATTCCCACGGACCCCAATGCAGCCAACATGGTGCCTGACGCCCACCTGCCCAACGTTCGCCACGCGCCGGTGATGACCACCGCCGACCTGGCACTGAAGGCCGACCCCGCCTACCGCGAGATTGCCAAGCGCTTCCTGGACAACCCGGAAGAGTTCGAGCTGGCCTTCGCCAAGGCGTGGTTCAAGCTTCTGCATCGGGACATGGGCCCCAGCAGCCGCTACCTCGGCGCGGAAGCCCCCACCGAGACGCTGATATGGCAGGACCCGGTTCCGGAAGCCGACTACGACATGATCAGCGCCCGGGATATCCGTCGCCTCAAGAACGAGATCGTCAAGTCCGAGCTGTCCAACTCACAGCTGGTTAAAGCTGCCTGGGCCTCCGCGTCCACCTACCGCGACACCGACAAGCGCGGCGGTGCCAACGGTGCCCGGATCCGGCTGGAGCCGCTCAAGGACTGGCCGGCAAACGATCCTGACGAACTGGATGCCGTACTGGATGAACTGGAAGATATCCAGGAGGACTTCAACGAGAGTAACCGCCGCAAGCAGGTATCGCTGGCAGATCTGATCGTCCTCGGCGGCGCTGTGGGCATCGAGCGCGCAGCAGCAGAGGCTGGCTATGACATCGAGGTGCCCTTCATACCGGGTCGTACTGACGCCACGGCTGAAATGACGGACGTGGATTCCTTCCGCTGGCTGGAGCCGGTGGCAGACGGCTTCCGTAACTACTACGACGGTCGTGCCCGCCTGTCTCCCGCCGCCATGCTGATCGACAAGGCGGACACCCTGGCGCTTACGGTGCCGGAGATGACGGTACTGGTCGGTGGCATGCGCGCACTGGATGCCAACACCGGCGGCAGTCGCCACGGCATTTTCACCGACCGCCCCGGCAGCCTGACCAACGACTTCTTCGCCAACCTGCTGTCAATGGACACGCAGTGGCGCAAGTCGAAGTCTGAGGATGGCATCTACGAGGGTGTGGATCGCAGCTCGGGTGAAGTGAAGTGGACCGCCACACCGGTAGACCTGGTGTTCGGCTCCCACTCCGAGCTACGCGCTAT
>JAZBPS010000387.1:0-5436 GCA_036353375.1 Halieaceae bacterium | reverse complement strand
GGGTGGTGGACGGCAAACTGGACGGCGCCTTTGTGCAGCGATTCACCCAGACCCTGTTCAACACATCGCTGGCCGAGGATGCGCCCGCATCAGCGCAACTGATAGCCAACGTACTGAAAAACACCACCAACTTCATGATGCAACTGGGCTTCTCCGGCACGCTGCAGCAGCCGCGGGTCAGGCTCAGCTCCGATATGGACAAGCTGTTCCAGACCACCATTGAGTCGGTGATCGATAACGCGGTCAGCAAACTGACTGCGAACCTGTCGCAGCGCCTCAACGAGGAGGTGGGACCGGATATCGTCGCTGCCCGGGAGCGCTTCGGCGCACTGGAGAACCTGCAAGCGACGCTGGAGCAGAATGTTGCCGAGCTGAACCGGCTGGCGCGCTAGCCGGAAAGGTCAGGCGATCTGCTTTACCTCGCGGCGCGTCTGCGGCAAGTCGGGCAGGTTGGGCTGGCTCAGTAGCAGGCCCTCGCGGTAGAACTGGGCGCTCTGCTCGCGTTCTCCCAGACTGAACAGCAGGCGCGCCAGTTCTGCACAGGCCTCGGCGTTGGGCGAGAACGCGTGACACTTCTCGAAATAAGCCCGGGCCTTGCCCCACAGCTCGTTTTGCAGGCTGAGTCGCCCCAGGCACAGCATCAGGCTGGTGTCGTCCGCATGCTTTTTCTCCCAGCGCTGCGCCAGCTTCAGCCGGCGCGCGGGATCATCGCCCTCGATGCGGCCGAACAGGGACACCAGCCCTGTGTCCCAGCTGCGCTTGATCGCGCGGGCGAGCACCTTTTCAGCTTCCCCGCCAGCGCCGTTTTCCAGCAGGCGCGTGGCGTAGTCCTGTACCAGCCTCGGATCATTGCGCTGTTCCACGGGAAATTCAGCCCACACCGCCTGCAGGGCCGTGGTGTCGCTATCCGCCAGCAGCCCCAGGTGGGCGCGTCTGGCGTATGCGGCAAGCTCTGACTCACCAAAGACCTTTTGTTTGCGCAACTTTGGCAGCAGGGCAATGACGTCGCGCCACTCACCCAGCTGGTCCCGGGCACGGGCCAGCAGGCGAAGCTCCTGCGCCAGCAGCGGACGCTGCTCCAGCAACGCATCCACAACCCACTGCGCCTCACCGGCATCGAGTTTCATCTGGCAGCGAGCCAGCAGCCGGCTGTAGGCACGGCGCGACATCCAGTCCGAAACAATCCCCCGGGTCGCCAGCACGCCGCCGACGCCCCGCAGCAGGATGTACACAAGGCCAAAGCCCAGCAGTAACAACACCAGACCCACCCACAGACTGGTTTCCACCGTGGTGTGTCCGTAGGACACCAGTACATAGCCGGGATCCGTTTCGATCAGGGCAATAACACCCACGCCCGCCAGCAGCATCAACAGCACAATGATCAGCAGGCGGCGCATCAATCGACCTCGTGCCGGGTGTCAATCACCGCCTTGAGAGCAGACAGGGAGCCGCCGATATCCGGTAAATCCCGGGACACCTGCACATCGACCAGGGCATCGAGTTCGGCATTCAGCGCCTGAACCTCGGCCTCGTTGAAGTCAAAGAACTCGCCCAGCCAGCGCCGCGTGGCATCGAGACTGGCCTGGTATAGCAGTGCGTTGCCGGACAGCAGTGCGGCCTGGGCCTGGGCGAGTTGCATACGCAGGTTCTGCCGCACCAGTTGCTCCCACTGCGGGTCCAGCAACACCGCGTAGGGTTCCTCGCGACGCCTGATCACCAGGTAGTCAGAAATTTTTTGCAGCGCGGCGTCAATGCCCTGGCTCAAGCGCTCGCGCCAGCCCGCGTCCGGGTCTACCGCCGGCGTCTCCTGCCGCGCCTGCGGCAGCTCAAACAGTATGAGCTTGTCCACACGACCTGCCAGCGCCTGCAGCCGCAGCCAGGTTCCCTCGACGTCCAACTCCGGGATAGCCCGCAGCGCTGCCATGTCCTCGGCAATGGCGGACCGCGCGGGTAACAGATCCGTATCGTCCAGCTCTTCAAGTATCCCGTCTGCGCTGACCAGCAGGGCCAGCGCGCTGTCGGCGTCCCGTGCCATCAACAGGCGCTGGTAGCCCAGTCTCAGCAGGTATTCCGCTCCGGCCAGTGACCAGTCGACACGGTCAGTACTGCGCAGTTCCACCAGCTGCTGCCGCTGTCGCAGCAGCGCTGACTGCACGGCATCAAGGCTGTCGCGGGTGTCAGAAAGCTGTGCCTCAAAGCGCTGGCGCTCGTCAGCCAGGCGCTCGGAGACCGCCAGCGTTGTCTGGCGACTGGCGTCGATAGCCTCGCCGATTGACCGCCTGGCGTCGTCGGCGGTATCGCGAATGTCTTTCACCTGGCGGACAAGTCGCTGCTCGCGTTCGGCGTATTCAGCCTGCTGTGCCTGCAGCTTCAGATACATCCACCCCGCCGCCGCGGCAGCGGCCAGCGCCAGCAGCAGCGCCAATGCGGCGATTGCCCGCGCGCCACGCGCCACCGGGGCAGCGGCCACCGGGGCAGCGGCAGGAGAAGGGGAAGTGGAAGATGTCGCTTCGGACTTTGCTGTCGCGGAGGCCGACTCGGGCGCAACAGCTGCCTCGGCATGTGGCGCGGTGTCCGGTTCAGGGGGCGCTTCCGCGCCGGCGTCCGTTGCACTGGATGCCTGTGGATCGTCGTCTTTTTTGTCGTTGTTATTGTGCTTGTCTTCGTTCACGCGCATCCCTTTGGCCCACACCGGGCTAGTGGCCAGGCGCCGGCGTTGTGCCTCTGCGGTCACGCTGCAGTGCCGCCAGCATGGCATCGTCGGTGGCGTTGCGGGCAACGACAATCTGCCTGAAGCCCGCTTCCTGCGCCTGGGCAGCAACGCGCTCTCCGGGCACGACCACCTTGCATTCCGTGAGCGCAGTCACTGCCGACGGTTCGAGCAATGACACCATATTGTCGAGACCTTCGCCACTGCTGATCAGAATGTACTCCACGCCGCCCGCTGAGATGATCGCCTCCAGCTCTCCGGGCGCGTAGGCGGGGCAGCCGCGGCGGTACACCACGAAGTCATCGACCTGGGCGCCCCGCGCCTGCAGGCTGTGCTTGAGATGGGCGCGACCGCCCTCACCCTTCACAATCACCACGCGCTCGCCGTGCACCGCCTGCAGCGCGGGCAGGGCCAGCAGACCCTCGCTGGTCATCTCGGTTGCCGGGGTCTGGGCGTGCACGCCGCGCCGGGACAGCGCCTCTGCGGAGGCAGCGCCCACGGTATACCACGCAAGCCCCGGCGGAGGCTCGGGATACATCCGGTCGATCCAGTCCATGCCACAGCGGATCGCATTCTGGCTCACAAAGATCAGGTGCTGGACCCCGGGCAGCGAACGCAGCAGCTGTTGCTGCTCGGGCGCCAGCTCGGGAAAGGGTTCTATGGATAGCAGCGGGGCAAACACGGGCGTGAAACCCGCCGCGACGAGCTGGCTTCCCAGCGCGTCAGCCTGACCGCTGGGCCGGGTAACAAGCACCGCCGGGGCGGCGGTGTCATCTGACAGCGTTGTCATGTCGCTAGGAGGCGTACACCGCCGCCAGAATGTCCCTGGCGCCCTGCTCCAGCAGGTCTTCAGCGACCTGTACGCCCAGCTGCTGGAAGTCTGCCTCACTGGCGCGCGCCTCCGCGCGCAGGATTGTGCTTCCATCGGGGTGCCCTACCAGACCGCGCAGCCAGAGCTGGCCCGGGTGTTCCGGATCGGCAATGGCGTAGGCAGCGATGGGTACCTGGCAGCCGCCTTCCAGCCGGGTATTGAGCGCGCGCTCTGCACCCACGCACACCGCCGTGGGCGCATGATGAAGACACTGGATAAGCGTGGCGATGCGGGCATCGTCCTCGCGCAACTCGATTCCCACTGCGCCCTGTCCGCCTGCCGGCAGGGAGAACTCCACCGGCAGGGCCTGGGTTATGCGGTCCTGGAACCCCAGTCGGATCAGGCCGGCGCTGGCAAGGATGATGGCGTCGTATTCATCTGCATCCAGTTTGGCCAGCCGGGTATTCACATTCCCGCGCAGGAAATTCACCTTGAGATCAGGCCGCTGCTGTCGCAACTGGCATTCCCGACGCAGACTGGAGGTGCCCACTACACTGCCCGCAGGCAGCGCATCCAGGCTTGCATGGTGATTGCTGACAAATGCATCCCGGGGGTCCTCCCGGGGGCAGATAACGCCCAGTCCCAGACCCTGCGGAAACTCCATCGGTACATCTTTCATGGAGTGCACCGCAATGTCTGCGCGATCTTCCAGCAGTGCAGCCTCCAGCTCCTTCACGAACAGGCCCTTGCCGCCCACCTTCGACAGCGGGGAATCCAGCAGCTGGTCGCCGCGGGAGGTCATTGCCACCAGTTCTACCGTGAGGTCGGCGTGCGCTTTTTCCAACTCGGCCTTGACGTATTCCGCCTGCCACAGCGCCAACTGGCTTTTGCGAGTGGCTATCCTCAGTGTGTCCGGCATAGTGTGTTCCTTACAGTGATCGCGCCATCATACGGAGCAAGGGCGCGAATACCAGATACTCTCAACGCCTGCCCAGCTTTGCCTTGACCTCGGACAAGTGCCGGCGGCTCACCGCGGGTCGTTCCTGCACGCCCTCCAACTCCACCGCCCAGCTGTCGTCCGCATCCCGGCGCAGGGCCGCAACATGGGCGAGGGATACCAGGGCGTTGCGGTGCACGCGGATGAAACGTCCCTCGAACTCGGTCTCCAGCTCCTTGAGGGTGTCCGGCAGCAGCAGGCTACCCTCCGGGTGCACCGCACGCACGTGTTTCTGCTCCGCAATAAAACAGCGCACGTCATCCACCGGCGCGGTTTCCAGACCGCTGCGCGACTCACTGACAAGATGGGTGCGCGCCACAGCGCCGCCCTCCAGGGCTGCCAGCTGCAAACGGTTCAGCTTGCCAGCCTGCTCCAGCGCTACAGCCAGCTTTTCCTCGCGCACAGGCTTCAACAAGTAGGCCATGGCCTGGTTGTCCAACGCATCCAGGGCGTACTGGTCATAGGCCGTGCAGAAGATTACCGCGGGGGGCTGGCTCAGGGACTTCAGCGCCCTGGCCACCTCAATGCCGTCCATACCCGGCATGCGAATATCCAGCAACAGCAGGTCCGGCTGCCACGCGGCAACCTGCTCCAGCGCCTGCTTGCCGCTGCCCGCCTCCTCGAATGCGGCATCGGGGCGCAGCTTCTTCAGCAGGCGCAGCAGGCGCTCCCGGGCGAGGGGCTCATCATCCACCAGCAGGATCTTCACCCGCCGGCCTCCGTGGGCTGGGGCAGCGCCAGGCGCACCACGAATTCGCCGGGGGTCGCATCGTCTATATCCAGGGTCGCCTGCGAGCCGTAGTGCGCCTCCAGCCGCTGGCGTATGTTGTCCAGCGCCATATTGTGACCACCCCGATGTGGCGCCGCCTCCGCGGGCAGCGGCAAGCAGGCGCTGGAGCAGGTTGCCGCGTGGCAGCC
>JAZBPS010000386.1:0-3643 GCA_036353375.1 Halieaceae bacterium | reverse complement strand
TGTCCGGCCTAGTCGTCGACCTGAACAAGGACTATTACGTTGCGGCGGCTGTCGACATCAGTGGCGGCACCGCGACCTTCTACACCCAGAACCTGACCGATGGTGGCGATCTGATCAGCAACACCGTCGCCCATACCGCAACGGGCCTGGAAAGTTACACATCGACCTGGATCGGTGAAACGCCGGATCCGTTCAATTTCACGTTCGACGGCATCATCGACGAGGTCCGTATCTCCAACACCGTCCTCGGAGAGAATGAGCTGCTGATCTCGGCGGTGCCGCTGCCGGCGGGTGTCTGGCTGTTCGGTTCGGCACTGGTCGCGCTGTTCGGATTCCAACGTCGCGGCACCTCGCGGAGGCGCCTCACCTGAAACCGCGATAGCAGAGGCTGCGGAGGAAAGAAGGAACTCCGCAGCCTAACGACCGTGCGGAAGCGCCTTATTGCTGCGTTTTTCGCGCAGCACTGGGCCAACCATCAAGGAATCCATGGTGATGTTGAACAGAACAATCGTTTCGCTGCTCACAGTCCTGATGAGCGCGACGTCTTCGGCCTCGGTGATGACGTTTGGTTCTTACAGCCACGACGACACAACCGACATCGTTGTCGGTGATGGGCTGGAATGGCTGCAATGGGACAGGACAGTCGGCTGGTCGGTGGATTACGCCACCACACAACTGGATGCCATTGAGGGCGGGGGCTGGCAGATCGCCAGCAATGCACAGATGCAATCCCTGTTCACCAACTATTTCCCAACGACGGCTTGGGATGCGGATGAGAGCACAACCCAACAGATCAGTACCGGGATACAGCTGGGCGTTGAGGCAGGCGCCGCGTGGTCTTTTGTGCAGATGTTGGGGGACACCTATTCGGCTGCTGGGTACAGCTATGACTACGGTGAGGGTGGCGTAGAACATGCAGCCGCTTGGTTCGGTCTTGACCGAGATGCAGATGGCTATGTTAACGCGGCACTAGTCGGTGACGATTATGCTTTGCCCGATGGGACGGTGAGAAACGGTTCATTTGTACTTGAACGGGACCGGGCTCGCAGTTCGGCGATCAATGGCCGGGTCGGGGTGGCGTTGGTCCGCCGTAGTATGGCTAGCACCGTCCCCGAGCCAGGTGTCATCGCGTTGTTGGGTCTGGGATTGGCCGGGTTGGGTTTGACGCGCCGGAAGGCGCGACGGGTGTAACGTAACCGGGACAGTCACCTTCGTCTTGCCGATGTCACTGTGATCTGCCTGTCTGGCAACTCCACGCTACCGGTCAGCGGCTGTTTCAGCGGTGATCTGAGCGACTTGGAATTTCTTATCCCTGCCGGGGATGTACTGGCAATCACAGTCAGCGCACCTGCCGGTACGCATGGATGGGCCGTTTCGAATACTGAGTGCGTACGCTAGTGAAAACCGAATGGCAGCAATACGTTGGAGGATTAAAGCGCTGCGCCCGGCAGTTTCCGTCAAACCGAGCTTGGCTCATCAAACATCAAGTTCGTCACCTACCCGAAGTTCGCCGCCAGACCTGATGCAATGCCGGCAGTGCCAGCAACAGCGGCACGGGTCGGCACTCTTGCGGACACCGGTCACGAACGGCCTCGAGGGCTCAGCGTATCAAGGTGATCTACCCACTTCTGCAGCCACTGACCGCCCTCCTCGGTGTATCGATGCAGGTCGTACACGGCAACGATGCCGCCTTTTGTGTGACCCAATACGGCCTCGGCAACTGGTTGGGGGCACCCGAGCCTTGCCAGCCCGGTCCTGGCCGTCCTGCGCAGGTCATGTGCCGTCCACGGGGCAATATCGAGCATTTTATTGGCCTGGCGCATATGCCAGGCCTGCTCGCTGATCGACTTCTGCTGCACGTGCCCACCCCTGGGGGAAGGACACAGGTACCACCCCTCGGGATCCAGCAGTCGGGCTGCCTCCAGCCACTTCACGGCCTGCCGTGGCAACTTCACGTCCCGCGGTATGCCTATTTTGCTCTCGGGGATATGCCAGATACCGGCCTCGAGATCGAAATGGTACCACTCGGCGGCGATCGCCTCACCGCTGCGGCACCCCGTCTGCAACGTCAGCGTCAGCGCGAATCGATGGTTGCGGCTGAATGCCGACGTCGGCAACCAGGCTAGGAAAAGCTTCAACTCGCTGTCGCTAAAATATCTTTGGCGTCGGCTCGCGGTCAGCCTGGTCTTGGACTGCCGCAGCGAACGCTTGGCCAGCTGGGCTGGGTTGACGAAGTCATCGGGCAGAACCCCGGTGCCGATGGCGAACTCGAAGGCCGCATCGAGCTCGCGCAGGACCACGCCGGCCTGGGCGTTGTGTCCTGCGTTCAACTGGCGTTTGACCAAATTCAGGACAACCTCGCGCATGATCTGATCAGCCTTCAACTGGCCGACACGCTCGATGACATGCCGCGTCAACACGCGGTCTGTCTCCTTGGCCCCTTTCAATTTGCGCTGCCGGTAGACATGCTCCTTGAGGCAGGTGGTTACGACCGAGGAGACGGTGGGTGCCGAGGGTTCAGCAGGTTCTGGCAGCAAAGGCGTACGACAGTAGTCTTCGGGCAGTTCGGGAACGGCGCCGTTCGCTCGCTGCCGCTTGAGGTCGGCGAATAGCATGCGCGCCTCGGCCAACGCCTTGTAATCCTTGGTGAACAAGGTCAACTCGGTCAGTTTGCCGCTTAAGGGGTACTTAAAGCGATAACAGGAACGCAGACCGCTTTTGTCGCTCGTCACCCGCAGCCCCCTATTCTCCTCGGTGTCTGCCACAGTCTCACCGGTTTTGAGGTTGCGCAGCCGCAAGGCGGTCAGGGGTTTGTTGTTAGACTTCGCGGCAGGCAAAACGGCTCCTCCGACAACGAGACCGCCAACGCCGGGCGGCAGGTGCTCCGGGCTTCACGCGGCCCGTCCCGGATGTAGGTATCCGGTGTAGGTGAAAATGACCGCAAACCCTCTTGCAGCTGCTTTTGGTATTGGTAAATGCCTTTTTTCCCATACCTCAAGACCGGATTTGAATGAATCCTGTCGGATGAGTGCGGACGCAAATGGACGACGAGAGATTCATTAACCATCTGTTTTTAAATGCTTATAGCAGACAAAAACCCAAAAACACCAATGACCGCCGATTCACAGCACACCCCAATGATGCAGCAATACCTGCGCATCAAGGCCGAGCACCCAGACCGGCTGGTGTTCTACCGAATGGGCGATTTCTACGAGCTGTTCTTCGATGATGCGCGCCGCGCGGCGCAGTTGCTCGACATCACCCTGACCCAGCGCGGCAAGTCGGCCGGCGAGCCGATCCCGATGGCCGGCGTGCCCTACCACGCCGCCGAGAGCTACCTGGCCAAGCTGGTCAAGCTCGGCGAGTCGGTCGCGATCTGCGAACAGATCGGTGACCCGGCGACCAGCAAGGGGCCGGTCGAGCGCCAGGTCGTGCGCATTGTCACGCCGGGCACGGTCAGCGACGAGGCGCTGATGGACGAACGCAGCGACAACCTGCTCGCGGCGCTGCTCCCCGGCGGCGATGCCCATGGCCTGGCGTGGCTGGACCTGGCCGGCGGGCGCTTCCACGTCGAACAGCTGGACAGCCGCGAGGCCCTGGCCGCCGAGCTCGAGCGATTGTCTCCGGCCGAGTTGCTGTTGCC
>JAZBPS010000385.1:0-16883 GCA_036353375.1 Halieaceae bacterium | reverse complement strand
TTGCCCTTCTGCGCCTCCATGTCCTTCAGGATCTCCAGGCCCTCTGCATACTGCTTGGCCTCTATGAAGGTCTGCGCCTCTGCCAGCTGCTCATACACCGCGTTGCGCAGTGCTGGCGTGCGACGGGTCTCCTGCTGCTTCTTTTCCTCCTCCTGGGCCTGCGCGGCCGCCACAGGGTAACCGGCATCCTGGGCAAGGCGCATAACAACGGCCTGTGCGGCCATCAGCAGCGCTGCCATCATCAAGGCAGCCATCAGCCATGAAAGCAGTTGGCGGCCCTGCGAAGGGTGCGCCGTGGCCGTGACGATTTTCGCCTCTGGTCCTGTGTGCCTGGAGTGTGCGTGCATAAGGTTTAACCCATCTCGCTGACTGTCGCCGGGCGTGCCGGCGCAAATGTTAACGTTCCAGCTCGTAAGTGAACTTGTTTTGTACGCCGGCAACCTCGATCGCTTCACCGTCGACCACCCGGGGCTTGTACTTGAACTTGAGGGCCGCCTTTAATGAGGCGCGCTCGAATATGCCCGCAGGCTGGCAGTCAACCGGCTGGGGATCCCGGATCGAGCCGCTCTTGGTTACCGTGTACTCAACAATGCAGTAGCCGGTAATACCGCGTGTTTGCGCACGCCGCGGATAGATAGGCGCCACTTTCACAATCGGCAGGTATTCACCGTCGGAGGCGGCAAGGCCTCGACCACCTGATATCGCAACGTCAACATTCGCCGATGGCGCCATATTGACTGCGTTGAGGTCCATGTCCATATCCAGATCCGGTGTGTCCAGGTCCGGCGGTGGCTCCTCAGGATCGTCCGGCTTGTCAGGCTTGACCTCCGCAAGGTTGGTGTCAATGTCGCGCTCCGGCATGAAAATATCCGGCAACTTGCGGGTTTTTTCTTCGTCAATATCCGGATTCGCCGTGGCGATCAGGTACTGCATGATGAAGAACAAACCGCCTGCGACGGGAAGCGCCAGCGCTGCGCCGATAGCTAGTCTGACTGCTGGGTTCTGCGTCATTGTGTCTAGTCGTTCTCAGTGGCCAGTGAAACATCCAGAACGCCGGCTTCGCGAGACGCGTCCAGCACCTTGACAACGGTTTCGGTGGTGGACGTGTTGTCTGCCTGAATCACCACGGCACCTTTCGGGTTCTCCGCGTGCAGGCGTTCCACGTTGGCGCGAACGGCGCGGACGTCAATACGGCGCCCATCCATCCACACCTCATCGTTGCCAGTAACGGCTATGAGGATGTTGACGTTGTCCTTGGGGTTAGACGTCGATGCTTCCGGACGGTTCACTTCCACGCCCGCTTCCTTGATGAACGACGCCGTCACGATGAAGAAGATCAACATGATGAACACCACGTCCAGCATGGGGGTCAAATCGATTGTGGCTTCATCTTCCGCGGCCTGCCGCTTCTTTGATCGCATGATCGGCCTCTTAATGATCCGTAGTTAGGTTGTCTTCGAGGAACTGGCTCTCGCGAGCCGCCGTCCGCGTGATATAGGTATTGGCAAAAACGCCGGACAGTGCCGCCACCATTCCGGCCATAGTCGGAATGGTCGCCCGCGATACGCCGCCCGCCATGGACTTGGCATCGCCACCACCGGTAACCGCCATGATGTTGAACACCTCGATCATCCCGGTCACTGTGCCCAACAGACCCAGCAGGGGGCAGAGGGACACCAGCGTCTTGATAACCGGCAGGTAGGTATTGATGCGGTCCTGTGACTCAGCGATGAGACGGCGCCGAATCTGGTGTGCGGCCCAGGATTTACGCTCCGGGCGCGCCTCCCAGATGGAAATCGCGTCGGCGGCATCCTTGCGCCAGCCGGCATAGAAATACCAGGCGCGCTCGAATATCAGGGCCCACATCACGAACAGGAGGATCGCGATCAGCCAGAGAACGTTGCCCCCCATATCCATGAAGCGGGCAACGGCCTCATACGCAACGTCATACCAATGCATTTTATTGCTGTCCGCCCAGGTTGCCCTCGGTGTGCTCAGCAATGATGCCCGTGGACTGCTCGTTGAGGATGTGAATGATGCGCTGGGCGCGTCCGTTCACAATCGTGTGCAGCAGTACCGTGGGGATCGCTACCAGCAGACCGAGTACCGTGGTCACCAGGGCGCCGGAAATACCGCCGGCCATGGCTTTCGGGTCACCCGCACCGAAGATGGTAATCGCCTGGAAGGTGATGATCATACCGGTCACCGTACCCAGCAGGCCCATCAGCGGGGCAACGGCAGAGATGATTTTCAGCAGGGTCAGGCTGTTCTCGATAGAAGGCGTTTCGCGCAGAATTGCCTCCTCCAGCTTGAGCTCCAGGGTCTCGGTATCCATGTTGGGGTTTTCTTCATGGACCTTGAGTACGCGACCCAGCGGGTTATCCGTACGCGCTTCCTTGGACTTGAGCTGTGCACTGACCTTGGAGCTCATCAGCGACAGGACCACCAGACGCCAGATTGCGATCAGGAAGGCAATCGCACCTACCGCGGTGATCGCGTAGCCGATGTAGCCACCCTGGTGCCAGCGCTCTTCCAGCGTCGGGCTGTTGATCAGGGCTGACAGGAAGCCACCACCGGCAGGACCGGTCGGGTCCACCCCGAACTTGTTCAGGCCGCTGTTCGCCGCAACCAGGTTCTTGGCCCAGCCCTGGTAGGGGCCGGAAGGCTGGCGTGCCAGTTCCTCAAGACTGCCTTTCGCGGGCACGTAGGTAAGGTATTTACCCTCTTCGGAAACCACGTTCCAGGGACCGACACGCACGACCTGCTGCTGCACCTTGTCACCGTTGGGCTTGGACACCTCATAGGTGAAACGGGCGACCTTGCCGGATTCGGTCATCTCGCGCTGCAACTCGTACCAGACGCGCTCGATTTCCTCGATGCTGGGCAGCTTGTCGGCCGCGGCCATTTTCTTGATCAGGTCTTCCAGAAACGCCTCGCGCTTCGGGTACTGCACGCTGATAAGCGAGTTTTCAAAGTTGGTCGCGGCATCGCCCGCAGCAGATGTCAGGTGACCGAACAGCTCCGTCAGCGTACCCAGCCGCTCCTTGAGCTGCTTCTGCTTTTCCGCGATGCGGAGCTCGTTCTCCTCGAATTTACCTTCCAGCTGCAGGGATATCTGCTCCTGCCGCTCGCGCTCCGCCTCGGCCTCTTTCAGCAAACGCTCCTGGTCCGCCTTGGCGGCCTGGAAACGCTGCTCGCGCTTGCGGTTTTCCCGGGCTTCCGTGGTTTTGCCTTCCTTGACGAACTCCAGCAGCTGGTCCAGGGAACTGGCCTGCTCCTCCGCCGGTGCGGCAGGCGCCTGCTCCGCGTCCTGCGCCAGGGCCTGGCCGGCACCCAGACCAATCATCATGCTCGCCGCGAAAACAGCGACTTTAGACATCGTGGTATTCATTATTCAGCAGCCTCCGGCGCGGGGATGGGCAGGGTAAGCAGATCGATTGACGCTTCTTTGCGCGCGATGCGCAGGCCTTTCATGATGGCATTGCGGAACTCACCGCTGGGCAACTCCACCCAGCTCCGGCCTTCCTGGTCCCAGGCGCCGGACATTTCGGTATCCGTGGTCTGGTACAGCAGGGCGATACGGCCGACGCGGAAGAAATTCACATCACGCTCTACACCGCCGATTTCAACACTGCCTTTATAGGCATCAATCTTGCGTCCGTACTCGCTTTCGATCTTGTACGCTTCAAGCACCTGGCGGAACTTTTCGGCAACGGTCACATCGGAACGATCGAGGTTGGCACGCAGGAATTCAATACGCTGGCGACGCTCTTCGATGTGGAAAGGCACATCCAGCTCTACAAACTGCTCGAGGCCATCAATCATGCGAATCACCAGCGGCGTCATCTGGCGCTGGATAATGGTGACATCCTGGATGGAGCCCTCGATGTCTTCGAGGCGGCGCTCCTGGTTAGCGATCTGGCTACGCAGCCGGTCGTTGTAGACCTTGAGGCCGTCGATCTGCTTCATCACTGTCTTGTAGTCACCCAGAAGCGAGCGGGTTTCCTCGGCCAGCTGATCAATCTTCTGCTGGGACTTGCGCGCCGCCACAGTGGTTTGATCGCTGACGTCGAGAATCGCCTGCAGCGTCTCATCGGCGTTGGCAATGGCTGCTGCCCCGGAGAGGGACCCCAACAGCACCATTGCAGCGATTTTCAGACATTTCAATCGTTGCGTTTTCATGGGTGAACGTTTCCTATTTCGAACGACAAGTTGATTGGATTCTTCGAGGCGCTTCTTCTCGTTATGTTGCCCGCATTAGCCGTGTCTCATTGTTAGCCGTTGTTTTCTGACAGGCGCCAATAGTTATAGAAGAAAAAGCAGTGTCGGTAAAATCAAGGGACAGCAATTTAATAACATTGAGTTGGATTAAGCAAAGGTTGGGATATCGCGACGTCAACAAGTCCGGGGGCACCACGCTTTGTGTGGGAAAAAGTAACAACTCGCTCCGGTGCAGCGACAGCAGGTAACACTCTGAGCCTGTTCAGCCACCGGCCGGTGCATAGGTGACAAAGCTGAAAGGGAATCCGCTGTGCTCGGGCGCCGGATGGGACTCGCGTTCAAGCTCTTGCCACGCGCTTTTATCCCAGGACGGGAAGAATGCGTCACCTGTTACCTCACCGTGCACTTCGGTCAGGTACAGGCGCTGCGCACGGGGCAGCGCCTCGCGATAAATCTCGGCACCTCCGATGACCATCAGCTCGTCGACGCCGTCTATCAGGGCAATACCCTCCGCCAGCGCAACAGCTGCGTCGAGGTCATCCACAACCCTGGCGTCGTCTGCCTGATAACCAGGCGTCCGACTGATCACGATGTTGGTCCGCCCGGGCAGGGGTCTGCCGATAGATTCCCAGGTCTTGCGACCCATCAGCACCGGCTTGCCCAGTGTGATGCGCTTGAAGTGCCTGAGGTCCGCCGGCAGATGCCAGGGCAGGGCGTTGTTGCGCCCGATCACACCGTTGTCGGCCACGGCGGCCACGAGGGCGATTCTCACACGGCGACCGGCGCGGCGATATGCGGCTGGGCCTCATAGCCCACCAGCTCGAAATCCTCGTAGCGGAACCCGAAAATGTCACGCACCGCAGGATTCAGCCTCATCTCCGGCAGCGGACCCGGCGTGCGGCTCAGCTGCAGCCTCGCCTGCTCGAAATGATTGCTGTAGAGATGCGCATCGCCAAAGGTATGCACAAAATCACCGGGCACCAGATCACAGACCTGCGCCATCATCAGGGTCAAAAGCGCGTAGGATGCGATATTGAAGGGCACGCCCAGGAACACATCGGCACTGCGCTGGTAGAGCTGGCAGGAGAGACGCCCGTCGGCCACATAGAACTGGAACAGGCTGTGGCAAGGGGGCAGGGCCATATTGTCCACCTCCGCCACATTCCAGGCGCTGACGATATGGCGGCGACTGTCCGGATTGCGCTGGATTTGCTCAACCAAGCGGCTGATCTGGTCGATGCTGCCCCCGTCGGGCGTCGGCCATGAGCGCCACTGGTGACCGTAAACCGGCCCCAGCTCGCCGTTTTCATCCGCCCACTCATCCCAGATTCTCACGCCATTCTCTTTCAGGTAGCGAATGTTGGTATCCCCGCTCAGGAACCACAGCAGCTCATGGATAATGGAGCGAAGGTGCAGCTTCTTGGTGGTGACCAGCGGAAATCCATCATCCAGCGCAAAACGCATCTGGTACCCAAAGATGCTGCGGGTGCCCGTGCCGGTGCGATCCGACTTGTCGACGCCGTTGTCCAGGATATGTTGAAGAAGATCGTGATACTGCTGCATATCGACTCCGTTCAGACCGCGGCCCGCTCGCCAAAGATATTCCGCTTTGCGCCGTAGGCATTGAATAGAAGGTACAGGCCAAAGGCTATCATGGGCAGGCACAGGACCTGGCCCCGGGTCATCCAGCCGAAGGCCAGGTTTGTCAGGTGCGGATCAGGCTCGCGCACAAACTCCACCAGAAACCGACAGCAGCCGTAACCGAGCATGAACACCCCGCCCACCGCCAGGCGAGGACGCGGCTGTCGGGAAAAGAAATACAGTATCAGGAACAGCAGCAGTCCCTCCAGCGCCGCTTGGTAAAGCTGGCTGGGATGCCTCGGTAGCGCAAGCGGGTCCCGGGGGAAGACCATGGCCAGGGGAAAATCAGCGCTGGTAGCGCGACCCCACAGCTCCTGGCCGATGAAGTTGCCGAGACGACCGAGTCCCAGACCTACCGGCACCAGCGGTGCCACGAAGTCCAGCAGATCGGCGAAATTGACCCGGAGACTGCGCGCATACAGCCAGTTGGCGAAAATCACGCCTAACATGCCTCCGTGGAATGACATGCCGCCTTCCCACACCCGCAGAGCCCAGCCGGGGTCTTCAGCCAGACGACCCAGACCGTAAAACAGTATGTAACCCAGCCTGCCGCCCAACACCACGCCCAGGGCGGAGTAAAAGATGAGATCATCCACCTGCTCACGATTCAGCGCCGACCAGGGTTTTTGCGCCCGCCGCGCTGCCAGCCACCAGGCAAAACCCAGGCCGGCCAGGTAGGCGAGGCCATACCAGTGAACCTTCAACGGTCCGACGGCCAGGGCAACCGGATCGATTTCGGGGTAGGGGAGCATGCTACGGCGTTGTCCGTGGGACGAGTGCGCTATTATCTGCCACCCCTCACGGCTTTGACAAACCGCATGTGCCTGATCAGCTTCGCCCTCAACGCACACCCGGACTACCCGCTTCTGGTGGTGGCCAACCGGGATGAGTTCCACGACCGGCCGACAGCCGCTGCGGGCTTCTGGCCAGAGCAACCCGGGCTGCTGGCGGGCCGGGACCTTGTTGCGGGCGGTACCTGGCTGGGCATTACCCGCAGCGGCCGTTTCGCCGCCATCACCAACCATCGCAATCCCCCCACGGTACCTGCCGAGCCGCGCTCCCGCGGCATGCTGACGCTGGATTTCCTGACCGGCACGGCCTCGCCTACGACCTACCTGTCGCAACTGGCCGCCAGCGCGGGTGACTATGCCGGCTTTAACCTGCTGGTGGGCGACAGCGAGGAGTTCGCCTACTTCTCAAACATTGAGCAACAGCTGCGAAGGCTGGATTCAGGTGTGTACAGTCTCAGCAACGGCCTGCTGGACTCGAATTGGCCAAAGCAGCGCCTGGCGCGCAAACGTCTGTCGGACCTGCTGCGTGACGAGATCGACCATGAGCAACTGGCTGCCACGTTGCTGGACCCGTCCCCCGCGCCTGACAGCGCGCTGCCGGACACCGGTGTAGGCCTGGCGCAGGAGCGCGCCCTGTCCGCGCCCTTCATCAACCTGCCCGGCTATGGCACCCGCTGCACCACCAGCCTGAGCGTTCACCGACAGGGCAGGGTTACCCTGCTGGAGCAGCGCTTCGGCGAAGGCGGCGTGGCCGCTGGTAGCTCTCGCTTCAGCTTTCACCCAGACGGGCGTGAATGAATACGGCGAGACCCTGCGCCACCAGGAACGTCTCCAGCCGCTGCTGCACGGCCTCGGCGCTGTCCAGCGTCATTACATCCTCGAGCAGCGCCGCGGCATCTGCCATGGTGATCGTTCTGACCGCGCGCTTCACACGGGTGAGGTTGGTCGCGTTCATTGACAGCACGTTGTAGCCCATGGCGAGCAGCAGGATAGCCGCGCCCGGGTCGCCGGCGAGCTCACCGCAGATACTGACCTGGGTATTCTCGGCACGCCCGGCCGCCGCAACGTCTGCCAGTGCGCGCAAAACCGCCGGGTGGAAGCTGTGATACAGGTCCGCCACCCGGGCATTGTTGCGGTCTACCGCCAGCAGATACTGGGTAAGGTCGTTGGAGCCCACGGACAGAAAGTCGACGCGCCTGGCCAGGTCGCGCGCCTGATACACCGCAGCCGGCACCTCAACCATCACGCCCACCGGCGGCATATCGATATCTGAGCCTTCCTCCAGCACTTCCCGGTGGGCGCGGTGGATGAACTCCAGCGCTTCGTCCAACTCACTGATGTTGGTGATCATGGGCAGCATAATGCGCAGGTTGCCGAGGCCGGCGCTGGCCTTGAGCATGGCCCGGGTCTGCACCAGGAATATCTCCGGGTGATCCAGCGTCACACGAATGCCCCGCCATCCCAGGAACGGGTTGTCTTCTTCTATGGGAAAATAAGGCAGGGATTTATCGCCCCCGATATCCAGGGTGCGCATGGTCACCGGATGCGGTGCAAAGGCTTCCAGCTGACTGCGGTAAATCTGGCGTTGTTCCTCTTCGCTGGGAAACCGCTCGCGCAGCAGAAAGGGAACCTCGGTGCGGTACAAACCCACCCCCTCAGCGCCCTGCTCAAGAGACCGGCCTACATCCGCCATCAGGCCGGTATTCACCCACAGCGGCAGGCGCACGTTGTCCAGCGTTTCACAGGGTAGTTCCCGGAGGGTTTCCAGGTCCTGGGACAGGGCCTCGTCCTCCGCCAGCAGGCTCTCGAAGCGGGCCCGGAAGTCCGGCGAGGGATTCAGGTGTACCTCGCCGTTATAGCCGTCAATGATCAGCTCGCGGTCCTGCAGGCGGGTGTAGGGAAGATCCACCGCCCCCATCACCGTCGGCACACCCATGGCCCGGGCGAGAATAGCCACATGGGAGTTGCCGGAACCACGCACGGAGATGATACCGGCAAGGTTTTCCCGGGGGATCTCTCCCAACACCGAGGCCGTCAATTCCTCACCCACCAGGATCGTCTTGGGCGGAAAAACCTGTACGCTTTGCTCGGAGGCCTGCAGGTACGCCAGCACCCTGGTGCCCAGGTCCTTGACGTCCACAGCGCGCTCTCGCAGGTAGCTCTGTTCCATGCGCTCGAAGAAGCGGATGTGTTCCAGCATGACCTGGCTGAGCGCGCCCTGCGCCCACTGGCCGGCCTTGATGCGTCGGGCCACTTCCGCGCCGATGGTGGCGTCGTCGAGGATACGCAGGTAAACATCGAACAGGGCGTGGTCTTCCGGGTTCAGTTCGGTACTGAGCTGGGCCGCCACCCCCTCGATGTCCTGGCGCACCGCATTCAACGCCTGCTTGAACGCGCGCAGCTCCGACTTTCTGTCGGTGGCCTCACGCTGGGGAACAGCGTAGAGATCCGCTTCCGGTGAAACGATAACCGCCTGGCCGATAGCAATACCCGGTGCGCCGGGAACGCCGCGAATGATTGCCGCATCGCTACCCTCACTGCCAACCTGCACAGAGCCCGTCACCAGCGCATGGGCGATAACACCTGCGAGCTGGGCCGACATGGTTACAAGGAAAGCCTCTTCGCTTTCGTCAAAGCGGCGGCGCTCGGCCTGCTGCACCACCAGCACACCCAGCACCTCGCGCTGGTGGATAATGGGCACGCCGAGAAAGGTATTGAATCGCTCTTCACCGATATCCGGTATCAGGTGAAAGCTGGGGTGAGCGGTGGCGTCCTCCAGGTTGATAGGCTCTTCCCGTTCGGCCACCTGCCCCACCAGCCCTTCGCCCGCCGCCAGACTCGCCTTGCCGACCTCGGATTTGTTAAGCCCCTCGGTCGCTCGCAGGATAAAGCGATCGGTCTTGGGGTCCCACATATAGACGGTGCACACCTCGGTGCCCATGGCATCACGCACTCGTCGCACAATAATGCGCAATGCCGTGTCCAGGTCGGGGGCCGTGTTGACCTCCTGGACAATGGCACGAAGCATTTCAAGCATCAGCGGTGGCTCTCTTGCGCGATACGGCTGCAGGGCGCCGCCAGCTCCTTCAGGGCGCTTCGATACACTTCGCGCTTGAAGGAGATTACCTGGCTTAACGGGTACCAGTAGCTGACCCACTGCCAGTTATCAAACTCCGGTTTTTCGTGGCGATCGAAGCGCACGGCGGCATCGTCCGCAAGCAGGTGCAGCAAAAACCACTTCTGTTTCTGGCCTATGCACAGGGGTTTCTGGCCTTTGCGAAGGTAGCGTCTGGGCAGGCGATAGCGCAGCCAGCCGCGCGTGCTGGCTACGACGCGCACCGTATCTGCGGCAAGGCCCACTTCCTCATGCAGTTCACGGTACAGCGCGTCCTCGGGTGATTCGCCCTCGGCAATGCCACCCTGCGGAAACTGCCAGGCGTCCTGGCCAAGGCGTCGGGCCCATAGCAGGCGTCCCTGGTCGTTGGCGAGAATAATGCCGACGTTGGGACGAAACCCGTCTGCGTCTATCACTGTGTGTCCTGTCCGAAATCGAAACGGCCGATCATTGTTCCACACTTTTCAGCGGCGGGACAATTTGCCTCACAGCGTCTATGCTTGCCCGCTTTATCTTGCAAGGGCGACGCCGCAGCCTGTCATGGCCGTCACAATTTTTGATCTGGACAACACCTTACTGGGCGGCGACAGCGACCACGCCTGGGGAGAATTTGCCTGCGAGCAGGGCCTGGCCGACGCCACATCCTTTGGCCGCGCAAACGATGCCTTCTATGCCGACTACCAGGCGGGAACGCTGGATATTCACGCCTACCTGAGGCACGCGCTCTCACCCATCGCGGGCATGACACTGGAGGAGGCGGCGAGCTGGCACCGGCGTTTCATGCAGGCAAAAATCGAACCCATGCTGCTCCCCGCAGCAATGAGGCTGATCGAGCGGCACCGCGACGCCGGAGATACGCTGCTGATCGTCACTGCGACCAACCGTTTCATCACCGAGCCGATCGCACAACGCCTGGGTATACCGGACCTGCTTGCCTGTGACGTCGAAGTGGTGGCAGGCCGGTACACGGGACAGCCCCGGGGTACACCCACGTTCGCTGCGGGCAAGGTGCATCGCCTGGAGGAATGGCTGGCAGCGCGGGGTCTGGACCTGCAGGGCAGCACGGCCTATTCCGACTCCTTCAACGACATTCCGCTGCTGGAGGCGGCAGAGACCGCGGTTGCCGTTGACCCGGACGCGAAGCTTGCCGCCCACGCAGAGGCCAATGGCTGGCAGGTCATCAGCCTCAGGCAATAGCGTCGTAGAACAGCGCCTTCAAGTAGCGGGTTTCGGCAATCTGCGGGTGTACCGGGTGGTCCGCGCCCTGCCCGCCGCGCCAGGTCTGCCGCAGGGCGCGCCCCTGCCGGCGCGCTGCCCTGGCAACCGCCTCGTTGAGGTCGGCGTCAGAGAGATGCATGGAACAGGATGCGGATACCAGTACGCCCGCCGGGGCCAGCATTGACAGCGCCAGACCGTTGATGCGTTCGTAGGCCTTGCGGCCCTTGCCAAGGTCACGCTTGCGCTGAACGAAAGCAGGCGGGTCCAGCACAATAGCGTCGAACCGCTCGCCGGCATCCGCCATCTCCCGCAACAACTGGTCTGCGCGGCCGTGGTGGCAGTGCACCGTCGTCGCCAGCCCGCTTTCCACGGCTGACTGACGCAGCATATCCAGCGCCGGCGCAGAGTTGTCGATGCAGTGGACCTCGGCGGCGCCCGCCGCGGCGGCTTGCAGGCCCCATGCGCCGATGTAGGAATAGACGTCCAGTACGCGCAGGCCGCGACAGAGCCTGGCCAAACGCGCCCGATTCTCACGGTGATCGTAGAACCAGCCTGTTTTCTGGCCGCCGTGCAAGGGGGCCAGGAAGGACACGCCATTCTCCTGCACCGGCACCACCTCCGGCACCTGGCCGTGCACCACCTCCAGACGGTCCGCCAGCCCCTGCTCGCGGCGGCTCCTGCTATCCGCACGCAGCAGGATGCCGGCGGGTGCCAGCCGCTCCACCAGCGCATCAATAATGACCTGCCCGTGGCGCTCCGCACCCGCGGTATTGAGCTGCAGCACCAGCCAGCCACCAAACCGATCCACGATCACCCCGGACAGGCCATCGCTGTCGCCATAGACGAGGCGGTAATAGGGTGTGTCGAAATAGCGTTCGCGCAGGGCGAGTGCGGCATCCAGACGGGAAAGGCACCATGCACGGTCGGGGACCAGATCGGGCAGGTGGCCCAGCACACGGGCACAAATCAGGGAGTGAGGCTCCATCCAGGCCGTGGCCAGGATTTCGCCGCTGGCGGCGGCGACATTAACCACATCGCCCGCCTCGAAAGCGCTTAGATGTGAGCGCTTACTATCAATCTCGTTGCTGTAAATCCAAGCATGACCTTGCCGCAGGCGGCGGTCCGCACCGGGGTTGAGCCAGACCGTGTTACTCGTCGGCACACTGGGCGTCGTAGGCTTCGGCAGACAGCAGCTGCTCGAGTTCGCCCGTGTCTGACGCCTTCAGCTTGAAAAACCAGCCGTCTACGTAGGGATCGGCGTTGACGGTTTCCGGGGCATCCTCCAGCGCTTCGTTAACGGCCACAACCTCGCCGCCCACCGGGGCATAGATATCGGAGGCCGCTTTGACGGATTCCACCACGCCGGCCTCATCACCGGCGGCCAGTTCGGCGCCCACCTCCGGCAGCTCCACGAACACCACATCGCCGAGGGCGTTCTGGGCGTGATCGGAAATGCCCACGACCACCGTGCCATCCTCTTCCAGCCGCGCCCACTCGTGGCTGCTGGCATATTTCAATTCAGCGGGGGTATGGCTCATGCACGACTCCAGGCAGGGAAATTCCGCGGCATTCTAACCTGCCGCGGGTCAAATACAACACGCGGGAATCAGCGCAGGCCCATCGCCTGCCGCATGATCTGCTGCTTGACCGGGCCGGACCGGCTCACCCAGTCCATACCCCGGTTGCGCGCCCAGCGTAACGGCAGGGCGCGCTCGGCGAACAGACGCTTGAAGCCATCCATTGCCGCCATCATTGCGAGGTTTTCGCCCTTGCGCTGACGCTGGTAACGACGCAGGACTGCCAGGCTACCGAGGTCCTCAGCGCGCGCCAGTGCCGCTGCCAGCACTTCTGACAGCACGGCGATATCGGAGATGCCCAGGTTAATGCCCTGGCCCGCAAGGGGATGAATGGTATGGGCCGCGTCGCCCACCAGCGCGATGCGCGGTTTGACGTAGTCCACAGCGTGGCGCTGCCGCAGCGGGAATGCCACCCGCGGGGCGCAGGCGATTACCTCGCCCAAACGGTGCTCAAGCGCTGCAGCGATAGCCCGCTGGAATTCGGCATCCTCCAGCGCCATCAGTTCTTCAGCGACATCGGCTTCCGAGGACCAGACAATGGAGCTGAAGTTGCGTCCTCCCTGTGACGGCAGGGGCAGGAAGGCGAGTGGGCCCGAGCTCAGGAAGCGCTGGTACGCCGTGCTGCGGTGCTGCAGTGTGGTTTCCACCGTGGTCACCAGCGCGGTGTGACCGTAGTCCCACTCCCGCGTGCGGAAGTCTGCGAGCTGCCGCACCCGGGACAGGGCGCCGTCCGCCGCCACCAGCAGTTTGGCACCGACCTGTTCCCCGCCCTCCAGGGTCACCGTCACGTGATTGTCGTCCACGTCCAGGGCCGCGAGCCGGGCCGGTGCCAGCAGGGACACGCCCGCGCGGTGGTCAAGCCCCTGGGTCAGGGCCGCATTGATTATCCGGTTCTCGATGATATGTCCCAATGCCGGAGCGTCTACCTCGCCGGCGGCAAAATCGATCTGCCCGGTGCCATCCGCGTCCCAGACCTGCATGTGGGTATAAGGGCACAGCCGCGTCGCCTCGATTGCATCCCAGGCATCCATTGCCTGCAGGATCCTCTGGGAAGCCGGGGTAATGGCGCTTACGCGGCTGTCAAAATCCGCCGGTGACTCCACAGCGGCCGTCCGCGGCCCGGACGTATCCACGGCACGCGCCTCTACCAGCGCAAGTTTCAGTCGGCCGCCGGCTGACAGGGAACGGGCGAGGGCGGCACCCGCGATGCCGCCGCCGAGGACGATCACATCAAAATCAGGGCCGCGCATGACGGTAATCCGCGCTGGCGGCAAGGCCGGCGGTGTGGCGGACAAAGGCTTCTTTCAGCGGAGGCGCAATATCCAGGGCTGCGAGGCCGGCATCCCGCAGTACGCCAAGGGCCAGACTGCGCTGCATGAACAGGCCGGGGAGCCGGTCACTGAAGGCGGTGGTCCTCGCCTGGTCACCTGCCTGGCGCTCGCGGTAACGCTGCAAAACGCCCAGGCTGGAGGGGTCTTCCCCGGCGGCAGCCGCCGCGGCAAGCGTATCCGCGAGGCAAGAAACATCCCGCAGGGCCAGATTGAACCCCTGCCCCGCCACCGGGTGCAGGGCGTGCGCCGCATTACCCATCACTACAATGCCACTGCGCACCTGCTCCTGCGCCTCTACCAGTGCCAGCGGATAACTGTGTCGCTCGCCCACCTGCTGCAAGCGACCGAGGCGATAACCGAAAGCACGCTGCAAGGCAGCCAGGAAATCCGCCTCAGAGGCTTCCAGCATCTGCGCCGCCTCTGCCGGGGGGCGGGTCCATACCAGGGCACTGCGATAGCTGCCGCTGGACTCCGGGATCAACGGCAGCATTGCCAGCGGACCCTCAGCGGTAAAGCGCTCAAACGCACGGCCGTGGTGGGGTTTGCGGTGGGCAATGTTGGCAATCACGGCATGCTCGCCATAGCGCTGCTCGCGACTTTCTATCCCCAGCGCCTCGCGCAGGCCGGAGCGGGCGCCATCAGCCACCACCAGCAAGTCGGTTTCCAGCCGGTCGCCGTTGTCCAGGCGAAGCTGCACCGGGCTACCCGCTGTCGCCGAGGTGACCGAGGCGGGGCTGAGGGTATCGATTCGGGCGTCACCCAGCGCCGCCAGCAGGGCTCTGCCCAGCCAGGCGTTCTCCACCACATAACCCAGTGCCGGCCACTGGTAATCCGACGCCTGCATCAGGGTGCTCCCGAAATGCCCTCGCTCGGAGACATGAATACTGGCAATCGCCTGGGCGTGCTCAGCAATCGTCGACCAGACGCCGTGATCCGAGTAGAGCAGGGCACTGCCGTACGACAGCGCGGTAGAGCGTGCATCAAAAGACGGTGTGTAACGGGTCGTTGGCGCGCCCGCCGCCAGCGGGAACGCCTCGATCAGTTGAATATCGCTGTCGGGCAACGCCCTGCGCAGCGCCAGCGCGAGACTGATACCCACCATGCCGCCGCCGGCTATGGCGATTCTCAAGGCCTGTTTCCGGCTGCCTGCCGTCATGACGGGTAGCCTGACGGACCGGTCACGCTCTCGGCATCTTCCAGCTCGGCGAGTCGACTCATGAACAGGTTGAGACAGGCAAAACGCAGGTATTCCGTAAGCTCAAAGTAATCCCCCTCGGCCGCCTCTTCATCGGCGTCCTCATCGTGCCCCGCCTGGGCGATGGCCGCCACGTCCCGCAGCACTTCGCTGGTCTCTTCGCCCAGCCCTGCGCGCTCTTCAGACACCACCAGTGCATAAGCAGCGAGAAAGCCGCGACACCAGTCACCCAGGGCGCGCACGCGCTGGTCCATCTCGCAGTCGTCGTCCGGCAGCAGCAGCTGGAACGTGAAACTCTCGTCCTGCATGGCACGACGGCTGACATCCGCCAGCGTCAGTGAGCTTTCCGCCAGGTCGCCGTGCAGGCCCAGTTCCAGCGCCTGGGACGCTGCAGCCAGGCAATCTTCAGCGGTCACCGGGCCCGCTCCGGCATAGATACCACAGAGACCGCCGTGCAGATAGGAGGGGGACTGCTCTGCACCCTCCGCCAACAGCAGATTGCTGAAATCGTCGAAGTCCAGGGCCATGCCGTCGTCGGGGAACAGATGTTCTTCTGTCATTTTCGTGAAACCGCTGGCAGGTTGTTGATATTTCTATATTTTAGCCGATTGACCTGCCTCTGAGGCACCTCTATAGTTAGTTGCAATGAGGGGCTGCCCAACCGGGTGCTGCAGCACGTGAGCTGCATCTCTTCTGGAAGCGCCCCACGCCAGCCACAGGACAGTGCGTCGCAGGAACTGTAGTGGAAGTCGTCACAGCGATAAACCCATAACAAGTTGAGACCCGGCCAGCATGCCCGAAACGCAGTTCAAGGTGCTAGAGCAAAAGATCGACGATCTTATCAAGCTTTGCGCTCAGCTAAACCGTGAGAATGTCTCTCTCAAGGCAGAGATTCGCGGCTGGGCTGACGAGCGCGAGGCCTTGCAGGAACGCAATGCACAAGCGAAACGCCAGGTGGAAGCCATGCTGGAACGCCTGCGCGGCCTGGAGACAGAGAAGTGAGCAAGCCCCGTACCGTTACCGTAAGCATCCTCGACAAAGAGTACCAGGTAGCCTGCCCGCCAGAGCAGGAAGCCGAGCTGATCGTATCCGCCTCCTATCTGGACAAGCAGATGCGCTCGATTCGCGAGACCGGGAAAGTGATCGGGTTGGAGCGCATCGCCGTGATGGCGGCGCTGAACATCAGCCACGAATTGCTCCAGGCCTCTGAATCCCAGGCACCCTCACCGGAGACCAAAGAGCCGGAACAGCCGCTGGACGAAGGAGAGGTGTCGGCCCTGTCCCGCAAGATTGATGAGGCGATATTCTCCCTGCGGCAAATGGAGATTGGCTGAACAGGCCCATCTGCGAGCTGCAGCCGTCGGCGCGACCTCCCGAAAGTGTGCAGTGCGCCTGCCATAGCCCGCGCCGGTGTGCAAGTCGGCAAGTACCCGGCATTCGACTATACTACCACTGGAACACCTGGTGTATTCGCCAGAGAATCAGTTCTCTACCCGATACCACCACAAAAGGGGGTTGCTAGCCGCTGATGATGTGCACGTCCGCCCAGCGGGAAGCCTAATTCAGTGCAGTAACCACCGCCTTGAACCATCGGGTTCAAGGGCACCGTTCTCAGCGGTACTCCGGGGTTCCGTTCCTTATAACACCGCTCTGGTTTCATGCCCTCGGTGGTTATCGAGGCGCTACGTCACCTTCTTATTGGTCGACCGCTCTAGTTTCATGCCCTCGGTGATTATCGAGGCGCTACTTCACCTTCTTATTGGTCGACCGCTCTAGTTTCATGCCCTCGGTGAT
>JAZBPS010000384.1:0-2298 GCA_036353375.1 Halieaceae bacterium | reverse complement strand
CGGCTGGCTGTGTTTGGATGGCCGGTCAGAAGAACACCAGGCAGCGGCTTTCGATGCTCTCCCTTGCCGGCGCATCCTCAGGTGCCAGCGGGTCGTTGAAGGAGGAGTGTGGTGTGAACCGGGCGCGACCGTCCTCGGCCGAGTCGTAGGTTTTGAACAGCAGCACCTCGTCGGGTTGCATGCAGGGGTAGAAGTACCAGCGCTGCCTGGGATTGTGCAGCGCAGCCTGTAATTCACCCACACGCTGGTCCGCCCGGCGCTCCATGGCGACCAGTTCACCGTCTTCCACGCTGGTCGCGTCACAAAGCACCAACGGCTGGTCGAGCACCGGCCCGCGGATGGGACGCCAGGCATTGATGATAGCGAAGCGCTCGTAGCTGTCCGGCGCAGAGCCATCACCGGTTTCCGCCAGGTAGTCCGCCAGCCGCCGCGGTCCCGATGCGGCGGTATAGTCATTGTGCACGATGTTGGCGGGTTCCCGGATACCCCGCTCCCTTTGTCGCGACAGCGAGGCGCTGCGGCGGGTGTCGTCAAACACCTCCACCCGCGCAGCGTTGGTTATCCCCCGGATGAGAGCTTTCAGCTCGTCGTGGTAGACCGTGCGCAGGGCGGTATCGTCGTAGAAGTCCGCCACCTTGCTGGCGTGCTTAACCAGCATGAACCCTTCCCGGTCCAGGCTGGTTTCGGCCAGTGCCGTGCGTGCGTCAAGCACGGGCACATCCTCGTCGCGAAAGTTGCCCAGGTGTTCGGTCTGGTCACCGCCGCCCCTGGAGGCGAGGTACACCAGCGGCGCCGACAGGTCGGCGAGGAATTTCAGTGAAACGGTGCGTGGGGCGGCGGGGGTGTCGACCATGGGCGGCTCCCGTGTTGCGGCTTGATCGGCAAGTGTACCGGCTCACCCCGGCACCTCGCAGCCTGCCCTGCCGGGGAGCAGGCGCACACGCAGGTGATACAAGCACTCTGCAGTATGACTATCAGTACTCGACAGACTACGGTTCACCCGCCCATGCTCTAGGCTAACAGCTGCGTGATCGGTGCTGTGTTGGCACCGTGTGGAGACTGGAGGCAAATAATGAACGATAAAAGCCAGGTCGAACGCGAAGCGCTGGAGACCTACGACCGGTTGGTGGCGCTGCGTGACCAGATTGACGAGGGTACCGCCACCTGGGACCAGCTCGCGGACTTCTTTACCGAGGATGGGGTGTACATCGACCCGGCCTGGGGACGGCAGGAGGGTCGTGAGACCATTCGCGAGTTCTTTGTGCAGTCTATGGCGGGGCTGACCGGCTATGGCTGGTCCACACCAGAACGCTGGACCATGGTGGACGGGCATCGCCTGGTCAGTCACTGGGACCAGATCCTGGGGGAGAAGCCCGACGGCGGCCAATGGATCGTGCCGGGTCTGTCGATTCTTTACTACGCGGGCGACGGCCTGTTCTGCTACAGCCACGACTACCTCAACATGACCTACATTGGCGAGACGCTGAAAGCGATGGCCTGGCAGCCACCACCGGAATTCAATATGCCGCCGGCCAAACCGGACTGGCGCACACACCTGCCAGAGGCCTGGGCGCACCTGTCCGACGGCCCCAATTTCTAGGAGGCTGCCATGACCTACAAAGTGATTCAGTGGGCCACCGGCGGCGTGGGACGAGCGGCGATTCAGTATATCCACGCCCACCCGGAACTGGAGTTGGTAGGTTGCTGGGTGCACAGCGACGCCAAGGCGGGCCGGGATGCCGGCGACATCGCCGGTATTGGCCCCATCGGTGTCACTGCCACCAACGACACCGAGGCCCTGCTGGCCATGGATGCCGATTGCGTGATGTACAGCCCGTTCATGGCCGACCGTGCTTTTGTCTGCCGACTGCTGGCCAGCGGCAAGAACGTGGTGACACCGCTGGGCTGGTTCTTCCCGGGCAATCGCGATGTGGAGGACCTGCGTGCGGCCTGCCGGCAGGGCAACAGCACCCTGCACGGGACCGGCATACACCCCGGCGGCATCACCGAGCGTTTCCCGCTGATGGTGTCGGCGCTGTCGGCGTCCATCACCCACGTGCGGGCGGAGGAGTTTTCGGATATCCGCACCTACGGGGCGCCGGAGGTGGTGGGCGACATCATGCTGTTTGGCAAAACACCGGAGGAGGCCGCTGCCAGTCCCATGGTGCACTTCCTGGGGGATGGCTTCGGCCAGTCCATGGATATGGTGGCCAGCGAGTTGGGCTTTGCTGTGGACGCAGAGCCCGTGACGAAACACGAGGTGGCGGTTGCCACCGCGCCCATTGATTCGCCCATCGG
>JAZBPS010000383.1:0-2982 GCA_036353375.1 Halieaceae bacterium | reverse complement strand
TATCGGTGAATATTCCGTTAACAACCGGGTCATTTCCTGGCTGCTGGTAGTGATCATGGTCGGCGGCGGTCTGATCGCGTTCGAGCGCATGGGCAAGCTGGAGGATCCGGAGTTCACCATCAAGACGGCCAAGATCGTCACCCAGTACCCGGGCGCAACCGCGAACGAGGTGCAGGACGAGGTGACCTACGTGATCGAGGACGCCATCCAGAAACTGGAGCAGGTCAAATGGATCAAGATGTCGGTCTCGCGGCCAGGCCTCTCGGATATCACGGTGGACTTCAAGGACAAGTACCGGGCGGAGGACTTCCCCAACATCTTTGACGAGCTGCGTCGCAAGATCGCCGATGCAAAACCCAAGCTCCCGCCGGGCGCGCGGGACCCCATTGTGCTGGACGATTTTGGCGACGTGTACGGTATCTACTTCACGCTCACCGGCGACGGCTACAGCTGGCGTGACCTGTTTGACACAGCAGACGCTGTCAAGAAACAGCTGGTGCTGGTGCCCGGTGTCCGCAAAGTGGTGATAGACGGCGTGCAGCAGGAAGTCGTGTACGTCGATATCTCCCGCGCCCGCATGGCGGAGCTGGGCATCAGCATCGACCAGATCACCCGCGTGCTGGCCTCGCAGAATGTGGTGGTGGATGCCGGCCACGTGCAGGTCGGCAGCGACTACCTGCGCATCAGCCCCACCGGCGTGTTCCAGTCCGTGCAGGAAATCGGCGAGCTGATGATCTCCTCCACCGACCGTCGCCTGATCAGGCTCAAGGACATCGCCACCATTACCCGCGCCTACCAGGAAGTGCCTGCCAAGATGTACTACGCCAATGGCAAGCCGGGGCTGAGCATGGGTATCTCCATGCTCAGCGGCGAAAACGTGGTGGACGTGGGCAAGCGCATAACGCGCCGGGCAGAGGAACTGAAAACCATCATCCCCGTGGGCATGGAAGCGCAGGTCACCTACAACCAGCCTGAGGAAGTGGACTCCTCGGTCAGCGGCTTTATCCTCAGCGTGGCCCAGGCCGTGGCGATCGTGATTGCCGTGCTGTTGCTGTTCATGGGCCTGCGCGTGGGCCTGATTATCGGCGCGGTGCTGCTGATAACGGTTGCCGGCACCCTGTTTGTCATGGACATCTACGGCATCGCCTTGCAGCGCATTTCCCTGGGTGCCCTGGTGATCGCGCTGGGCATGCTGGTAGACAACGCCATCGTCATCGCCGAGGGCATGCTGATCCGCATGAACAGCGGCATGAGTGCGGCCGAGGCCGCCGACGAGGCAGTGGGCAAAACCATATGGGCACTGCTGGGGGGCACGGCCATCGGCATTCTCGCCTTCTCGGCTATCGGCTTGTCACCTGACTCCACCGGGGAATTCGCGGGCTCCCTGTTCTACGTCATCCTCATTTCGCTGTCCTTGAGCTGGCTTACGGCCGTCAGCACAACGCCCGCGCTATGCAAACTGCTGCTGAAGCCGGGCACGGGAGACGGCGGCGACGAGGACGCCTATAACGGCAAGGCATTCCAGGTCTACCGGGGCGTGCTGTCAACAGCGGTAAAACACCGCTGGCTGACCCTGGGCACTGTCGTCGCGCTGTGGGTCGCCGCCCTTATCGGTTTTGGCTACACCAAGTCCGGGTTCTTCCCCGACTCGAACACGCCAATGTTTTTCGTCGACATCTACACACCGGAGGGCACGGATATTCGCGCCACCCGGGACGACGCCCTGCAGGTTGCCGAGTTCCTGCACCAGCAGCCCGGTGTTGTCTCCACCTCCACCGTGGTCGGCGGACCCCACCAGCGCTTCACCCTGGTTTACGACAGCAAGGAATCCTCACCCGCCTACGCCCAGATCATCGTCAAAACGGAAACCCGAGAGCAAATCCAGGGCGTGCGATCCGCGGTGTCGGAGTACATGCGACAGGAGATGCCCTGGCTGGACCCCATCATCAAGGCGCTGCGGATAGGCCCCGGGCGCGATGCGAAGATAGAGGCGCGCTTCTCCGGTCCCGAGCCTGTGGTGCTGCGGCGACTGGCCGAAGAGGCAAAGGCCATTTACCGGGACGACCCTGAATCCACCGACGTGCGGGATGACTGGCGCAGCCCGGTCAAGGTCGTCACACCGGTCTTCAACGAACAGGTGGGTCGCCAGCTGGGTGTCACCCGGGAAGACCTCGCCAGCGCCATGCGCTACGCCTTTGAGGGTCGCCCCGTGGGCACCTATCGGGATGGCATTCACCTGCTGCCCATCCTGCTGCGTGCGCCGGCAGACGAGCGCGGCAACATCGACAGTCTGCGGGACGCCCAGGTGTGGAGTCCGGTGCTGGGCCAGGCGGTGCCGGTGGGCCAGCTCACCTCTCGCTACAAAACCACCTGGGAGAATGCCGTGGTGCGCAGCCGTGACAGGCTGCTGACCATCATTGCCTCGGCCAACCCCAAAGGCGAACTGGCGGGCCCACTGTTCGAGCGCGTCCGCCCCCGCATTGAAGCCATCGACCTGCCCGCCGGCTACAAGCTGGAATGGGGCGGCGAGTTTGAGGATTCGCAGCGCGCCAAGGCTGGCCTCGCAGGCGCACTGCCGGTGGGATTCCTGTTGATGATTATCACCAGCATTTTCCTGTTCGGGACGCTGCGGCAGCCCGGCATCATCTGGTTGACGGTGCCGCTGGCGGCGATTGGTATCACGGTGGGCCTGCTGGCAGTGGACGGCGCCTTTGACTTCATGTCGCTGCTGGGTGCGCTCTCGCTGGTGGGCCTGATGATCAAGAACGCTATCGTCTTGATTGAGGAGATCGACCAGCAGATCGAGAGCGGCAAGCAGCGGCTGGACGCCCTGCTGGATGCGTCCGTCAGCCGCATGCGGCCGGTGATCCTGGCAGCGGCGACGACGATCCTGGGCTTGATCCCCCTGCTCTCAGACGTGTTTTTCGTGAACATGTCAGTCACCATCATGGGCGGCCTGGGCTTTGCCACAGTGCTCACACT
>JAZBPS010000482.1:0-1514 GCA_036353375.1 Halieaceae bacterium | reverse complement strand
GATCGAGAGCCTCCTGTTCGAAACCCGCGTGCGCCGCGAAGTGGTCTCGGAGACCCTCACCGTCCTCCTCGAGCGTGCAGCGGCTCGCCGCCGGGCATCCCTCAATGTCCCCCAAGGCGAACCGATTGATCCTCGACCGCTCATCAAGGGCCGTGTTGAGTAGCACAGCTCCCATGCGCCACCGCTGGTCCGTGACACTGTCGCTGATTGCGGCCATAGGCATGATCGCTGTCGGTGCGATCCTCTGGCAGGCGGTGGGTGTGACATCACTCCACGGTTTCCGAGCAGATCACGGCGGCGAAGCCGTTCGCGAGTGCACTCAGGGTCGCACTCATTGGACTGCTGGCGATCGCCTGGCCGTGGTTGCGACGACGCCAACCCTGTGCCAACGGCCAGGATGACCACGCAGATACACACTGGAAGAGGCTGCGCTGGCGGGTCGTTGGCTGGCTGACCATCATTGAGCTTGTGCTCGGGCAGAACCTCATCGGGCACTTTCTGAGCGCGATCGACGGACACAGCGCATGAGCGTCGACAGCTATCTCGAGCTGTTTAGGACATTGTTCGGTTGGGCCTTTTACGGCGTGCTGTGGGACGTTCTGGTCGGCACCGGTATTGTCTATCTGCCATTCCTTGGCATCCTCATCGACAACTGGCGCGATCCCGCCGAGGGCGGCGAATTCGGCACGGTCACCGGTCTGTCCCTGCGGCGTATGGAGATCGAGCTCTTTCTGGCACTGCTCGTCGTGGTGCTGGCCGGGCAGCCCGCAGCCCTCACGCCGCTCAATGCCGGCACACTGAGCTATGACCCACAACCCACGCTGAGCGACCCGACACCGACGATCGCCACGGTGGCGGCACCGGAGAGCACCTATGGCGCCGTCGGATTCAGCGGCTCGCCCGCGACCGTGAACATTCCGGTCTGGTGGTACGCGGTGCTCGCGATGAGTTCGGGCTTCAATCATGCCGTCGTCGAGGGGCTGCCCACGACCAGCGACCTGCGGACCTACGAACAACAGGCGCGCCTCGCGACCATCGCCGACCCGCGGCTGCGCCAAGAGACGAGCGATTTTTTCAGTGGGTGCTACGTGCCGGCCCGGTCCAAGTACCAGACAGAACGGCCTGCGACAACAGCCGTCGCCGGTATCCTGGCCACCTACGGTGAGGACGACCCCGACTGGATGGGCTCCCACGTCTACCGTGATATTACCGGCTACTACGACACGATGCGCCCATCCAAACAGATCCGGGGCTGGCCCTACGATCCGGCGAGGGACACCGAGTACGACCCCGCGACGCCCCCCGCCTGGGGCAAACCCACGTGCAAGGAATGGTGGGAGGACAGCATCCAGGGCCTGCGCGAAAAACTGGTCAATGAGGCGGATGCCACCTCCGCCGGTTTTCCCGGCCTCGTCGTCGCGGTCGCGCCAACGCTGGCCAGCGAGCAACAGCGCGACGCCGTAGCCCGCACCGTACTCACCAACGCGCCCCCGACGTGGTCGAACAACGAACTG
>JAZBPS010000382.1:0-2720 GCA_036353375.1 Halieaceae bacterium | reverse complement strand
CAAGTTTTCCCACCTCGGCAAGGCTTACGAGCTGACCGACCGCATGAATGAAATGCTCGCCAACGGCGAGACCTACTACTGAGTGTGGCACTCGGTAACTGCAGAGATTAAAGGAGAACGATTGTGAGTTTGAATCCAAGAGACGCAGTGATCGTAGACTACGCCCGCTCAGCCATGGGGCGTTCCAAGAACGGTTGCTTCCGCAATGTGCGCGCCGATGACCTGTCGGCACTGGTCATCAAGGGCCTGCTGGCTCGCAATGAAGCCCTGGACCCCGCGGAAATCGATGACCTCATCTGGGGCAGCGTGATCCAGCGCGGCGAGCAGGGCATGAACCTGTCACGCATGATCGTGTTGAATGCCGAACTTCCGCACAGCATTCCAGGCCAGACTGTGAACCGCCTGTGTGGGTCCAGCATGAGCGCGCTGCACACCGCGGCCGCCAACATCAGGGCGGATGTAGGTGATGTCTACCTGGTGGGCGGCGTCGAACACCTTGGCCACCTGCCGATGATGGACCCGGCCAACGTCGACCCCAACCCGCGCATGGGCCGCTCGGTGGCGAAGGCGGCGGGCATGATGGGCATGACCGCCGAGTACCTGGCAATGATGCACGGCATCAGCCGCGAGGATCAGGACAAGTTCGGTATGCGCTCCCATCACCTGGCTCACAAGGCCACGGTAGACGGCAAGTTCGCCCGGGAGATCATCCCCATCGACGGCCATGACGAGAGCGGCGCGCTGGTTTCAGTGACCGCGGATGAAACCATTCGCCCGGAGACCAACCTGGAGGACCTGGCCAAGCTGAAGCCGTCTTTCAATCCGCAGGGTGGCACGGTCACCCCGGGCCAGTCCTCGCAGATTTCCGACGGTGCCTCCGCCATGTTGGTGATGTCGGCGGAGAAGGCCCAGGCCCTTGGCCTGACGCCAATCGCCCGCATCAATGCCATGACCCTGGCGGGTGTGGATCCCTCCATCATGGGCTATGGCCCGGTGCCTTCGACGCATAAGGCGCTGAAGAAGCTGGGCATGACCATGGACGACGTCGAGATGGTCGAGCTGAATGAGGCGTTTGCCGCCCAGGCGCTGCCGGTGCTTAAGGACCTGGAGCTGCTGGACAAGATGGAAGACAAGGTCAATGTGCACGGCGGCGCCATCGCACTGGGCCACCCCTTCGGCTGTTCCGGCACCCGCATCACCGGCTCGCTGCTGAATGTCATGGAAGACCGCGACCTGACCGTGGGTGTATCTACCATGTGTATCGGCCTGGGTCAGGGCATTACCACGGTGGTGGAGCGCGTCTAGCGTCCACCACGCATTGCGGTCACAGAGAAGGGGCTTCAAGAGGAGCCCCTTTTTTTGTCGAGCTTTTTTTGTTGGGCTTTTGACCCCCCGGCTTCCCGGCCGGCGTCGTGCCGCAAGAGGAAGCGTGGTATCTTCTCGCACCACGTGTTCCAAGGAGGGTGTGGTCATGCCACGTCAGATTCTTTGCTTCTCCCTGTTGCTGGCAGCGCTGGCGACGAGTGCTGCCAGCCTCGCGCAGGTGCCGATTATCCAGCCCGGAGCGCCGGGGGAGTCCGCGCGCGAGCTCAGCGTTGACGAGGCGTCGAAAATTGCGGCCAACAGCTACTCGCCGGACGACGTGCGCTTCATGCAGGACATGATTCCGCACCACAACCAGGCGTTGCAGATGGCAGCGCTGGTGCCAGACCGCACCAATATGCCGGAGCTCAAGGAAATTGCCGGGCGCATCGACGCTTCCCAGGCGGACGAGATCGAATTTATGCAGGGCTGGCTTGCCGAGCGCGGTGAGAATGTGCCGGACCCGACTCACCACCATGCCATGCACATGACCCATGAAATGGCGGGTATGGCGACGCCGGAACAGATGGCCGAGCTGGCCGCGGCCAAGGACACCGAGTTTGACCACCTGTTTCTCACCCTCATGATCGCCCACCACGAGGGCGCGCTGACCATGGTGGAAGAGCTGCTGGAGCAGCCGGGCTCTGCCTATGACCCGGTGCTGCTCGACTTCACCAGCGATATCGTCGAAGACCAGACCTCTGAGATCGAACGGATGAACGCGCTGCTGGTGGGGCTGTCCACGGACCCAAGGGCCGGGCTGGCGCCCGGTTTCACCGATGCCGGGGAGGCGATCAGCAACCTGCGCCTGGTTGCCGCATTGCCAAAGCCGCCGGGATTCTTTGATCCGGCCAATCCTGCGGGTCTTCCGCCCATCAAGCCCGATGATAAGGAAGACGAAGAGCAGGACAGGCAGCCGGCTCGCGACGAGGATGAGCAGAGCAACGAGGATACCGAGTGGGGCGAGCGCTCGCCCCTGCTGAGCTTTTCCAACACCGATATGGCGTTCGCCGGAGATGTGCTGGTCGCCGGCAGCTACCACGGCTTCAACGTCTACAAGCTGAAAGAAGACGGAGTGCCCGACCTGTTCAGCTCCATTGTCTGCCCGGGCGGGCAGGGTGATGTTTCCATCGTCGGCGACCTGCTGGTCATGTCGGTGGAACAGACGCGCGGCCGCATCGATTGCGGGCGCGACGGCATTACCGAGGATGTGAGCGAGGACCGCTTCCGCGGCCTGCGCATTTTCGATATCAGCGATCTGTCCCGTCCCCGCCAGGTGGGGCAGGTGCAGACCTGTCGCGGGTCGCATACCCACTCGATAGTGGATGCCGACGAGCGGCGGATCGTGGTGTACAACT
>JAZBPS010000381.1:0-2560 GCA_036353375.1 Halieaceae bacterium | reverse complement strand
CACGGCGGACAGGAGAGTACGTTGCTGAGCATGATGATACCGCTTATGCACCACGGCATGATGCTGCTGGGGCTGCCCTACGGGGAGAAAGGCCTGATGACAACCACGGGTGGCGGTACACCCTATGGCGCCAGCCACGTGGCCGGTCAGTCCGGCGAGCGCGCCGTGGACGAGACTGAACTCGCCCTGTGTCGGGCCCTTGGGCAGCGCGTGGCGCGCTGGGCTGCGAGAGCCGTATCGTGATGGTGGCGCGCGCGCCGCGCACGGCGCTGGTACGGCGGCTGGCCCTGGCGGGCGTTGCCGCGCTGCTGTTGGCCCAGGCCCTGGATAGCTGGGTACAGGCGGCGCCGCCGGTGATCTGGGCCCTGCGACTGCTGCCCATTGTGATATTCCTGCCCGGTCTCGCGCGGGACAAGACGCGCAGTTACATCTGGCTCTGCTTTGTCTCCCTGATGGTCTTTGTGACCCTGGTCGAACGCCTGTTTGTGGACGCCCGTGACCCGGTTGCCTGGGCGGCGCTGGTGGCCGTGCTGACGTACTTCAATGCGGGCATGATGTACGTGCGCTGGCGCTCCCAGGAGTTTGCAGCGGTCAGCAGTAATGCGCCCGAAGTAGGCTAGCAATGGCGGACAGTGAGCGACCCGGGCCCCTGCGGCATGTGCTGGGCACCTTCTGGAACGGTTTGACCTACCTGCGGGTCGCGCTGGGCAATATTCTGCTGCTCGCCCTGATCGTGATGGTTGTGCTGGCGCTGCGCGGCCAGGCGCCAGCGCCCATCGACGACAACACGGCGCTGCGTCTCAACCCGACGGGCTTTGTTGTTGACCAGAAGACCTACGTGGATCCCCTCGCCGGCCTGTTGGGCGGTGGCGCGCCCCAGGCAGGCGAGGTGCTACTCAGCGATATGATCGAAGCGGTAACGCTGGCCGCAGACGATCCGCGCATCTCGGCGCTGGTAATGGAGCTCGATTACACCCCGGGTATCGGTACCAGTAAGACAGGCGAACTCGCCAGCGCTATCGCCGCATTTCGCGCCACCGGCAAGCCGGTGATTTCCTGGAACGACAGCTTTCTGCAATCCCAGTACCTGCTGGCCACCGAGGCTGACGAGATCATCATCGATCCCATGGGTACTGTGCTGCTGCACGGCTTTGCCAACTACCAGTGGCATTTCCGCGAGGCGCTGAAGGCGCTGGCCGTCAACATGCATGTGTTCAAGGCCGGCGAGTACAAGTCAGCGACCGAAATCTTCTTGCGCGACGATATGTCCGAGGATGAAAAGGCAATCAACCAGCGTTGGCTGGATAACGCCTGGCGCCACTACACCCGCACTGTGGAAACGCGGCGCGGATTGCCCGAGGGCGCGGTTGATGATTTTGTCACCGATTTCCCGCAGCGCATGGCGAAGCAGGGCGGCGATGCCGCGCAGCTGGCTCTGGCATCCGGGCTGGTGGACAAACTGCTGCCGCGCCGCGAGGCCAATGACTATATCGCGGGTGTCGTCGGCGGCACCGATCAGGACGGCTATTACCGCGCAGTGGGCTTTGAGGATTACCTGCAGCGCAAGCGGCTGGCGGTACCCGGCTTTGATGCGGGTCCGCGCATTGCCGTTATCGCGGCGCGGGGTGCCATGCGCAGCGGCGAACAGCCCGCCGGGAACATCGGCGGTGACTCACTGGCGCGATTGATTGGCGATGCCATCGATGACGACAGTATCCGCGCGATTGTGCTGCGACTGGATACCGGAGGCGGCAGCACGTTTGCGGCCGAGTTGATACGGCGCCAGCTGGTGCGCGCGTCTGAGGCGGGCAAGCCCGTCGTGGTGTCCATGGGTAGCATTGCCGCGTCGGGAGGCGTTTGGGTAGCGACAGCAGCGGACCGAATCTTGGCTACGCCCACCACGCTGACCGGTTCCATTGGCGTGTTCCTCGCCTTTCCCACGTTTGAAGGCACCCTCGACAAGCTTGGCGTGGGTGTGGACGGCGTCGCCACCACGGCACGCGCCGGGGATATACGCTTTGATCGCGGCGTGAATGCCGGTAGCGCCGGCGCACTGCAGGCGGGTGTGGACTATACCCAGCGCCGTTTTATCGACCTCGTTGCCGAGGCGCGGCAGCTCTCCCGGGAAGAGGTCGCCCGCTTTGCCGATGGCTCGGTCTACCTTGGCAGCCGCGCGCTGGAGTTGGGCCTGGTGGATGCTCTGGGTGACAGGCGGGATGCGATTGCGGCGGCAGCAGAATTGGCGGGACTGGCGCCAGGCGAATATCGCGCTGTGGATTACGCGCCTGCGCCCAGCCCCCGCGAGCAGTTCCTGCGCAGCCTTGCCGGCAACGCCTCGCTGCTCTCAGCAGAACGCCGTCCGCTGTGGCAGTCCGCCCTGGAACGCATTGGTGCGCCCTTCATGCCAGCCCTGGCGCTGCTGGATAACCTGGACGACCCGCGCCACCTGTACGCGCACTGCCTGGCCTGCGCTGCCCCCTGATGCGATGACGGAGCGCTTCAGCCTGCGTGCGCGACTGGCCAGTTTCCGCTACGCGGGCATGGGGCTGGTCACCCTGCT
>JAZBPS010000380.1:0-3646 GCA_036353375.1 Halieaceae bacterium | reverse complement strand
TTACAAGCACTGTTCAGATAGTTCGCGTGGCTTGCTGTCTTAATAAGGCAAGTAAACTGTCACCATAATCAACAGATCTTTCTGGACGCGCGGGTTCGCAGCGGTTTAGTATCGAACCCACAGGCGGATCATCGGTAACCAACATTAAAGCGTCCTGATGAATCCGGCCAAAGAGTAAACACCGGCACCGCAGTCTGACGCGGGTCCCCGGCAGACACCATATAGCGCCGCAATGCACGGCGTGAATGCCCCGCAAGCAATATCGAGCAGCACAGCTGCTTTCTAAATCCACAGCGCCTGATGAATGGCGTTGTGGGGTCTTGTTACGAGAGTCTGGAAGACTGAGGGGAAAAATGGATACTGCGATCAAACGTGGCCTTGCCGGCCTGGCTATTTCTACAAGCCTTGCAAACTCGCCTGCAGCATTCTCACAGGGAATGGAAGAAATTCTGGTCACTGCCCAGAAACGGTCGGAGTCTCTTCAGGACGTGCCTATCAGCATTACCGCGTTCACTGGCACGCAAGTACGTAATCTGGGTATCGACTCCACGCTCGATCTGGCGTTGTACACTCCCGGGCTCACCATGGGACAGAACTCCGGTGACGGCGACTTCCCGTTTATCTCCATCCGTGGCGTCTCACAGCGCGATTTCTCCGATATCAACGAAAGCCCGTCCGCGGTCTACATCGATGAATTCTATAAAGCGAACCTGATTGGCCTCGACCAGCAGATCTTTGATATCGAGCGCGTGGAAGTACTGCGCGGCCCACAGGGCACGCTTTACGGACGCAACGCGACCGGCGGACTGATCAACTACATCACCGCCAAACCGGGGGAGGAGCTCTCTGGTTACGCTGACCTGACCTACGGCGAGTACGACCGGATCAAGCTGGAAGGCGCCGTGGGTGGCCCCCTGAGTGACACGGTTGGCGCGCGCCTGTCCTTTTTGCGCCACCAGTACGATGGCTGGGTGGAGAACACAGTCCCCGGTGCGGATGACGGCAACGCCTTGGAGGCGACAGCTGTGCGCGGGCAGCTTCAATTCACGCCCTCGGATGACCTGCAGATCGGCTTGATGTTCCAGCACGCCGAAAATGACAACAGCGCGGGCAACATGTTCCAGCACGTCAGCGCGGACGACCCGCCCCCGACGTTTCTGTCTGTTCCGAACATAGGACAACCTGGTTTCGGTGGCTTTATAGAGCCTACGCCCGGCGACCCCAGAGACACGCATTCCAACCGCGACATCTCATTGGAAACAGAACAAACCACTGCGCTCGCGCGCATTGACTGGGCTGTGAACGACATGAATTTTGTCTCGATCACAGGCTACGAGGACACATCCAAAGACGCCAGTTTCGACAGTGACGGCACGCCTTTCGAACGGGGCACTGAAGTACATCCGCGCGGCGAGCAGTTTTCCCAGGAGTTTCGCCTGTCAGGCGAATCGGGTGATCTGTCGTGGCTGGTCGGCTTCTACTACTTCGACTACGACATCGACGGCTCGCAGTCTCGCTGCGCACCCTCGGGGTGTGACACCAACAGGCCTCCCGTGCTCTACAGCCTCGAGACCGAGTCCTACGCTTTGTTCGCCAACGCTGACTACCGGTTCAGCGATGCGTTGAGCCTGACTCTGGGCCTGCGTTACACCCAGGAGGACAAGGAGTACGACCTCAATAACACCGACACAGGCCTGGTTTTCAATACATCCACGTTCGGAGACGCGGCGGAACTGGATGAGGACAACGTAGACTTTAACGTACGCCTCAACTGGACCCCTAACGATGACGTGCTGGTATACGGCGGCGTGTCGCGCGCGCACAAATCAGGCCTCTTCAACCTCGGCTTTACCACCCGGGAGAGTGCTGCTGCCGGCATCCCCGTCGACAGCGAAACCCTGACGGCCTACGAGATCGGCTTGAAAAGCGACTTTATGGACGGCAAGGCGCGCTTCAATAGCGCGATCTTCTACTACGATTATGAAGATTCACAGGCGTTCCAGTTCGATGGCACAACCCTCAGTGCGCAGGCATTCAACTCAGACGCAGCCATCAGCGGCGCAGAGTTTGAGCTTAGCCTCATGCCAACCGAGAACTTCGACATCAGCGCTAATGTCACATACCTGGATGCGGAGTTGAAGGACGTGGTGCTGTTCGGTCTGCAGGTGGTCGATACGCAGATGCCCCTGACGCCGGAGTGGCAGGCCAATCTGATTGCCCGCTACCAGTGGGCCGCACCCTGGGGCGGTCGGATTGAACTGCAGGGCGATGTGAGCTGGTTCGACGACCAGTACTTCGACTCTTTCAACAGCCCGAGCCACTTTGAAGACAGCTACGCACTGGCCAACGCCAGGGTCACCTGGTTCAGCGAGGACGAGAAATGGCGCGTCGCCGTCTTCGGTGAAAACATTACCGACGAGGAATACCGGACATTCTCCTTTGACCTGGCGTTTCTTGGCTTCTCGACCGACGTCTATGGTAAGCCGAGCTGGTTCGGTGCCACCGTGGGCTATACGTTCTGAGCAGGCCACAGACCACAATGCAACAGAAGAGGGGAATGCTCATGGACACGTGTCTTCGCGGGGGTATAGCGCCAGGAGTCCTCTCTCTGTTGCTGTTGGGCTTTTCTGGATTACTTTCGGCGCAGGTGGCACCACCAGAGGCTGAGCAAATCCGGTCACTGGTAATGACCTCACTGAAGTCCTGGGAGACGCTGGAGGAAACCGATTTTTCAGGCACCGCGCACCCGGATTTGATTTTCGCTTATCCTGGCGAGCGAACCGACCTCGAGGGTGCACTGGAGGTGTTTCGTATGTGGAAGGATAAATTTCGCGATACCAAAGTGTATGTGCACCAGGTTTTGGTAGACGGCGACAGCTTCGCGGCGGAATACCAGTTTGCAACCACCAAGAAGTCGACGGATAAGCGCACGGTAATGGGTACGACTGCCGTGGGCCGGGTTCAGGACGGCCTGATTATCCTGCTCAAGGAGTACACCGACGGGCAGGTCGACGATTTGCAGGTAGAGGGCAAGCTGCCGCTGGATGAAGGAGCTGAACCCTTCCCATGGCCAGCCACGACCGGACCGTAAATACTCGGTAGGCTGCTGCCTGGTTCATGCGGGAAGCGGCGCTGACAGCGTGATTCCCTGGACATCCAGAGACGTTTCCGCGGAAACGCCTCTCTGATTTGCACCGCGCTTTATCTTTTCAATTGCGCGAGTCGGCGTCTAGAAGTTAAAACCATTCCCGGTGATCACGGGCACATTGGTCCACAGGTCGTTCGGGTCGCGGTACCAGCCTGCCGCTGCCAGTGCACCGCCGTCCAGATTGATGGTAGTGCCGGTGACCCAGCCGGAGAGTTCCGAGGCCAGAAACAACGCGCAACCGGCAGCATCCGCCGGCGTGCCGAAACGGCCCAGCGGAATCCAGCGGCGGGTGTGGGCCTGGTGTTTCTTTGAACTTTTTGGTTATCACGCCTTGTCATCGTACAACAAGCGGGTTGCATGACTCGCAGATTCAACTTCCTGAACAGCACCGAAAACAAATCTAACTTGGTCATTACGGGCGCTCGTATCCTAAATTAAGAAGAGGATCGCTGGGCCAGCTGGAGCCACTGGCTGCGTGAGGCGTACATCGGTCTGGTG
>JAZBPS010000379.1:0-2942 GCA_036353375.1 Halieaceae bacterium | reverse complement strand
CCTCGGGAGACTTTTGTATCTGTACCAGTACCCGATCGCCGGGTGCGGCTTGTTCAAGCAGTGCGCTGGCCATACGCCCGGACAGGGTATCCAGCTCTGAGAAACTCCAGTCGGCGCCGCCCGGACACGCCAGGCAACAGCGTTCGGGTTGATCTGCGAAGCCTGCGGCGAGCGTAAAGAACAGGTTGTCAGAATCACTCATAGCGCGGCACTTTAACATGTCAGGGAACATGGTCGGGAACATGCCCGGGCATGTACGCCTGGAACGGTCACTGGTTGTGCAGCCTTGACCCCTATCTTGCCCCGTGGATTACTAGCCGGGCAGCGCCACAGGAAATCCCATGGAACGTCTAACGACTATTCACATCGACAAGGAAAGCCATAAGTTTTCCGCAGCCCACTTCACGGTATTCACAGCCACTGAACGGGAGCGCCTGCACGGGCACAACTTCAGTGTGTCGGCGAAAATTGTGGCGCCGGTTGACGATAACGGCCTTACCGGTGATTACGCTGTATACAAGAACCAGATAAAGAAACTCTGCGACAGTCTCGACGAGTACACGCTGATACCCTCCCGTTCACCCTATCTCGATATAGCCGAGGATGGTGACTACTACCGGGTCACACACCACAAGGACACACTGATACTGCTCAAGGCGGACACGCTGCTCATCCCGGTGCGCAATACCACCGTCGAGGACCTCTCACATTACCTGCTGGAAACCCTGGTGGCAGACAAGCCGTTTCTGGAGGCCCAGGATATCCGTGAAATCGAGGTGATGGTGTCCTCAGGCCCCGGCCAGACCGGTTCGAGCTTCTACCGGATTAAATGAAGCGCCGGCTGTAGTTCTCAGGCGACCTCTGCCACACCCCAGGAATTGAAGCCTGCAAAGCGGGGGGTTTTCGGCAGGTAGCGCTCTTCCAGCGACGTCAGGTTGAACCCGGCAGCCTCAAGCAGGCGGGGAATGGGTCGGTTGAGATTGCAGCCGCCAGCGATTGAGCGCCACAGCGGGTTGATGCGGTCCTGCCATTTTTGAACGCTGGCGTCGGGCGCCTGGCCATGCTCGCAGAACACCAGCTGACCGCCGGGGCGGAGCACCCGTTTGGCGCATTGCAGGGCTTTCGCCGGGTCGGGAATCGTGCACAGGGCATAGGTGACCAGAACGGTATCAACGCTGTTTTCGGGCAGGGGAACCTGTTCACCCGGCAGGCCGATAAACTCCAGCTCAAAGGGGGTGTCGGGGTTGTTCCTGCGGGCGATATCCCAGGAGGCTTCCGACGGATCCAGTCCTATCACTTTCTGCACCCGCTCGGGATCGTAGTAACGCAGGTTGAGCCCCGTGCCTATTCCCAGCTCCAGCACCGTACCCCGGGCCAGCGGTACCACCTTTTCCCGCTGCCGCATAATGGGCTTGCTGCCACAGGCGCAGTTGATGAAGTGGGGCAGAACAACGTCGTCGTAAAAACTCATATCGGATCCTCCGCGCGCAAGTATAGGCCCAAGGGGCCCTGCAGCTTAAGACGGCTGTGCTATATTTCGCGGCTCTTATATCGACGGAGCTGACCATGTCTCGGCCATTCACTACCCGTGCGCTCGCCAGTCTTTCAGTGCTGCTGCTTACCTGGCTGCCCTGCGGTGCACAGGCGGATACGGTGCGGATGCTGGCGAATACTTCGCCGCCCTATGCCGACAAACAGTTGCCGCAACAGGGCCTGGCCCTGGAGCTGGTCACCCATATCATGCAGCGCGCGGGCTACAGCGCAGAGATCGATATAGAAAGCTGGTCCCGCGCACTGGAGGGTGTGCGCATCGGTGTCTACGATGCGCTGGCGACGGCGTGGTACAGCGAGGAGCGCAATGAGGATTTCCTGTTCTCCGAGCCCTACCTGGACAGCCAGCTGATCCTGGTCAGGCTGCGCGCTACGCCGGGCACGGTTCGCGGGCTTGAGGACCTGGCCGGCAAGCGCCTGGGCGTGCGCGCGGACTACGCTTACGGCATCGACTTCGGCGCGGTGCCCGGGCTGGTACTGGTCGAGGAGAATCACCTGATCCAGAGCCTGATGAACCTCATCAATGGCCGGGTAGACGTCGTTATCGGTGACCAGCGCACCGTGGCGCTGCAGCTGGAGGAGTATCTGCAGTCGCAGCGGCATCGCATGGAAGTATTGCCGGTTGACCTGCCCGGGCGCAGCCGCCACGTGGCGGCGTCTCGCGCGCTTGAGAGCAGCGAGAAGCTGATAGCGGACTTCAACCGCGCCCTGGCGCAGGCCAGGCAGGATGGCAGCCTGGCCGCGATTATCGAGCGCTGGGACGCCCGCTACCAGATTCCCGGTCAGTAGCCGCTAAATGGCCTGCACCATTTCGTTGTCGCTGAAGCGCCCTTCGAACAGCGGCGCTGACAGGTAGCGCTCGCCGGAGTCCGGCAGCACCACAACGATGGTCTTCCCCGCGTGCTCCGGCTGGCGGGATACGCGGTCGGCAGCAGCCATGGCTGCGCCGCAGGAGACCCCTGCCAGAATTCCATCTTCCTGCATCAGGCGATGGGCCCAGGCCATGGCATCCTCGGAACTGACGGCCTCCACCTGGTCCACCAGGCTCAGGTCCAGGTTCTTCGGAACAAACCCGGCCCCTATCCCCTGTATCTTGTGGGGCGCGTGGCTTGGCTCTTCGCCCGCGAGGGCGGCACGTATCATGGTGGAACTATCGGGCTCGACCGCGACCGTGGTGATCGCCTTGCCGCGTGTGTGCTTGATATAGCGGGAGATGCCGGTGAGGGTGCCGCCGGTGCCCACGCCGCTGACGAGAATGTCGATGTCCCCATCCGTGTCGTCCCAGATCTCCGGACCGGTGGTTTGCTCGTGAATGGCCGGGTTGGCGGGGTTCTCGAACTGCTTCGGCAGGAAGTAATGGTCGGGGTCCGCCGCGGCGATCTCTTCAACCT
>JAZBPS010000378.1:0-13239 GCA_036353375.1 Halieaceae bacterium | reverse complement strand
GAGTTTTGGCAGGGGGGCGCAAACCGGCTGCACGATCGCTTCCGCTACCTGCGCCAGGACGACCTGAACTGGTCAATAGACCGCCTCTCGCCCTAGGAGGTGAATATGCTGATACGCGCCCTGGTCACTACGCTGGTCATGCTGGGTGTACCGCTTGTCGCCTTTGCATCGCATCTCTCGGAAGCCGAGGTCGAGGCGCTGGAGGTTGCCTGTGAAGAGGCGCGCGCGGAGAAGCTTGCGCCGAAGCGCGCCGCCGTGCGCAAGCAGTGCCTGGCGGAGGGTATGTTCGACGCCCAGGGCTGCGAGGAGATGGCCCAGACCTATGGCGAGCGGCAATTCGGCGCGATTCGACGCCCTGGCCTGTATTACGACCTGCCTGTTTGCGTGGAAGCCTTCCGGGCCCGGGAACACTACACCCTGAATCCCGGCCGCTGATTGCGGCGCGCCGGCAGCTAGGACCTGCGTTGCGCACGCTGGGCGAAATAGCGGGGCTCGCTGTCCAGTCCCAGCAGCATGCGGCGCAGCATGTCCAGGCCCGCCGCGGCAATCATGGTCTGGAACAGGGTGCGTTCCACCGGCCAGCACAGGCCGCGCGTGCGCAGGTCGCCGCGCCGCCCCCAGCAAAGCCAGACGGTACCCACGGGCTTGTCGTCACTGCCGCCGCCGGGTCCGGCAATACCCGACACGGCAATGGCCAGATCGGCGCCCGCCCGGTCCAGCGCGCCTTCGGCCATCTCCAGCACCACAGGTTCGCTGACGGCGCCGTGTTGCTGCAAGGTTGCATCGGCAACCCCCAGTACGCTGCGTTTGATGTCGTTGGAGTAGGTGACAAAGCCGGCGTGGAAGCCGGCCGAAGAGCCGGGAACGGCGGTCAGCATGCTGGCGATCAGGCCGCCCGTGCAGGATTCAGCGGTGGTGACGGTCTCCCCGCACTCGCCCAGCAATTGCAGCACGCGACTCGCCAGTGTGGTATCGCCTTCACCAATGATGTGATCGCCGAACAGGGCCAGCAGTTGCGCCTTGCACTCGGCCTGCAGCGGCGCGTGTGCGGGATCGCTGATGGACAGCTTGATCTCCATTTGTGGCGCGCCTGCCCGGAAACCGAGCCCCACCTCCGCGGGCCATACAAAGCCCGAATCCCTTATCGCCTGCTGGGCGCTGGATTCTCCCAGCCCGAAGGTTTGCAGGCGCAGGGTGTCCCCCGCAATAAACTCGCCCAGGTGCCGCGCCATGTTGTCGATCACGGTGTCCATCATGGCGCGCAGTTCGCCGGGCACACCGGGGGTGCAAATCACCAGGCAGTCGCCCACCTGCATCTGAAAACCCACAGCACTACCGATGGCATTGGGCACAATCTCACTGCCTGCGGGCAACCAGGCTTGCTTGAGGTTGGCGTTATTCGGTACGGCGCCCCGCCGTGCGCACCATGCCTCGATATGATGTCGCGCCGCCGGCTGCTCCACCAGCGTCGTGCCTGCCACCCGGGCCAGGATCTCAGCGGTGAGGTCGTCATCGGTGGGCCCCAGGCCGCCGTTGACAATCACCACGTCAGCATCGGCTGCCAGCCTCGCGAGTTCGGTGGCCAATGCGTCGGGTTCGTCCCCCAGAGTCACCTTGCGGGCGATCCGCAAGCCGACCACCGCGAGGCGCTGGGCGATCATTGCCGAATTGGAGTCGATGGTGTCGCCGCTCATGATTTCGTTACCGGTGAGCAGTAACTGGATACGCGGTTCCCTGGCGGTCATGGTGTCTCCTGCTGATGTGCTGGCGCGCGATGTCGGGTGATTCGAGCAGCCCGGGACAGGCTTGCCACAGCCTCGTTCTTCGCTACTATCGAATGATGCCAGATACTTTAACCTGCCCGGCGGATGTTTTGCCGCCATTCTTGCCGGCAAGCCTGGGCCGCCGTCGCGCCGGGGATAACACCTGATGTTCTGTACCCACTGCGGCGCGGCGTTGCCTGCCGTCACGACATCCACGGCCGAGAGCAGCCGACTCACATGCCCTGGTTGCGGGCGGCGGGTGGTAGAGCATCCTGCGATCGTGCTCACCTGTTTCATCGCCTGCGGTGAAAAACTGTTGCTGATCCGGCGCGACCTGCCCCCGCAGGTGGGCTTCTGGGCCATACCGGGCGGCTTCATGGAGGCGGGGGAGACCACGGCAGAGGGTGCCGCCCGGGAGCTGTGGGAAGAGGCTGGTATCCGCATCGCGCCCGAGTCTTTGTCCCTGTACATGGCGGGCACTATCACCTTTCTCAACCAGGTTTATATCGCCTACCGTGCCAGCGTCGATAGCACGGACTGCACGCCGGGGGTTGAAGCCCAGGCCGCCGCCTTTTTCGCGCGCGACGAGTGTCCCTGGGAAAAGCTGGCCTATCCGCAGGTTAACGACGCCATCCGCCAGGCCTACGATGACCTGGAGCGGGGTGAGTTCGGCATGTACCACGCGGAAATGTCCAAAGACTACTACCGGCTGCTGCCGGTGGATGAGAGCCGCGCTGCGAAATAGCCCGGTCAGCGGCTGTATCGCTTCATCGACGGACACCTTTGCATTATCATCGTTGGCCCCTTCCACGGAGGCCAGCGGGTATGAAACGCGTTGTTTTCAACCAGAAAGGCGGTGTCGGCAAGACCAGTATCACCTGCAATCTCGCGGCCATTGGCGCGGCCATGGGGCTGCGCACCCTGGTGGTAGACCTGGACGTGCAGGGCAATACCACCCACTACCTGGTGGGCGAGATCGATGCCGAAGCGTACCCGGCCGAGGCGCAGGGCGTCGCGGCGATGTTCAAGCAGACCGTGCGCTCACGAAAAATGGCCAGCAATCCCGATGCTTTCGTCTGGGAAACGCCCTACGAGAACCTTTACCTGATGCCGTCCAGTACAGCGCTCACCAGCATGGAAAAGGAGCTGGAGTCGCGCTACAAGATCTACAAGCTGCGGGATGCGCTGGAGAAACTTGAGGATGAGTACGATCGCATCTACATCGATACGCCGCCGAACTTCAATTTCTACAGTAAATCGGCCCTGATTGCCGCGGACACCGTGGTGATCCCGTTCGACTGCGACAGCTTTGCCCGCCAGTCCCTGTACAGCCTGATGGATAACATCGTCGAGCTGCAGGAGGACCACAACCCGGACCTGGCGGTCGAGGGCATCATCATCAACCAGTTCAACAGCCAGGCGCGCCTGCCCGGTGAACTGGTGGCAGAGCTGGAAGAGGAGGGGATGCCGGTGTTCAGGACCTACCTGAACACCTCGGTGAAAATGAAGGAATCACACCGTGAGCACCGGCCGCTGATCGACCTGGCCCCCAGCCACAAGCTCACCCAGCAGTACCTCGAACTGCACGAGGAAATGGAGGCCACGGCCGCAGAGTACGCGGCCTGACCCTCACCGTCAGGCGTCGGGCAGCATGCTGCCGGCCCGCTCAACGGCATCCACGTACTCGTTCAGCAGGCGGAACATGACGTCGCGGCAGCTCTCCACGGTATTGATCTGGCCGATCACCTGCCCGCAGGGGTTAAACGCCACCTGCTGGCACTCGCCCTTGTCCGCGTAGGTTGCCGTGCGTCGAATACCGTCAGACGTGACCAGGCCCTGCAGCGGCATCCCCAGCGGATCCGGGGTGTCCTCGCGATCCCAGGCGTCGGTCCAGCGGTTGCGCAACATGCGACAGGGCTTGCCGGTCCAGGACCGCGAGCGCACGGTGTCGCCGCTGGTCGCCGCCAGCAGCGTGGCTTTCTGTGCAGGCTGGGTGTGGGCCTCCTCCACGGTCAGCCACAGTGATCCTGTCCATACGCCGCTGGCACCCATGGCCATGGCGGCGGCGATCTGGCGACCGTTGCCGATGCCGCCGGCGGCCAGGAAGGGCGTGTCTCCGATGGCGTCGATCATCTGCGGCCACAATACGATGGAGCCGATATCCCCGGTGTGCCCGCCGCCTTCACCGCCCTGTCCGATAATGAAATCCAGTCCCGCCGCCTTGTGCGCCAGCGCTTGCTTGACCTTGCCACAGAGGGCCCCGATCAGTCGCCCGGAGTCCTGCACCATTTTGATCTTGTCCGCCGGTGGTGTGCCCAGGGCGTTGGCAATCATGCGGCAACCCGGACGTGTGAGGGCCTCTTCCAGCAAGGGCGTTGCCGTGGCTTCAGTCCAGCCCAGCAGGCCCATGCCCTGACCCTGCTCCGGCCACGGCGGCACACCGGCCTCGGTCAGCAGTTTTTCGGCGAAGTCGATGTGTTCCTGGGGCACCATTTTCCAGAGCTGCTGTTCCAGCTCTTCGGCGTCCATGTCCCCCATGCCCTCGTATTTTTCCGGAATGACGATATCCACGCCGTAGGGCTTGTCGCCGATGTGGGCATCAATCCAGTCAAGCTCTTCCTTTAACTGTTCCCGGGTAAAACCCACGGCGCCCAGCACACCGATGCCGCCGGCCTTGCTGACCGCTACCACCACATCCCGGCAATGGCTGAAAGCAAAGATGGGGTATTCGATCCCCAGGCGTTCGCAGAGTACGTTTTTCACAGCATGGTCCTCCTGTTGTTGCCCCCAGTATCCGTATCACCGTGCCCCGGGGCAATGGCATTCCCGGGCAGCCCGAACTGGCTAAATGAATCAGTCGATAACCCAGTGTAGTGCACGTAATAACCATATGCCCTTTGGGTATTTGTCACGCCAAAACCCTTTGTCTAGTCTTGCCCGCTCAGGAGGAATGACCCGTGCCCCCGGAACTGGATCTGGACAGTATCAACGCCCGCTTGCGCGACGCTGAACCCGCTGAAATTGTGCGCTGGGCGCTCTCCCTGCAGCGCCCCACCATTGCGACCACCAGCTTTGGGCGCAACGCCGCCGTGATGCTGCACCTGGTCAGCCAGCAGGCGCCGGACCTTCCCACCGTGTGGGTGGACACCGGTTACAACCTGCGCGACACGTATCTGGTCGCGGAGCGGCTCATCCGTGAACTGGGGCTCAATATGCGGGTGTATACCCCGCAGATGACTGCGGAGCGTCGCAACGCGATTATGGGGGGTGTCCCGACGATTGAAGAGGAAGCGCTTCACGCCGAATTCACCCGACAGGTCAAGCTGGAGCCTTTCGAGCGGGCGCTGTCGGAGTTGCAGCCGGAGGTCTGGCTGACGGGAATTCGCCGGGAAGAGACCGAGCACCGCCAGGGGCTGGATATTGTCAGCGTCGACGGCCGTGGCATGTTGAAGGTAGCGCCGGTGTTTTACTGGTCAGAGGCGGACATGGAGTCCTACATGCAGGCCCATGCCCTGCCGACCTGCCGCCATTATTTCGATCCCACCAAGGTTCACGACGGCCGCGAGTGCGGCTTGCACACAGCGGCCTGAGCGCCGCCGCTGTCGCCCTGCCGGGGCGCGGCTAGAGCGCGGGTCCGAACCAGGTGACACCCAGGGCCATTACCAGCGCGAATACTGCGAACCCCAGCAGGAACACACCGAGATTCTTGAGTGTGCGCCTGTCTTCCCGAGCGTGCTGCGCGTTTGCGCTGTTGTCTGTTGATGGTTCTGTCATGAGGGGCGGCCCCTGCGCGCTAGCGTGTTGTGCCAGCGTAGACCCGGCCCGATACCAGCGCATTGACGCACATCAACCGCGGTTTCCGCACGGCCGCCCCGGCGCGGGATGACGCGCACCCGTCACTGGCTTGGATATACTGCTTTTATGAAGCAGCCCGCCGCCGTCACTGGAACACCGACTGCCCGTTTGCCTGCGGAGTGCCGCCGCGTCCGCGTTGTCTGGCGATGTCTGCTGCTGGCGTGCTGCGCAAGCCTCCTCGGTTGCGCCCACCAGCGCCTCGCCGCCCTCGATGTTGCAAAGCTGCCGCCGCTGCAGGTGGATAGCGATAGCGTGCTGGCGCCGACGCAGGCGCTGGCGGCGACGGACACACCTGCACTGCTGGAACTCGGCCCGGACATGCGGGATTTTGTTGATCGCTACGTACAGGGAGATCAACGCCAGCGCCTGCGCACGCTGCATCGCAGCCTGTTGAGCCCCGCGTTGGTCGGTATTGAGTACGACCCGGCCATGGACGGTACAGCCGCTGAAATCTTCGAGGCGGGCGCGGCCAATTGCCTCAGCTATGCGCACCTGTTTATTGCATTAGCCCGCTACGCGGGTCTGGATGCCCATTATCTGTCTCTCTCCCTGCGGCCGGAGTGGAGTCGCCACGGCAGCAAGATTGCCCTGCGGCAACACGTCAGCGTGGAAGTTGCCCTGCGTAATGGCGAGCGCTACGTGGTGGACATCGATCCGGTGTCCCGCGAGCGCATCGCCCACGCGGAGGTGTTAACGGATCGGCAGGCCTTCGCCCTCTATCACGGCAACCTGGCGATGCAGACCCTGTTTTCCGGGGATGCGCCGGCGGCCTACGGCGATGCCTTGCGGGCGGTGAGTCTGGCGCCGGATATCGACTTCCTGTGGGCCAACCTGGGCGCCCTGTATCGGCAGCAGGGACAGGATGATGTCGCAGAGCAACTCTACCTCACCGCACTTGAGGTCAACCCGGATTCACGCACCGCAATGAACAATCTGGCGGTGCTCTATCGATCCCGCGGAGACCAGGTGCAGGCCGATGCCTGGGCGGCGCGCGTCGAGCGGCGGCGCCAGCAGAATCCCTTCTACCACTACTATCTCGGCGAAACGGCCGAGGCCGGGGCCGAGTATGAGAAGGCGCTGTCACACTACCAGCAGGCAATCGTGCTGCGCCGCAGTGAGGCCGAGTTCTACTTCCGCGTTGCCAGGCTCTATCTGCAGCTGGGACAGCGGGAAGCAAGCCGGTTGTATGTGCAGCAGGCCATCGCGCACGCTCGACTGGCCGGGGAGCGCGAGAGTTACGAGGCGTTTCTTCGCGCCCTGAACGGTGACAGCCTGGCCTCTGCGCCGCCGGCCTGACCGCCGCCTTGCTTGGTGGACTGCGGGCTATCCTTTATCCTTGCGGCTTTTCCAGGAGACCCTTCATGCCAAGTACCGTTGCCCATGCCCTGAGCGGCGCTGTCGAACCCGGCCAGACCATTACCGTGCAGGGCTGGGTACGCAGCAAGCGGGATTCCAAGGCGGGCATTTCCTTTATCGCGGTACACGATGGCTCCAGCTTCGATCCGATACAGGCGGTGGTTCCCGACAGCCTGGACAATTATGAGAGCGAGGTGCTCCACATAACCACCGGTTGCTCGGTGATTGTCACAGGCACCCTGGTGGAATCACAGGGCAAAGGTCAGTCGGTGGAAATCCAGGCCGGCAGCGTCACGGTAGTGGGTACGGTGGAGGACGCCGAAACCTACCCGATTGCCAAGAAACGCCACACCTTCGAATACCTGCGAACCGTGGCCCACCTGCGCCCTCGCACCAACACCTTCGGGGCGATCACCCGGGTGCGCACCGTGCTGGCCCACGCGATCCACGACTTCTTTTTCCAGCGTGGCTTCCAGTGGATCAATACCCCGGTGATCACCGCCAGTGACTGCGAAGGGGCGGGAGAGCTGTTCCGGGTCAGCACCCTGGATATGGCGAACCCGCCGCGGCTGAACGGCGCCGTGGACTTCAGCCAGGATTTTTTCGGGGAGGAGGCTTTCCTCACCGTATCCGGTCAGCTCAACGCCGAGGCCTATTGCCTGGCCATGAGCAAGGTCTACACGTTTGGCCCAACTTTCCGGGCGGAAAACTCTAACACCAGCCGTCACCTCGCTGAATTCTGGATGGTGGAACCCGAAATTGCCTTCGCCGGCCTCGACGACATCGCGGCGCTGGCTGAGGATCTGCTCAAGCATGTCTTTACCGTCGTGCTAGACCGCTGTGCCGATGACATGGCGTTCTTTCAGCAGCGTATCGACACCACCGTCCTGGAACGCCTGCAGGGAGTGATTGGCGCGAGCTTCCAGCGCATTACCTATACCGAGGCCATAGACCTGTTGCAGGAAAGCGGGCAGGCGTTCGAGTTCCCGGTCGCCTGGGGCCACGATCTCCAGTCCGAGCACGAGCGCTACCTGTCGGAAGTGGTGTTCAAGCGGCCCGTGGTGGTCACCGACTACCCGAAAGAAATCAAGGCGTTCTATATGCGCCTTAACGATGACGAACGCACGGTGGCGGCCATGGATATCCTGGCACCGGGGATCGGGGAAATCATTGGTGGCAGCCAGCGCGAGGAACGTTTACCGGTGCTGGACCAGCGCATGGCAGAGCAGGGCCTTGCCGGCGAACTGGCGTGGTATCGGGACCTGCGACGCTACGGCACGGTGCCCCACGCGGGCTTCGGGCTCGGCTTCGAGCGGCTGCTGAACTACGTCACAGGCATGGACAATATTCGCGACGCTATTCCCTTTCCGCGAACCCCGGGCAACGCGCATTTCTGATCAGGCCGTCGTACTGGCCGTTTGCGCCAAAAAGCGGGTTTTTCGCGCGGTTTCATGGCACTTCAGGGCGAGTTTTGTGAAAAATTGCCTGAAATTGGCGAAAAATTAACCAGCGCATCGGCCATACTCAAGGCATGGCCAACGCCGATAACGATATCAGCGATCGCCGCCAGGCGAACGCCCGCAACGCTGACGCCCCCACCGAGATGGAGGTGGTGGACGCGTTTACCCGTCTTATCCTGGGTGATCCCGGTCAATCTGTTCTGGATGATGAGGTTCTGACTGCGCTGTGCGCCGTCGATGCCAACCTGCGTTGCCCACCGACGGGTGCTGCCGACACGGCGCGCGTCGGGGCTTACCTGCGTGCGCTGGGTGTCAGGGAGATGATTCGGCTGGTGGAGCGTGTGCGGGACTACTGTCGTTCGGGACTTCTGCCACAGTCGGCGCTGTCGCCACTGGTTGGAACTGAAGCTCTCGCTTCAGCGGATCGGCCCGCAACACGCTGACCCGCAGTGGCTGCTCCAGCTGAAAACTGCGGGTGGCACTGGTCAGGGTCGCTGTCCAGCGATCAAAACTGAACTTCTCAGGATCCTTGCGCAGGTCTACCTGACCTTCGATGCCCGTCTCTGTTAGCCGCGCAGTAAAACCGCTACTGGTGATCTGGGCGATTACGGCGTCGAACTCCTGACCCGCGGCGTCTTTCAAATACTCGCACTGCAGCCACAACTCTGCCTCCCGGCTAGCCGTACGCGCCACGCCCAGGGCACTGCTGATCCGCGCCAGTGCATCCTCTGCAATCGACGGCGGTGGTGTCTGCCGCAGCGTCGCCTTGATCTGGCGATGGGTAAGAAAATCCACGTACTTGCGCAGCGGCGAGGTGAAGTTGCTGTAGCAAGGCAGACCCATGCCCATGTGCAGGTCCGGCTCGGTGCGAAGTTCCGCCCGCGCCAGCAGCCGGTTGGCCATGGAGCGCAGGGGCAGGTCGTCTCGCGCAATCATGGCGACGATGGCGTCCCGGTAGGTGGCCAGCTCGCCCAGGTCGCGCTCCGCAAAGTCCGGCAGGAAACGTTTGATGAAGCGCCGGGTTTCGTCCTTGCGATCGGCGCGAAAACCCCGGTGCGTAATGAAGGGGCCGCTCAGGCCTGCCTGTTGCATGAAGCGGGCGGCACAGCGGTTGGCGGCAACCATGCATTCCTCGACGAGCCGCTGGGACAGCAGCTTTTCGCCCCGTTCGATGCGTTCGATCTTCTTCTGGTCGTTGAGCACCCAGCGGTACTCCGGCCTGTCTTCCATGACCAGTTCCTGCGTCTCGCGATGCTGCCGCAGCGCGCGATAGACCTGGTAAAGGCCCTCCAGGGGGGTCGCGTGGCTCATGAGCTCGTCATAGTTGCCGGCCAGGTAGCGGTCCACGGCCATGTAGCTCAGCTTGGCGCGGGAACGGATACGGGCTTCTATGAATTCGAAGTCACCGATCTCACCGCTGTCGCTTACGCCTATCCTGCATACCAGCGCGGGTCTGTCCTCTCCCTCCACCAGGGCGCAGGTATGCTGGGCGAGTTTCTCCGGCATCATGGCAAAGGCATCGCCGTGGAAGTAAACCGACGTGGCGCGCTCGGCAATTTCCCGATCCAGGGCGCCGCCGGGCGCGACGTAGCTGCTGGGGTCGGCGACGGCAACGTAAAGCTGCCAGCCGTCGCTGCTGCTCTCTGCGTACAGGGCATCGTCGATATCCTGGGTGCGGGCAGAGTCAATGCTCACGAACTCCAGGTCAGTCAGGTCCCGGCGCTGGCTGTCCTCCAGCGGGCTGTCCGCTGCCAGTGACTGCTCCAGTTCCTGCAAGGCGGCCTCGCTCCATTCCCGGTTGAGGCCGTACTTGGTGGCGGTGTACAGGTTTTCGATGCCCACTGTTTCGGCGTTGCCAATCACGCTGAGTATCTTGGCCTGGGGTTTCCCGTCCCTGATGGGGTGTCGCAGCAGGGCAGCGCGAACGAAGTCGCCCTCCTTGACGCCGTTGCGGGCGTGCGGGGGGATGAAAAGCCAGCGCGTCAGCCGGGGCAGGTCCGGTTCCACAAAAAACGCCTTGCCCTTGCGCACGCAGCGGCCATTGAAGGCCTCCACAGGGCAGTCCACGAGGCGCTCAATCTCGGCCACGGGCTTGTCGCCGCGATCCGGGCGAATACATACCTGCACCCGGTCGTCCGGGAAAACCTTGAGCATCTCATCGGGGGGGATGAAGATTTCCCGGCCGTCATCAAGCACGGCAAAGCCGTAGCGGGCCTGGGTACCTTTGACAGTGGCTTCAGCGCGCTCTTTCTCAGACTCCATCTGGGCCTTGAGGCCCTTAAGCTGAGTTAGCGAATCCTGATTGAGCATGGCGGGAGAGTAGTTGCATGGGCGCGATGGTAGCCCAATTCACGCAACCTGTCAGTGCTGCTGCCAACGCAAAGACGGTTCGCGTTGACTTGTTGGAACGCCATCCCGATAATGAAATCACGTCAATGACGACGCGCTACTAGCGGTCATCGCTGGGAAACATATTGAAGATTTTCCAGACGTCGCCGGTCCACATGCCGGGGTACGGCGTTAGACACAGGCTTTTTATAAACCCGCCGCAGGCGCTTATAACACCGCCGCAGGCGCTTACAGGCCCGCCGCAGGCGCTTACAGGCCCGCCGCAGGCGCTTACAGGCCCGCCGCAGGTGTTCGTCACGCCGCCGGGGGCGCTAACAAAACCGCCGCAGGCGCTTCGCAACTCTCCCGAATCCTTGCCAGTCGCTCGCGTTTACGTGGGTAACCGTTCGCTTACGCCTCCGATTTGTTCGGAGCCGCCATCAAAGCTTCATCAAAAACCACTACAACATGTCATCGGGAGGTCATCTCGCGACCCGGGCCCAGTTTTGGCTGGCCGCGCTCGCGTGAGACCGTTTGCACCGACGTCCAAGACCAGACCCAAGAGGAAACATCTATGGATTCAGGCGCTGTCCTGCGTGTAGACCCCACCCAACCCGCTCTTAGCCGTCGCAAGATCTACGTGCTGGACACCAATGTCCTGCTGCACGACCCGACTTCGCTGGTGGCCTTCAATGAGCATCACGTGGTTATACCGATGACAGTGCTGGAAGAGCTGGACCACATCAAGGACCGTCGCGACAAGACCGTCAGCCGCGAGGCCCGCATCGCCATCCAGATGATCGACAAGGTCGTCGATGAAGCCAGCCCCCAGGCGTTACAGGAAGGCGTCCCCATACCGGGCTCCGTGCTGGACGGGCCGCCCGGCACACTCTCCATCTACCCGGACCAGATGCTCTCCGAGGAGAGCGTTATCCATTTCCTGGACGATACCCAGGACAAGGCCAACGACAATCGCATTATCAACGTCGCGTTGCGCCTGCAGGCACAGTTCCCCGACAGCTTTGTGTGCCTTGTGACCAAAGACATCAACATGCGTCTGAAGGCCAAGGGTTCCGGACTTGAGCATGTCGAGGACTACCGCCGTGACGTGGTGCTGGACGACATCAACCTGCTGGCCAAAGGGTACGAGCACGTGCCCGGCGATTTCTGGGCCGGCATCGAGGAAGTAGATATCCTGCGCGAGGGTGACCAGACCCTGCACCGTATACCCCGCTCGGCCCTGCCCGCTGCCTATCCGAACATGTTCGTGTATGACGACCAGGACTTCTTCGCCTACGTGAAACGCATTGAGGATGACTACATCTACATGCGCTGTGACAGTCGCGACAACCTGATGAACCGCCGCTTCTGGGGTCTTTCTCCACGCAACCTGGAGCAGGCGATGGCGATGCAGTTGATAGACGATGACAGCGTCGACATGACCGTGCTCACCGGACCGGCAGGTTCGGGCAAAACCCTGATCGCCCTGGCCTACGGCCTGCACGCCATCCTCGAAGAAAAGAAATACAACAAGCTGATTGTGGCCCGCTCAACGCCGCCCATCGCCGAGGATATCGGTTTCCTGCCGGGCACGGAGGAAGAGAAAATGGCTCCCTGGCTTGCGGCCTTCGACGACAACCTGGAGATACTCCACGGTGCGGACGAGTGCAGTCACGGCTCCATCGACTATGTGAAAGAGCGCGCCAATATCCAGTTCAAATCCCTCAACTTCATGCGCGGCCGCTCTTTCAACAATGCCTACATCATTATTGATGAAAGCCAGGGGCTCACCCAGTTCCAGCTCAAGTCGGTGATTACCCGGGTGGGCGCAGGCTCCAAGATCGTGGTGTTGGGCAACCTTGCGCAAATCGACAACAAGTACATCTCACCGCTGACCTCGGGTCTCACCTACCTGGTGGAGAAGTGCAAGGCCTTCGAACACGCGGGCGTCATGCACGTCAACGGCATAGAGCGCTCCCGCCTGGCGGCTTTTGCGGAGGAAAACCTCTGATTTGGGGAGAACTGCGCTCTTCGGATGTAGGGCGCTGACCTGCTCTAAAGGCTCGGCCGAAAATATAGTGCATGGCACTGGTGCTTTCGATCGGAGCATAGGCTGACCTGTTCTGAAGACACGCCGTGAACCCTTACCCGAAAAGAGGGGCAGGCTCTCCTTGGGGGCTTGAGCTCGCCATCCATGGCTCGCACAGTCTTCAGAACAGGTCAGCCTATGCTCTTTGCCATCCAGTGTGGTTATCGATCCTGCTTCGTTAGCGGTAGTCGTTCCCCAGACGTGGAGCGATTTTTTACTCTGGTTGCGTAGATATTGTGCGAACGCATGACGACCAGTTCGCGCATTTTTTCAGTCTGCCGACTGGCACTAAACATGAAAGGCCCACGCACTGAAGTGTGTTTCCAGGACCGTGCGAGCCATGGATGGCGAGCTCAAGCCCCCAAGGAGAGCCTGCCCCTCTTTTCGG
>JAZBPS010000377.1:0-3446 GCA_036353375.1 Halieaceae bacterium | reverse complement strand
GCGGAGGTGAGCGACTGGGAAGTCGGGCAGCTGCAGGACCTGCTGTCCCGCAGCGCGGTCGCCTGGGTGGTCGTGGTGGCGTTGCTGGTGCTGTTACTCTGAGCTGAGCGCGCAATTTACCGATACACCTTACCGATACACCCTACAGGTACATGTCCATGACAGATTCAGACCGCAGGGTCATCCTGGTGACCGGGTCCTCCTCGGGCATTGGCGCCGCCGTGGCGCGACGGGCCGCCAAAGCCGGTTACAACGTGCTGGTGAACTTCAACAGCAATGCTGAGGGCGCCGAAGCCGTGGTGGCGGATTGCAAGGCGGCCGGTGCCGACGCGATAGCGGTTGGCGCCAATGTGGCCGAGGACGCCGACTGCCGGCGGCTGGCTGCGGCAGCGGTTGACGCCTGGGGGCGTATCGATGTGCTGGTGAATAACGCCGGCACCACAAAATTCTGCCCCCACGGCGACCTCGACGGACTGGATGCGGCGGACTTCCAGCACCTGTACCAGGTGAATACCGTGGGGGCGTTCCAGATGATTCGCGCGGTGGTGCCCACCATGCGCAAAACCGGTGGCGCTATCGTCAATGTCGCGTCGGTGGCCGGGCTGATCGGGGTGGGTTCAAGCCTCGCCTACGCCTGTTCCAAGGCCGCCATGCTGGCGCTGAATCAATCCACGGCGCGCAACCTTGGCCCGGAGATCCGTGTGAATGCCGTGTGCCCGGGCTTCGTCGAGGGAGACTGGCTGCAGGAGGGCCTCGGCAGCGAGGCCTACGAGGCGGTGCGCCAGTACTACCGCGACCGTGCTCCCACCGGTGAAGTGATGACGCCGGAGACCGTGGCGGAAAACATCTGGTACTTCGCCCACAGCGCCCCCAATGTGACCGGGGAGCATCTGCTCATGGACGGCGGCGCCACCCTGCCTTACTAGGGGGCTTGCCGGCCCGGGCTAGCCGTGGCTTTTCTCGGCGGTGGCCTGCTGCTGCCACAACACCTCGCTGCCGCCGTTGCGGCGGGACAACACCCGCGCCAGCACAAACAGCAGGTCTGACAGCCGGTTGATGTACAGCCGCGGGGTTTCGTTGATGGGCTCCTGCTGGTGCAGAGTGACCAGCCGGCGTTCCGCGCGGCGACACATGGCCCGGGCCAGGTGCGCCTGGGCGGCCGCTACCGATCCCCCCGGCAGGATGAAGTTTTTCAGGGCCGGCAGGTCATCGTTGTATTGGTCCAGCGTTGCTTCCAGCTCGGCAACCCGCTCGGGCTTGACCATGTCGAAGCCGGGTACCGCCAGCTCGCCGCCGATATCGAACAGGTCGTGCTGTATGCGCGTCAGCAGCGGCTGCAGCGGGTCGTCTTCGGGCAGTTGGGCAATCAGCATGCCCATCTGGCAGTTGAGTTCGTCCACCTCGCCCATGGCCTCGGCCCGGGGGTGATTCTTGGGGATGCGGCTGCCGTCACCGAGGCCGGTGGTGCCGTCGTCGCCCGTGCGTGTATAGATCTTTGAAAGTCGATTTCCCATCGGCGTATGGGACCGGATTCCGTGCCCCGGCGCAAGTCCGCTTGCTTTTGTTGTGAACTGCTACACTGAAGCTGAGCGGAAGGTACAGGGAAAGGGGCATGCATCGCTGGGACATTGGCGATCTGACGTTACCCGAGGTACAACAGACGCGATCCCGTGTCGTGTCGGATCCGCTCGTTTGTACAATCCTGTTTCATCCGGACAGTGCACGTGTCGGCCAGCGGTCGGTAGTGCCGTCCAACGGCGTTGTGAGGCTGTCTCGCCTGACACCGTTGTTTTCCCACCCCAGGCAGCCCGAAGCGGTCGCGCCGCTTGAAGATCCCTACCTGAGCCGCGATCCCATCACGCTAAGACATGGCGATTCCGGCCTGACGATCAGCACCTCCGCCAGCGGTCGATCCCTCAGCATCGACGGCAAACCGGTAACAGACACGGTGCCACTGACGTCGGAACGGCTGCAGCAGGGCGTTGTACTGTGCCTTTCACAGCGGGTGGTGTTGTGGCTGCAGCGGCAGGCGCTGCCACCTGTCGTGGAGGATGCCTGCGACATGGTGGGCGAGTCCGCCGCGCTGCAGCGGTTGCGTGCCAACCTCATCAGCGTAGCGACCGAGCGCTTGCCCGTATTGCTGTTGGGAGAGTCCGGTAGCGGTAAGGAGCTCGCAGCCCGTGCGTTGCACGCGCGCGGCGATCGTGCAGCGCAGCCGCTTGTGGCCGTGAATATGGCTGCGGTGCCGGCGGAGCTGGCAGCGGCGGAGTTGTTCGGCGTCAGTCGGGGGGCCTTCACCGGCGCGGAGGCGGATCGTCCCGGCTACTTCGGGCGCGCCAGTGGAGGCACCCTGTTCCTGGACGAGATCGGGTCCTGCGAGGTCGGCTTGCAGGCACAGCTGCTACGCGCCCTGGAGCAGGGGGAGATACAGCGTCCGGGGGGACAGGTGCAGCGTGTGGATGTGCGGCTGATTGCCGCAACCGATGCAGACCCGGACAGCAGCTTCAGCACGGCGCTTCGACATCGTCTCGGCGGCGTCGAGCTAAGCCTGCCGCCTCTGCGGGAGCGCAGGGATGACCTCGGCGTTTTGATGCAACATTTTCTGCCGCGGGAGTTACTGCAACAGGCGGCCGATGACAGCGAGACGATCTCCCTGTGGGCCAACCTGGTGACGCGTTTCGCCATGTATCACTGGCCCGGTAACGTGCGCGAGCTACGCAACGCCTGTTACCAGCTGGCGTTGGAAATCCGTGCACAGGGTGCCTTTTCTATCCCTGCCGCGCTGGAGGCTCGCCTGGCGGCGTCGCTCGCGGAGGCGCCTGCGGTTGCAGGGCGCAAGCCAGGCGCAGAACTGAGTGATGAGAGTATACGCAACGCGCTGATTGCCGCTCGCTGGGAGATTACCCAGGCGGCGCGAGCCCTGCAGATTTCCCGGCAGTCACTTTATAGACGTATCCAGTCTATCCCGGACCTGCGCACCGCCGCGGACGTTCCTGCGCCGGAGGTGGAGGCGGTCTTCTACGACTGTAAAGGCGATCTCGAGCAGGCCGCACTGCGATTACAGGTTTCGCAGGCGGCCTTGCGCAGGCGCTGGCGCGCAATGGACCTGCCTGAAGGTCACTGGTAGCAGCATGCCACTCTCCCGGATCGGTCCCTATCGCCTGCTGCGGCTTGTAAAGTCCGGCGGCGAAGGCGATGTCTACGTCGCGGAGGACACGCGACTGGCGAGGCGTGTTGCGGTGAAATTAAAGCCGCTACAGGGCGATGCGGCGGCACGCAGCCGAGCGGTGGAGGAAGCCAGGGCACTGGCGGCGTTCAGCGATCCGCAGATTGTGCATGTGCACGACGTAATAGCGCACGGCGAACAGCTTGCCATCATCATGGAGTACGTCGAAGGCGAAGATCTGGAAACCCTGAGCCGCGACCAGCGGCTGTCGCTGCCGACG
>JAZBPS010000376.1:0-2309 GCA_036353375.1 Halieaceae bacterium | reverse complement strand
TTCATGAAACACATTTTGCTACGTTCCAGCAGCACGCTACTCGCTGCCATCACTGCCACCCTGTCGGGCCACCTGGCGCTGGCGGATGACACGATCGAAACCGTCATTGTGCGGGCCGCGAGGGAGCCCGTGGCGGCGCGCCTCAGTGGCAATGCGGTCAATATTCTCGACCGGGACTACCTGGCCAGCCGCCAGAACGTCGCCCTGGGCGAGGTGCTGCGCGCCGTGCCCGGTGCCGCAATAAGCCGCGGCGGCGGTTTCGGGGCACAGAGCCAGCTTCGCCTGCGCGGTGCCGAGGCCAACCACACCCTGGTATTCATCGACGGAATACGCGCCAACGACCCGGCCCAGGGCGGCGGCTTCGATTTCGCCCACCTGCTGAATACCGATATCGAGGCCGTGGAAGTCATTCGCGGCCCGCAGAGCTCGCTTTGGGGCAGCGACGCCCTCGCCGGGGTGGTCAACATTCGCACCCGCCGCGGCGACGATGGGCTGGGTGCTGCGGTGTTTGCCGAGGGCGGTGAACGGGGCTGGCGCAACGCGGGGCTGAATGCCAATTACGGCGATCGCCGCCTGCAGGCTGGCTTCAGCCTGAGCAGCGTGGAAACCGGGGGAGACAACGTCTCCCGCAGCGGCAATGAGGTGGACGGGTACGAAAACACCACGGCCAACGTCAACCTGCGCTGGCTGGCCTCGGACGCCCTCAGTGTCGACGCCAACCTGCGCTACACCGATGCGCGCAGCGATTTCGATGAAGTGGATTTTGCCACCGGCCTGCCCGCCGACAGCAACAGCCGCACAGACATTGAACAGTGGTACGGGCGGCTGGCGGCCAACCTCAGCACCCTGGACGGACGCTGGCGGCACATGGCCAGCATCGCCCTGACTGACACGGGTAACAGCACGGTCAGCGAGGATGCCTTTGCGCCGGGCGGCTTTGACCGCCGCGCCAGCGATGCCGAGGTATGGGTTTACACCCTGCAAAGCAGCTTTGACCTGCTGCAGGGACACACGCTCACCGCGGCCTACGAGCGCTGGGAAGAGGACTTCCGCCAGCGCGGCCTGGCGACCGAGTTCGGTGATCCCAACCAGGACCAGGCACTGACCACCGACGCACTGGTGCTGGAGTACCGTGGCCAGCTCACCGACAACCTTTCGGTGCTGGCCAGCGCGCGCAACGACGACAACAGCGACTTTGACGACGCCACCACCGGCCGCATCAGCGCCGCCTGGCAACTCGCCGACGGTGCCACCACGCTGCGCGCGGCCTGGGGCACGGGCATCAAGAACCCCACGTTTTCCGAGCGCTTTGGCTTTTTCACCAACTTTGTGGGCAACCCCAACCTGCAGCCGGAGGAGTCCGAGAGCTGGGAAGTGGGCGTGGACCAGCAACTGCTCGATAATCGCCTGCGGCTGTCCGCCACCTGGTTCGACGAGCAGCTGGAAGACGAGATCAACGGCTTCGCCTTTGACCCGGGGGTGGGGGATTTTACCGCCATCAATGAGAACGGCCGCAGCCAGCGCCAGGGGCTGGAGCTGTCCGGGCGCTGGCTGCTGGGCAACGGCCTCAGCCTGACCGCGGCCTACACCTGGCTGGATGCCACCGAAGACGATGGCGCCGGCAACCAGGTGGACGAAATCCGCCGTGCCGAGCACATCGCCAGCGCCAACCTCAACTGGGACTTTGCCGCCGGTCGCGGCAACCTGAACCTGCAGGTGGACTACAACGGCGAACAGGACGACTTCTTCTTTCCGCCCACCCCACCCTTTCAGGAGCGGGTTGAACTGGACAGCTTCACGCTGGTCACCCTGGCAGGCAGCTACCGCGTGCTGGACAACCTGGAAGTGTACGGCCGGGTGGAGAACGCCATCGATGAGGACTACGAGGAGATCTTCGGCTTCGTCACCCCGGGACGCACAGCCATTGCCGGTGTACGCTATCACTTCAACGACTGATTCGACCGAGATGCGATGATCCTTTTGCTGGCCACCGCGGCACTGGTCGCGGTGGCCGCCCTGCTGCTGACCGAGGCGCGCTACCCGCAACTGGAGTGGCTGTTCAAGCCACTGGCGGCGCTGTGCTTTGTGGCACTGGCGCTGAACCTGGACGCCCTGGACACGGTTTACGGCCGCTGGCTGCTGGCCGGCCTGTTGTTATGCCTGCTGGGCGACGTGCTGCTGATAGCAAAAAGCGACGCGGCCTTCCTGGCGGGCCTCGCCAGTTTCCTGCTGGGGCATCTGCTGTACGGCGTCGCCTTCCTGACCCTGCCCCTGAACCCGACAGCCCTGCTGGCGGGCGGCGTGCTGGC
>JAZBPS010000375.1:0-4807 GCA_036353375.1 Halieaceae bacterium | reverse complement strand
TGATGCCCCTGAAGGAAGCGTCGCCTGGGAGGCGCTGGCGACAGAAACGGCGCTGGACGATGCGGGCCGAGGCGGGGATGACCTGGCGGGGCTCTTTTACACCGGTGGAACTACCGGTCGCTCCAAAGGCGTCATGCTCTCGCACCAGAACCTTGTCGTGAATGCGCTGCAGATTTCACCGTTTATCGGCATACAGCGCGACGACCGGATTCTGCACACGGCACCCATGTTCCACATCGCGGACTGGGTGATGTGTATGTCGTCGGTGATGTTCGGCGGCTGCAATTTTTTCCGCCCCGGTTTTGACCCCGTTGACGTGATGCGGACGATTGCAGAGCAGCGCATACAAAAACTGCTACTGGTGCCCACCATGATTAACATGGTCGTCAACCATCCGGCATTATCCGAGCACGACCTGTCCAGCCTGCAGCGCATCATGTACGGCGCGTCGCCCATGCCACAGTCCATCATTGCAAAGGTGCTGGAGTTGCTGCCAGGGGTTGAAATGGTACAGGCCTACGGACAAACCGAGGCGGCGCCCTGCGTGACCATGCTGGCGGCGCAGTATCACACGGTGGACGACAACAGCGCCTTTGGCGGCAAGGTGAAGGCGGCAGGGCAGGCGATTCCCGGCGTGGAGGTGGCGGTACTCGACGAGGATGATAATCCGGTGCCGGTGGGGCAGGTGGGGGAAGTGTGTTGCCGCGGTCCCAATGTCATGCTGGGCTATCGCAACCTTCCAGAGCAGACCGCGGCGACCTTGCGCAACGGCTGGCTGCACACTGGCGACGGCGGGCGCATGGATGAAGACGGCTTTGTTTTTATCGTCGATCGTATCAAGGACATGATCGTGTCCGGTGGCGAAAACGTCTATTCCGCAGAGGTGGAAAATGTCCTGTCGTCCCACCCGGCTGTCGCCCAGTGCGCGGTAATCGGCGTCCCGGATGAAAAGTGGGGCGAGCGCGTTCACGCGATCGTCTTTCCCAGAGACGGCGTCGAGGTCTCAGAGCAGTCAATCATCGATCACTGTCGCGGGCTGGTCGCGGACTACAAATGCCCGCGCAGCGTGACCTTCCGCGACCAGCCGCTGCCGCTTTCCGGTGCCGGCAAAATACTGAAGACAGAGCTGCGAAAACCCTTCTGGCAGGCGGAGGATCGTAATGTACACTGACGCAGGCCCGCGGGGCGCTTGCCAGTGGCAGGCACGCGTGTGGTTCTCGTTTCACTGAATTGGCTGGAAGGCATTTATGAGGAAACCGTGCAGCGCAGTCGTGTGTGCTATGTCGCTGATCGCAACGGCTGTGGCTGATGCCGCCGACGGGCAGCACCCCGCCTTCGACAAGGCGTTCGAGCTAAGTCTTGGCGGGCAATATGTTGTCGCTGATGCCAATGTTTCCGCGGTCGTCGCCCCGTTGCCGGAAACCGGCATAGACCTCGACGATATGGGTATCGATGACGAGGCAACGGTATTTTATGCCGCCGCGCGCTGGCGTTTTGCAGAGCGCTGGGCGGCCACGCTGACCTATAACGAGTTCGATCAAAGCGGTGCAACCGAGGTGTCAGACACCTTCAACTTTGATGGTGTGGTATATCCGGCGGGTGCACGACTTAACAGTCAGTTGCAGTTGAATGCGTACATACTGGATGTCGCCTACAGCTTTGGCAAAGCCAGCAACTATGAGTGGGGCGCGGGCCTGGGTTTACACGCGCTCGATCTTGCCGCCGAGTTGGATGCAAACCTTTTCATCGGCCAAAGCGAGATCGTTTTGAGCCAGGCGGCAGACAGTCTGCTGGCGCCCGTACCCAACGTGCGGGTGTTTGCTGATTATGCGTTTAATCATCGCAATATCCTGCGGTTCAATGCGGGATGGTTGAGCGCTGACTATGAGGATTACAGCGGCAGTCTGATATACGCATCGCTGCGACTGGAACACGCCTTTAACGACAGTATCGGAGCGGGGATAGGGGCACAGTACACCGGCCTCGACCTGCGTAATGACCCCGGCGGACGCTCCCGCCAGGAATACGATGCGGAGCTGCTGGGGGTGATGGGCTTCCTGACCTATCGTTTCTAGTTGTCCACTGCTCAGTCGTTACAGAACGCCTCCATGATTTGCCGCGCGACTTCAACCTCCTCGGCTGTCGTTGCCGCAAACAGGCGATCTTTTGCCTGACTGCATCGCGCCGCCTCCTCTGCCAGTACGGGAGCAACGGTCTCTATAACGACCGGTGCTGCCGGCGTGCAGAGGTCGTTATCCACGCGCCTGATATTGGCGGTCTTACCGGTTTCCTCCACGGACACGCAGTCCCCGATGCGCACCTCGGTCTGGTCAGAGACGATGGTGAGGATGTCGCCCGCGGCATTGCGCACCCGGTACTCCATGCCGGTGCCGCCGTAGCGGTTCTGCCTGGAGGCCGCGCCGATGCCGGCGCCTGCGATGGCGGCTGCGGCCTGCCTGCCGCTGGACTGGTTGCGCGCTATCGCCCAGCCGGCCGCGCCACCCAGCAGGGCGCCGCCTCCTGAGCCGTCATCGAATTTAATTTTTCGCATAGCGTCAACTGTGCCGATGGTTACCCGCGCTGTATCGCCGCGGCGCTGCGCCTCGGTTGGAATGCTGAGCGCCAGACCCATGATTGGCAGAAGTGCGCTAACGGCAAGTCGTTTCAGTTTCATATCCACAGTGTCCCCGTCTTAAGATGCTGCGCTGGCAGAGCGCGTTGATGCAGGCAAGCGTTACGCCCCCGTGATGTTACCTTTGTTTTAGCAGCGCCGACGCATTGTGCAAATCGAGTATGCTTGTCGGCGGCGGTGCTTTACTTGTTCCGCGCTGTTTATCGTCCTGCCCTGGCGTTGTTTGCTGCCCGGGGCGCAGCATATCTCAGGGTTTTACATCCAGCAGCGCGACCATTTGTGCAAGAAACTGATGAATGAAGCAGATTTACAGTATATGCATAGGGCTCTGGCGCTGGCCAAGGCCAGTGCAGAAAACGGAGAGGTACCAGTAGGTGCCGTCGTGGTGCTGGACGGTGAGGTGATCGGCGAAGGCAGCAACCAGCCTATCCTGACCCGTGATCCGAGTGCCCACGCCGAAATTGTCGCATTGCGCGCCGCTGCGCAAAGGCAGGGAAACTATCGCCTTCCGGGTGCGACGCTCTATGTCACGCTGGAGCCCTGCACAATGTGTGTCGGGGCAATGGTGCATGCCCGCATCGCGAGGCTGGTGTTTGCGGCCAGGGAGCCCCGTGCAGGTGTGGTCTGCAGCCAGGGCAAGGACCTTGATCGCGACTTCTACAACCATAAGGTGGTCTGGGAGGAGGGGCCGCTGGCGGAAGAAAGCGCTGAGTTGCTGAAAGGTTTCTTTCGCGCCCGTCGCGGGTGAAGTGTAAGGCACCTCCCTGGGGCTCAAAGGGCTGAGAGGTCCACCTGCCCCAGGGCTGCCGGCAAGTGCGCGGCGGCGTTAACCGGCGGCAGGGGGCGGTTGGCGGCGATGTCCTGCCAGGCCAGGATGTTGTAGTAATGCCGGATATTCTTCACGTAGGTGACCGGCTCCGAGCCGCGCGCGTAGCCGTGTTTCACGGTCTTGTAGTACTTGCTGCGCTGCAGCCAGGGCAGGCGCTTCTTCACGTCTGCCCACAGGTGCGGGTCACCGCCATCACGTTCCGTCAGTACCCTGGCGTCCTCCAGGTGGCCGCGCCCGATGTTATAGGCGGCCAGGGTGAACCAGGTGCGGTCCGGCTCGTAGATATCGTCGGGCAGCAGGCGCTTGATCTTTTTCAGGTAGCGGGCGCCGCCGCGGGTGCTCTGCAGCGGATCGAGGCGGTTGTCGATGCCCATCTCCCGCGCCGTGGTGCGGGTCAGCATCATCATGCCGCGCACGCCCGTGGGTGAACGCGCCCGGGGATTCCAGTGCGACTCCTGGTAGGCGATGGCCGCCAGCAGGTGCCAGTCGAGTTGATACTCCCGGCCCACCTGCCGGAACATGGGTTCGTACTGGGGCAGCCGGTTGCGCATCCTGCGATTGAAGGTTTGCGAATCCACCTGGTCCACGCCCCAGGCGTGGCCGAATTGTTGTTCTTTCAGCGTGGCCAGGGTGCCATCTGCTTCCAGCGACGCCAGGAACGCATTGGCGCGCTCCAGTAGCCTGGTGTCCGCTTCACGCTGTGAGAACACCCAGGCCAGTGCCTGTTGTTCACCGAGGTCAAAGCCGACGCGAAGCTTTGGATAAAAGCTGCGATTGGCAATGAACTCGTTGGAATCCAGCAGGGCAAACCGGGCTTCGCCGGAGGACACCATGTCCATCAGGTCCAGTGGCTCGATGTTTTCAATCTCACGCCAGCGCAAGGCAGGGTGCTCCTGCTTCAAGCTGCTTAACGCCTCGGCGTGGCTGCTGCCCGCTATGGTCACGATATCGGCGTCGTAGAGGTCCTCGATGGCCAGCGGCCGCGATGTACCGGCGAGGTAAACCACCTGGGGCTGGATGCTGAAGTAGGGACGGCTGAACTGGAATGTCAGTTGTCTTGCGGGCGTGATCGTCAGCCCGGCGGCGGCCAGGTCGACCTGCTCCTTGCCCACATCCTCCAGTATGGCGGTGAGGCTGTGTCGGGTCCGATAGCGCACCTTCACGCCCAGCTCGGCGGCAAATCGACTGACCAGTTCGTGCTCGAATCCCGCCGGTTCGCCCTTGTCCATAAAGTAGGTGGTTGGCCCGTTGCGGGTGGCTACCACCAGTTCACCCCTGTTCAGTACTCGTTGCAGGCTGTCGCCGTCCGAGCAGGCCACGAGATGGCCAAGGACAACAAGGCTGGC
>JAZBPS010000374.1:0-2581 GCA_036353375.1 Halieaceae bacterium | reverse complement strand
CGGGATGCACTGGCAGCGGCGCTGGCCGACCTGCGCGCATCCACGGCGCGCATTCTCGACGCCTGGCACAACGATCGCCCGCTGGCGCTGGCGTCCGCCTTCGACTACATGATGCAGGCCGGCTACGTGATGGGTGGCTGGCACTTGCTGCGTTCAGCCCTGGTGGCGCACGCGAAACTCGATGCCGGCAATGACAACCCGTTCTATACATGCAAGCTGGCCACCGCGCGTTTCTACTGTGAGTCAGTGCTGCCCAAAGCCGCCGGACATGCGGGGGCCGTGGGCACCGTGGGCGGGCTGCTGGAATTCGCGGAGGCCTGGCTGTGATCCCGACGCCGGACATCGCCGACCAGTTTCCCGAGCGCGTGCAGGCGCTGGAGCTGGACTGGCGCAACTACGGCGGCGTCACCGCGTTTTGCGGCGCGGCGGTCACCATCAAGTGCCACGAGGATAACTCCCTGGTGAAGGCACTGGTGTCTACGCCCGGCGAGGGCCGTGTAATTGTGGTGGATGGCGGTGGCTCCAGACGCCGGGCGCTCCTCGGCGACATGCTGGCCGAGCAGGCCGCCGCCAACGGCTGGTCGGGGCTGGTCATCAACGGTGTGATTCGGGACGTGGACGAAATCGGCCAAACCGCGCTGGGCGTCATGGCGCTGGGTACGGTGCCGTTTAAAACCGACAAGCTGGGGCAGGGGCAGCAGGACATCCCGCTGCATTTTGGCGGTGTGCACATTGCCCCGGGGCACTGGATTTACGCCGACAACAACGGCGTGCTGGTGGCCGACGCCGCACTGCTGTAGCGACGGCCTCGCTGGTCTCAGGCGCCGGGTTCCAGCCGCATGGACAGGTCCAGGGCCTTGATGTCCTTGGTCAGGGTGCCCAGGGAAATGAAGTCCACACCCGTCTTCGCCACCTCCCGCAGTGTCTCGGTGGTGATCCCGCCCGAGGCCTCAAGCTCTGCCCGCCCGGCGGTGGTGGCAACCGCCTTGCGCAGGTCCTCGAAGGAAAAGTTATCCAGCATGATGCGGTGCGCGCCGGCCGCCAGCGCCTGTGCCAGTTCGTCGAGATTCTCCACCTCCACCTCAATCGGTTTGTCCGGCGCGTGGCGCCGGGCGGTGTCGACGGCGCCGGCAATGCCGCCGCAGGCCTCGATATGGTTTTCCTTGATCAGGAAGGCGTCGTAAAGGCCCAGCCGGTGGTTGTAGCAGCCGCCGCAGGTCGCTGCGTATTTCTGCGCCAGGCGCAGCCCGGGCAGGGTTTTGCGCGTGTCCAGCAGCTTGACCTCGAGATCGCTGACCAGTCTTGCGTAGTCGTGGCAGCGGGTGGCAACGCCAGACAGCAGTTGCAGGAAGTTAAGCGCCGTGCGCTCGCCCGTCAGCAGGCTGCGCGCCGAGCCCTCCAGCTCAAACAGCAGGCGATCCGGGTGCACCGCCTCGCCGTCCCTGACCTGCCAGTACAGGGTGACGTCCGGATCCAGCTGCCGGAACACCTCGTTGACCCAGTCGCGCCCACAGACAATGCCGGCCTCGCGGGTAATCACGCGCGCGCGGGCCCGCGCCGACGCGGGGATCAGCGCGGCGGTGATGTCGCCGCTGCCGATGTCCTCCGCCAGCGCGGTTTTGACGTCCTCGATAACGGCGTTTTTCAATGTCTCCGGGTCGATCGCGTGCATGGCCAATCCGCCAGTTTCAGGGGCCGCTGAGTCTATCACCGCAGGGGCGCCGCTGCGTAGCGGGGCCGATTGGCATGGCGCACATTTGTACCGCCGCTGCGGCTCGCCTAGTATCGGTGCCCATGGGACTGACGGGGGTAGCGCCATTGCGTGGCGAAGGCATAGTGGAAGGCTGGTTACAGGGGGCACGGCGCTGTGAGTCCCCCAACTGTAACGAGCGGCCGGAGCGCCGGGATATAAGCCTGCTGGTAATTCACAATATAAGCCTGCCCCCCGGTGTGTACGGCAGCGGCTGCGTGCAGGCATTTTTCTGTAACCGCCTGGACTGTGACAGCCACCCGGCCTTCGATGAGATTCGGGACTTGCAGGTGTCTGCCCATGTGCTGATAGAGCGCGACGGCGCGCTTACCCAGTTCGTTAGCTTTGAGGATCGCGCCTGGCACGCGGGCATCTCCTGTTTTGAGGGCCGCGAGAATTGCAATGATTTCTCCATAGGCATCGAGTTGGAGGGATGTGACACCGAGGCTTATACTGATGCGCAATATCACCGACTGGCCATGGTCACAGGGGACATCATGCAAGCCTATCCGGCTATCACCCGCGAGCGCATTGTGGGGCATTCCGATATCGCGCCCGGGCGCAAGAGTGACCCTGGGCCCGCCTTCGACTGGCCGTTTTACCAGGCGCTGTTAGCGGGCCTTCACGGTGACCGGTCCGACGGTGATCCTGTATGAACTTTCTCGCGCTGGTGATTGCCCTGGCCCTGCTGCAGCGCTGGGGCTCGGCGGGTCCCGTGCACCGGGACGACTGGTTCCGCGAGTTCCTGCTCAGGCTCAAGGGCAGTGGCCTGGGCCTGTCCCTGCAGATCGCCGTGGCGGTACTGCTGCCCTCGCTGGCGCTGTTATGGCT